>JAJDTN010000328.1 GCA_022827165.1 Candidatus Latescibacterota bacterium
GCAGCAGGCGGTCGCCGTCGTGGCCGGCGTTGAGGTAGTCCCGCGTCATGCGGCCGATGCGGCGCACCTGGATCGACTCGATGGCCTCGACGATCCGCTCAAGGGCGGCCTCCTCCTCCCCGGGGGCGCCGTTGCCCGAGGCGGCGTCCGCCTCGGCGAGCCGGCGCTGGGGGATGTTGAGCCAGCGGTCGTCGAAGAACTGCCAGGCCGCGTGGTAGAGCGCCTTGCGCGCCGCCCCCGCCCCGGCGCGGCGGTTGACGGTGCGCACCGCCGAGGCCAGGGACATCTCCCAGGCCAGGTCCCCCCACCCCGGGCTCATGCCCACGGGGGTGCGCGCCATGCGGTCGGCGGCGAGCATCACCATCGAGGTGGCCAGCTGCTCGACGCCGGCTCCTTCCTCCAGGGCCCGGGTCACGGCGTCGAAGGTGGTGCGCACGTTGCCGCTGACCAGCCCCTCGACGAAGGCCGCCTCGTCGTAGTCGCCGGCGGCGTCGTCCGGACCGTCGGGGACCGGCGTCTCCGCGAAGATGTCCATCGCCTCGCGCAGGGCGTCGCCGGGCACGCCCCGGCCGCGGCCGAGCATCTTCGCCGCCGTGTTGCAGACCAGCTCCTCGCTGATCCCCCAGCCGAACTCGTCGAGCAGCTCGATGAGACAGCCGAGGTTGCGCAGGTTGTCGCGCACGGCGATGAAGTGGGGGGCCACGGCGCACTCGAAGAGCAGGGGCGGGATGTCGTCGTCGCGGCCGCCCTGGCCGCGGAGGGTGAGGAGGCACTTCTCGATCCCCTCCCACATCTTGTCCTCGGAGAAGTAGCGCACCCAGCCGGCGAGCTTGTCGTACGGGACCGCGTCCCCCTCGGAGACCCCGGGCAGGGCCCGCAGGGGCGGCCGGTCCCCGGCGCGCCCCGAAGCGGCGGTGGCGGCCATCATCAGGGGGATCAGCCGCTCCTCCGGCTCGTAGCGCCGGGCCACGGCGAGACCGTTGACGAACTGGGCCACCTCGTTGCCCGCCTGGCGCGCGTCGAGCTGCGTCGCCGCGTAGCGGCCCATGTGGCGCACCAGCTTCTCGAGGGTTTCCCGCTCGGAGACGCCGCGGGCCAGGAGGATGGCGATCGCCTTGGAGAGGGTCCAGCTGTCGCCGTTGTTCAGGCCCTCCTCCAGCAGCAGGAAGTGGGCGTCGTCCCGCCGGGAGCCGCCGCTGCTCACGTCTACGTGGATCCCGCCGTCCCGCACCTCCACCGGATAGGTGTCGAGGTCGTCGCAGCCGCCGGTGAAGCAGCCGCCGCCGCCCAGGTCGTAGCTGTACCCGTGCCAGTCGCAGGTCAGCACGCCGTCGCGCACGATGCCGCGGGTGAGGGGGTAGCCCATGTGGGGACACTGGTTGTCGGTGGCGTAGTAGCGCCCCTGGTGCTCGAAGAGGGCCACGCTCCGCCCCTCGACGCGGACCGCTTTCGGCTGCCCCTCGACGACCTCGTCGACTGACGCGACCCTTACGAACTCTCCATTCGTGCTCATGGCTGGGCCGGCTCCTCGTCGGCGAATACGTCGATGGTGGTGAGGCCCTCGGCGAAGCGCAGGGCCGTGGTCGTCGCCGCGCCGCTGGCCTTGCTGGTGCGCACGTCGGTGGCGTACCTCGCCAGCCCCGCCACCAGTTGCGCCGCCGCCGGGTGGCCGGCGCCGAGGGCCGCGTCCCCGCCCCGGGTGCCGGCGAACTCGTCGACCACCGTGGACAGCGTCGGCAGCAGCCGGGCGCCGGTGTCGTTCCACAGGATCAGCACCCCCAGCCGGTGCAGCAGCCGGTCGGCGTCGAGTCCGGCGGCCAGGTAGGCGGCGGCGCTGTCGCCGGCGGCGTGCACGTCCAGGGTCTGAACCGCCCGGGCCACCTCCTCGACCCCTTCCCCGGCCGAGGAGGCCGACGGCGGCGCCTCCGGTGGCTCCGACAGGGGCCGGGCGGGGATGTTGAGCCAGCGGTCGGCGAAGAGGTGCCAGGCCGCGTGGAACAACCCCATGGCGGCCACGCGAGGCCCGCCGATGCGCAGCGCCGTGCGCAGCGACCGCGCCAGGTCCAGCTCGAGGGTGAGGCAGCTCCAGCCGGCGTCGACGTTCACCGGGGTGCGCGCCATGCGGTCGGCGGCGATCAGCAGGAAGGTGGTGATCAGCCGCTGCAGGGAGACCCCGGACTGCAGCACCCCGGCCAGGGAGCTGAAGGACCGCTCCAGATCGCCGCTGAGCAGGTCCGCCGCCAGGGCGTCCTCGTCGAACTCGAGCCCCTGCCCGGAAGATTCCGCCGCCTGATCGATGACGCCGGCGAGATCCCGCATCTTGCGGATGGCGTCGCGGCGGAACAGCTCCGGCTCGCCGCGCCCCCGGCCCACGGTGCGGGACCCGAGGTTGAGGACCAGCTCCGACGACGCCTCCCAGCCGAAGCGGTCCACCGCGTCGGCCAGGCAGGCGAGGGTGACCAGGTTCTCGCCGAAGCCGAGGAACCCCGGCTGCACGGCGCACTCGAAGAGCAGCGGCAGGATGCGCTCCGTGTCGCCGCGGGAACGGGTGGTGAAGAGGCAGCGCTCGATGCGGTTGGCCTGGCCGTTGCGCGAGAACACGCGCACCCAGTCCTCGATGCGCTCCTGGGTGACCGGCTCGGGCAGGGGCACCACCCGCAGCCGCGAAGCCGCCCCGCCCGAGGCGGCGGTGGCCGCCGTGGCCAGGCAGGCGAGCTGATCGGCGCCGTCGTAGCGGTCGGCCACCGCCAGGCCGCCCACCAGGCGCCCCAGGTCGGTGCCCGCCTCGTCGCCGCCGGAGCTGGCCACGCGGCGGCCGAAGTGGCGCAGCACCACGGCCACGACTTCCTCCCGCGGCACCCCGCCCCGGGACAGCAGGGCCAGGGCCTTGGAGATCGTCCAGCGGTCCTGATGAAGGAGCCCCTCGCGCAGCAGCTCCAGGTGCACCTCCTTGCGCCGGTAGCCCTCCTCCTCCACCTGGATCCACACCTGGTCTCCGCCGCGGATCTCCACCGGGAAGACGGCGAGATCGTCGCACATGTTGTTGAAGCAGCCGCCGCCCTCGAGGTCGAAGCGCCGGCCGTGCCAGTCGCATGTGACGACGCCGTTGCGCACGACGCCGCGGGTGAGGGGGTAGCCCATGTGGGGGCACTGGTTGTCGGTGGCGTAGATGCGCCCGGCCTCGTTGAAGAGGGCGACGCTGCGCCCCTCCTCGCCGAGACGAACCGCCTTGGCCTGGCCGGGCTCGATCTCCCCGACCGCGGCGACCTGCATCCAGCCGTTCTCGTTCACTCTTCTTCCTTTCCTCTCAGTCTCCGCTCAGTGGGCGTCGAGCCAGGTCTCGCCGGTGCCCATCTCGACAACGATGGGCACCTCCATGGGGATCGCTTCCTTCATCTCCCGCTCCACCACCTCCCGCACCTCCTCCTCCTCCTCGCGGTGGAGGTCGAAGAGCAGCTCGTCGTGGACCTGCAGCAGCATGCGCGTCTTCCACCCGCGCTCCACCTGCTGCCGGTGGATGGCGACCATGGCGCGCTTGATCATGTCCGCCGCCGTGCCCTGGATCGGCGAGTTGATGGCGTTGCGCTCGGCGGCGGCGCGCACCGCCCGGTTGCGGGAGTGGATGTCCTTCAGGTAGCGGCGGCGGCCGAGCATCGTCTCCACGTACCCGTGCTCCTTGCAGAACTCGATCGTCTCGTCCATGTAGCGGCGCACGCCGGGGTACTCCTCGAAGTACTGCTCGATGAACTGCTGCCCCAACTTGCGCGGCAGGCCCAGCCGCTCCGACAGGCCGAAGGCGGAGATGCCGTAGATGATGCCGAAGTTCACCGTCTTCGCCTGGCGCCGCATCTCGTCGTCGACCATCTCCTCCGGCACCCCCCAGATGCGCGACGCCGTCACCGCGTGGATGTCCTCGCGCTCGCGGAAGGCGCGGTTCATGCGCTCGTCGCCGCAGATCTCGGCGATGATGCGCAGCTCGATCTGCGAGTAGTCGGCGGCCAGCAGGGTGTACTCGGGGCCGCCGGGGACGAAGGCCTTGCGGATCTCGCGCCCCTGCTCGGTGCGGATCGGGATGTTCTGCAGGTTCGGGCCGCTCGACTGCATGCGGCCGGTGGCGGCCACGGCCTGCTCGTAGTGGGTGTGGACCCGGCCGGTGCCGGGGAAGATCGCCCCCGGGAGCATGTCGAGGTAGGTCGACTTCAGCTTGGTGCACAGCCGGTGATCGAGGATCCGGGCGGCGATCTCGTGCTCGTGGGAGAGCCGCGTGAGGACCATCTCGTCGGTCTTGTACTGCTTCGACTTGGAGGTGCGGCGGGCGTTGGGGTCGAGCTGGAGCTTCTCGAAGAGGATGTTGCCGAGCTGCTGGGGCGAGTTGAGGTTGAAGGGCTCCCCCGCCAGCTCCTCGATCCGTTGCGCCGCCGACTCGATGCGCGCCGCCAGCTCGTCGGAGATCGTCTTGAGGATGGCCGGGTCGACGCGGATGCCGGCGTGCTCCATGGCGGCCAGCACCGGGATCAGGGGCGCCTCGACCTCCTCGTACAGCCGCATCTGCCCCGACTCCTCGAGCATCGGCTCGAGCTTGAGGCTCAGCTGCAGGGCCACGTCGGCGTCCTCCACTGCGTACTCCGTCAGCTCCTCAAGCGGCACCTCGCGCATGCTGCGCTGGTCCTCGCCGCGCTCGCCGATGAGGTCGGCGATGGGCACCGGCTTGTACCCGAGCAGGGCCTGGGAGAGGTAGTCGAGGGAACGGCGCAGGTCGGGCACGGCGAGGAAGGCGGCCACCATGGTGTCGAAGAGGCGGCCCCGCACCTCGATGCCCTTCCAGCGAAGGGCGACGAGGTCGAACTTGAGGTTGTGGCCGATCTTGGCCACCGCCGGATCCTCCAGCAGCGGGCGCAGCTCCTCGAGGACGGCGCGGCCCTCCTCCTCGTCCTCCGGGAAGGGGACGTAGGCCCCCGCGTGCGGCACGTGGCTGACGGCCATCCCCAGCAACTCGCAGGTGCGCGGGTTGAGGCTCGTCGTCTCCAGGTCGAGGGCGAAGGCGCCGGCCTGCTTCAGCTCGGCGATCAGGGCGGCGCGGCCGGCGGCGTCCTCCACGGTCCGGTAGTCGTGCTCCACGTCGGCGATGGAGCGCACCTCGTGGGGATCCTCGACGCCGGCGTGGAGACGCTGCACTCCGGCCTCGAAGTCGTCGCCGAAGAGGCGCTTGCCGAGGGCGTTGAACTCCAGCTCCGAGAACAGGCCGGTGAGGAGCTTGTCGTCGGCGGGTCCCCGCTTGAGGGTTTCGATCTCGAGCTCCACGGGGACGTCGGTCTCGATCGTCACCAGCCGCTTGGAGAGCCGCGCCTGGTCGGCGTGCTCCTGAAGGACCTGGCGGCGCTTCCCCTTGATCTCCTCGACGCGATCGAGGAGCTGCTCCACGGTACCGAAGTCGGCGAGCAGCTTCTGGGCCGTCTTCTCGCCGATGCCGGGCACGCCGGGCACGTTGTCGATGGCGTCGCCCATGAGCCCGAAGAGATCGGGGATCTGGTCGATGCGCTCGATCTTCCACTTGGCCAGCACCGCGTCCTGGCCGAGCAGCTCCGGCGGCCGGCCGGAGCGGCCCGGACGGTAGAGCAGGGTCCGCTCCGACACGAGCTGGGCGAAGTCCTTGTCGGGGGTGACCATGTAGGTCGTCATGCCCGCCGCCTCGGCGCGGCCCACCAGGGTGCCGATGACGTCGTCGGCCTCCCAGCCGTCGACGCGCACCACGGGGATGTTGAACCCCTCGAGGATGCGGAAGACGTAGGGCATGGCCATGCCCAGGTCCTCGGGCATGCTCTCGCGCTGGGCCTTGTACTCGGCGAACTCCTCGTGCCGGTGGGTCGGCTCGCCGGTGTCGAAGACGGCGGCCAGGTGGGTCGGCTCGAAGCGCTCCAGCAGCTCCAGCAGGGTGTTGGTGAAGACGAAGGGCGCCGAGGTGTTCATCCCCCGGGAGTTGGTCACCGGGTTGTTGATGAGGGCGAAGTGGGCGCGGTAGGCGAGGGCCAGGCCGTCGAGGAGGCAGAGGACGCGGCGGTCGTCGAGGTCGAGCTCTCCGCTGCGGCCGAGGGCGCGGCCGGCGGCGTCGGAGGGGGCGGAGGCGGTCGTCATGGAGGGCCACCAACCTAACCGGCCCCGCGAACCTCATCAAGCCTTGCCTCCGGGCGCGCAGGCGGCTTGATTGCGCCGCCTGATGAGCAGGAAACCCCCCGATCCCACCGCCCTCGGCCGGGCCTTCCGCCGGCGCCTGCGCCGCGCCGGCGCCGGGGGGCCGCCGGCCCTCGGCTGCATGGTCTCGGAGTACCTGCGGCCGTCGATGGCGACCCTGCTCGCCGAGGCCGGGTACGACTTCCTCTTCGTCGAGACCGAGCACGCCTTCCTGCAGACCCCGGAGCTGGCCGGTTTCGTCCACGCCGCCCGCGGCCTGGGCCTGCCGGCGATCGCCAAGACCGACCTCGACCGCGGCGAGGTGACCCGCCTCCTCGACGCCGGCCTGTGCGGCTTGCAGCTGCCGCGCACCGAGTCGCCCGAGCAGCTCGCCGAGCTGGCCGACTACGCCCTCTTCCCGCCGAAGGGCTCCCGCGCCGGGGCCCCGGGATACGCCAGCAGCGACTACCGGATCCCCGAGGACCACGCCGCCTGGCTGCGGCGGGCCAACCAGTCCGTCAGCATCGTGGCCCACATCGAGACCGCCGAGGGGTTGCGCAACGCCGCCGCCATCGCCGCCAGCCCCCACGTGGACGTCGTCTACGTGGGGCCCTACGACTTCTCCATCGCCATGGGCCGCCCCGGCGACTACGACCACCCCGACGTGACCGGCCCCATGAGGCGCATCCTGCGGCTGTGCCGCGAGCGCCGGGTCTGCTTCGGGACGACGCCCTCCGGCCCCGGGACGGCGCGGGACTGGGTCCGTCGCGGCGCCGGGTTCTTCGAGCTGGGCAGCGAGCTGGAGCTGCTGGAGCGGGCGGCCCGGGAAGAGGTGGAGGCCTACCGTGGCGGACAGGAGTGATGGGTCCCCCTTCGGGGTCACGCCTCGAATCAGTCCGCTTGTTCAGTTGAATGTCACATCCCACTAACAAACTCAAATCCCAAATGCGACGATCTGTGAGAGAAAGGGTTGCCTCATGACCGAAACGGAAAAATACCTCTTCGATGTCCACGGAGCGGGTCCATGGCGCTGATGACCGAGGAGCAGAGGTGGGCCTTCGAGCTCGACGGCTATATCCTCCTCCCGAGCCTGCTCGGCGCGCCGGCAGCGGCGCACGCCACACCCGCCGCTCTGGCTGAGCATCCGGACTTGCTGGCTGCGATTGATCAGCTGGCTGGCGGGGAGTTACCGCTGTGGCACCGCGCTGCGTACGACGGTACTGAAGGGAAGGAACAGGAGTTCCACACGATCAAGTTTGAGCTGGACCGGCCGTCGCGCCGCCTGACCAAAGAGGGGCAGTGGGCCAATGATCTGACGGTGGATGAGCAGCGCCGGCTGGGCTACGACACGACCAGCCGGCCCGACCGGGTGTGCGTCTGGGGGCTGCGCGCGCTGTGGGCCGTGGGCGACAGCCGCGCGGTGGTGTGCCCCGCGTCGCACAAAGCCAACGTCCAGCCGCCCCCGAGCATGGCGCGCGCCGAGGAGCTCGGGGCGACGGAGCGCGTGCAGCTCCGCGCTGGCGACTGTCTGCTCGCGGTTGCCACCACGCTGGTCGGCGCCGCCCCGGGCTCCTCGCTGCAGGAGTGCATCTTTTGCGACGACTCCCGCTACCCTGGGGGGGCCTTCGGCCACGGCACGACGGGTGTGGACAGCTGGCTGGATGAGCTCACGCCGGCGCGCCGAGCGCTGGTGTCCGGCCCACCACGCGGCCTCGGCCACGACGGCCAGCCCCTCAGCAACGAGCAGCAGCTGGCGCCGTCGCTGCTGGGCGTCAACACGCGGCCTGACGCTCCGAACCACGAGGAGGTGTGGTTCTGGGACCTAAGAGGCTACCTGGTGCTGCCTGGCGTGATGGACCGCGAGTGGTTAGCGCAGTGCAATGCAGCGCTCGACTCGCCCTTCGCCGAAGCCAACCGTCGGCCGGTGGGCCTTTCGAGCAGTGTCGTGGGCGAGTACCCGAACTACGAGGGCTGTTCTCAGACTATTGCCCCGGCCCCGGGCACGCGCTGCACCGAAGAGCGCATCTCGCAGACCTGGACCCATCCCTCACCCTTCAGCGACGGCTTTCGACGCATGATCGACAATCCGCTCGTGAACGCGCGGCTGAAGTGGATGATCGACCCGGGCTTCGTCATGACGACGTGCTACACCATCGTCAGCCGCGACGGGGCGGCCGGCCAGCCCCTTCATGGCGGCTGGTTTTACGGCGCCGGCCCTACCTATCACTTCCGGGACGGACAGCCTCGTACGGAGCAGGTGAACATCGGCTGGCTGCTCCAAGACGTCGAGAC
>JAJDTN010000014.1 GCA_022827165.1 Candidatus Latescibacterota bacterium
CCAGCGCCCCTCGCCCCGGGAGAACACCCTGGTGCGCGTGGCCACCACCGAGTTGCGCGAGCTCGGATCCCTGGTCCTGCGCCTGCCGATCCTGTCCCACACGGAGTTGCAGACGGGTCTCGAGTACCTCCTCGTAAGGCAGTTCCGCGAGGAGTTGAAGACCCACCAGTTGCGCTCCGACCGCGACGAGATGGTGTATGCCCTTCAGTTCACCAACAACGCGGAATACGGCGGTTACGACCTGTGGACTCAGACCGGCTTCCGGGTCTCCCGCATCGACCGTGCCTCGGCGGACAAGGCGCGGACGGAGACGACCATGTTCGTAACCATCTTCGCCGGCGTAGAGTAGGAGGTGATCATGACCAGGTGGCTCATTCCGCTCCTTCCGGCCCTGCTGCTGCTTGCGGGCTGTTCCTACCGCTACTACGCGGACCCCCTCACGCCCCTCAGCGAGGCCGAGCAGGGGGAGAACAAGAGCGTCGCCGACGACGGCACGGTCACCCACACGCAGGGCCGCCTGGAAGTCGGCCTGCGGCCCATGACCGACGAGGAGTTGAACCGGCAGTTCAGCTCCTTCTCCATGGACGGGGCCGACTCGCGCAACCCCTACACCTTCGGCAACTCCACCTACTTCCGCACCGGCGAGACGCCCCAGCGCTTCACCGTCTTCCGCGCTACCATCTCCAACTACCAGTACCCGAAGGTCTACCTGGATCCCGAGAGGGTCTATATCACCACCGCCAACGGCCGCAAGTATTACGCCCTGACCCGCGAGCAGCTGTGGATCTACTACCACCGCTACGTCGGCGGAGGCCACGGCGGCGGCGACCCCGGGATGAGCGGCAACGCACACCATGTGTGGAAGGAGAGGGACGGCATCCTGCGCAACACCATGTTCCCCGACCTGCCGGTCTTCAGCGCCCAGGAGGCCGAGGGGTACCTGGTCTTCAGGCCCCTGGCCCCCGACGTGGAGGAGTTGACCGTCCACATCCCCGGCCTGGTGGTGCGCTACGACTTCAAGGGCGATCCGGCGGAGATGGTGGACATTGCCATGCGCTTCGAGCGGGAGATCGGCCGCGTCTACCCGGACGGCAGCAGGGTAGCCACAAGCGAATAGCAGGTTTCCTTCGGACCATCACCTGACTGCGCGGTGCCGCCGCAAGGAGGCGCCGCGCAGTTTCTTTGACAGGACATGCCATCGATGAGGTGGAGATCTCTCAGCCTGGGTCTGTGCGCGGCCCTCCCGGCGTGCGGCCCCCAGGCCGGGCCCGGCGATCCCGCGGCGGTACTGGCCACCGCCTCCGGGCGGCCGATCACCGCCCTGGATCTGGAAGAGTACGAGCGGACCCTGCCCGCCTATCTGCGATCGAAGGAGGAGGGAGCGGCCGCCCATGGAGAGCACCTCCGCAGCCTCGTCGACAGGGAGCTGGTCCTGGGCGAGGCCGGCCTTCGAGGGCTGGATCGGCACCCGGAGGTGGAGAGCGCCCTCTCGGCGATGGTCGATGAACGCGCCGCAGAAGAGCTGGCCAGGAGGCTGGTCGACGCCCGCCTCTCGGTCACCGAAGAGGAACTGCGCACCTTCTACGAGGAGGAGTCGCTGGGCTGGCAGGTCTGGCCCGCCCACATCCTCTCCGCCACCGAGGAGGAGGCCCGCGAGGTCATCCGCCTGCTGTCGGAGGGAGCCGACTTCGGCGGGCTGGCACGGGAGCGCTCCCTGGCCGGCGACGCGGACAAGGGGGGCGATCTGCAGGCCTTCTTCGGGGCCTCGGATGCCGTGCCCACCCTGAGGGAGGGCGCCTTCCACCTCGATGAAGGGCAGGTGAGCGAGCCGATCCGCACCTTCGAGGGCTACGAGGTGGTCAAGGTGCTGCGGAAACGGCGGCTGCCTTACGGGCAGTTGCGGCAGGAGATCCATCAGCGCCTGATGACGCGCAAGGGCTGGGAGCGGCGCACCGCCATCATCGACTCGCTCAAGGAGGCTCGCGGCCTGCGCCTCCACCGCCAACTGGTGCCGGCCGTCTTCGACGGGCTGCACGGCCGGGAGGTCGACCCGGGCCAGGAGCAGGCCCCCCTGATCGAGTACGAGGGGGGCGCCGTCACCGTCCTCGACGCCACGGAGGGGCTGCGCGACCTGGACGAGGAGGCCCTGCCCCCCGACACCGCGGCCGTCGTCCGCGCTCTCGATGAGAGGTTGATCCCCGATTCCCTGCTGGTTCTCGAGGCCCGGGCCCGCGGGCTGACCGAAGGGCCGGGCATGGTGGAGTGGCGGGAACAGGAGCGCCTGGGCCTGATGGCCGCACGCCTGCGCAGCGACGTGGTGAAGGGCCGGGCGGAGGTGACCGAAGAAGAGGTGAGGGATCACTACGAGCGGAACCTGGGGTCCTACACTTCCCTGCCCGGCTTCATCCGGATGACGGAGGTCCTCCTCGACACCCGCGCGCAGGCCGATTCGATCCTCGAACGGGCGCGGGCCGGCGAAGGGCTGGAGGTGCTCGCCGCCCGCCACTCGGTGCGTCCCGGCATGAAGCCGGTGGGGGGGCACACCTTCGGCGACAGCGGCAGAGTCACCATCCGCCCCCTCTACAAGTCGCCGTACCGCACCGCCTTCGGAGACCGCAACACCGAGGACGTGGGCGTGCTCCACGGTCCGCTGGAGGTGCAGGGGAGGTACAGCGTCTTCCGCCTGGATCAGCCTTTCGAGAAGGAGGCCGTGCCCTTCTGGCGGCTGCGCCGGCGCATCGCCGGGCAGATCCTAAGGCGGCGGGAGGCCGTCCTCTTCGAGAGCTTCCTCGATTCGCTGCGCCGCGTCCATGCCGCCGAGGTGGTGATCGACGAAGAAGCCCTCTCCGGTTACGCGGCCGCCCGTCAGAGCCTCGATCCCCCGTAAGCGAGGCTCATCCGTGCGCCTGAAGCTCGCGGCGCTGCTCGTCGGCCTGGGACTCGTGGTGCTCCTGGAGGGCGCACTCCGGCTGGTCCCGGCTCTCCGCCCTCCGGCCTTCACCCTCCGCCTCGCCACGGTGGAGGACCGGACCCTCAACGCCGTCAATCCGGACTACCCGCAACGCTTCTTCGCCGGCGTTGCGGGGGACCTTCCCGCGGGCGGCGTCCGCATGACCCCCCGGCCCTACGTCGAACCCGCACCGCCGGAGGCCCTGCGGGTGCTCTTCGCCGGCGGGTCGACGGTGCAGGGCTTCCCCCACCCCAAGCGCCTGTCGGCGCCCTCCTGCCTCCAGGAGATGCTCCGGGACCTGCATCCCGGACGCCACATCGAGGTCTACAACGGCGGCATCACGGCCGCCTCGAGCTTCGTCGTCGCCCGCGCCGTGGAGGACGGTGTCCGGGCCCTGGAGGCCGACCTCGTGGTGGTCTACACGGGCCACAACGAGCTCTACGGGGTGTACGGGGCCGCCTCCCTCGCCCGGGGCGGCCGCGCCCCGTGGAGCAAGAGGCTCCACTACGGGGTGATGCAATGGCGGATGACCCGCCTGGTGGTCGGGCTCGTGGGGGCCTTCGGCACCGACGAGCCTCAACCCGCGGACCTGCTGGAGACCATGTCGCGCACGGGCTCCGTCCCCGTGGACGATCCGAGACGGGAACGGGCCGCCGCCAACCTGGAGGGCAACCTGCGGGACGTGGCCGCCTTCTGCCGGGAGCGGGGCATCCCCCTGGTGCTCTGCACCCTCACCAGCAACGAGCGCGGCTTCGCGCCGGGAGGGGCCGCGCCCCCTCCCGGCGAGGACGGCGCGGCGTACCTGGACCTGATGCAGGCCGGCAGCCGCGGCCAGGCCTCCGCCGCCGCCCTGGAGGCGCTGGAAGAGGCCCGCGAGCTGCGCGAGGACGA
>JAJDTN010000287.1 GCA_022827165.1 Candidatus Latescibacterota bacterium
CGCGAGCTGGGCCGGGTGATCCTCAACGACGACAACGGCTGGGATCTGCTGCACACCCTGCGCACCGCCTTCGACGAGTGGGAGCGCTGCGCCGGCCACCCGGCGCGCAACCAGCTCCTCGTGGGACTGTCGCGCTGGGCGGCGGACACGCGCCGCCGGATCGGCAGCCAGTCGGCGGCGGCCACGGCGCAGCGCTTCGCCCGCGGCGAGACGGCGGTGGAGCTGTACGAGTAGCCCGGCCACAGAAGCGGCATCATCACGGAAAGGGCACCATGGCAGAAACAGCCTCATCGAAGAACGGGCCCCGGGACCGCCGCCGGGCGGTCCTGTGCGGCGCCATGCTCACCTGGCTCCTGGCCCCGGCGGCGGCCGGGGCCGAGGGCCTCGACTCCGGGGACACGGCCTGGATGCTGACCTCCACGGCCCTCGTGCTCTCCATGACGATCCCCGGGCTGGCCCTGTTCTACGGCGGCCTCGTGCGCACGAAGAACGTGCTCTCCGTGCTGATGCAGTGCTTCGCCCTGGCGGCGGTGATGACCCTGGTCTGGGTGGTCTGGGGCTACAGCCTGGCCTTCGACACCGCGGGGATGGAACTGGGCGTCACCAACGCCGCCTCCTTCGTGGGCGGCCTCGACAAGGCCCTGCTGCGCGGCGTCGGCATCGACGCCCTCACCGGCACGGTGCCCGAGACGGTCTTCGTCACCTTCCAGCTGACCTTCGCCATCATCACCCCGGCCCTGATCGTCGGCGCCTTCGCCGAGCGCATGAAGTTCTCGGCCATGCTGCTCTTCATGGTCGTCTGGTCGACGGTGGTCTACGCGCCGATCTGCCACATGACCTGGAGCGGCGACGGCGCCTTCTTCTGGGACCGGGGCATCATCGACTTCGCCGGCGGCACCGTGGTCCACATCAACTCCGGCGTCGCCGCCCTGGTGGCGGCCCTGGTCATCGGCAGGCGCCGCGGCCATCCCGACACCCTCATCCCGCCCCACAGCCTGGTGATCACCGTCATCGGCGCCTCCATGCTGTGGGTCGGCTGGTTCGGCTTCAACGCCGGCTCGGCCCTGGCCGCCGACGGCGCCGCGGGCATGGCCATGCTCGTCACCCAGGTGGCCACCGCCGCCGCCGCCGCCGCGTGGATGGTGGCGGAGTGGATCAAGCACGGCAAGGCGAGCGTCCTCGGCATCGTCACCGGGGCGGTGGGGGGCATGGTGGCCATCACCCCGGCCTCGGGCAGCGTCGGCCCCCTCGGGGCGATCGCCATCGGCGCCGCCGCCGGGGTGCTGTGCTTCCTGGGCGTCACCAGTCTCAAGCCGCGTCTCGGCTACGACGACTCCCTCGACGTCTTCGGCGTCCACGGCATCGGCGGCATGGCCGGCGCCATCCTCACCGGTGTTTTCGCCGCCGAGTCTCTCGGCGGACAGGGCTTCTCCGGCACCGCCGCCGGAGTGACCCACACCATGGGCAGCCAGGTGTGGGCCCAGGTCGTGGGCGTGCTCGTCACCACCATCTACTGCGCCGTGCTCTCCTTCGTCATCCTCAAGGCCGTCGATGCCGTCATCGGCCTGCGCGTCGAGGAGGAGGAGGAGGACCGCGGTCTGGACATCTCCCTGCACAACGAGCAGGGCTACTATTCGGAGGTCTGAAGGGAGGAGGCCATGAAGCTGATGAAGTGCATCGTTCGTCCCAATGCCCTCGAGAGGGTCAAGGAGGCCCTGAGCGAGCTGGGCGTGATGGGCATGACGGTGAGCGAGGTGAAGGGATTCGGGCGGCAGAAGGGGCACCGGGAGATCTACCGCGGCTCCGAGTACAACATCGACTTCACGCCGAAACTGCAGATCGACGTGGTCGTGGCCGACTCGATCGCCCAGCGCTGCATCGACGCGGTGAAGGAAGCGGCCGGCACCGGACAGATCGGCGACGGCAAGATCTTCGTGCTCTCCGTCGACGAGGTGGTCCGCATCCGCACCGGGGAGACCGGGGAATCGGCGATCTGACGGCGCCGGCCGGGGGGGACCGGCCCCTGCTCTGCGCCGACGGCCGCCCCGTCTCCCGCCTCGGGCTGGCGGGCCACCCGAAGACCGACCCGGGTTGCGTGCCCGCCGCCCTCGAGGCGGGCGTCAACCTGTTCTTCTTCTACAACCTCGGCTTCACCGGTCTCGTCGACGGCCTCGCCGGGCTCGGCGGCCGGAGGGACGTCTTCCGCGCCACCGGCTCCGAGAGCCGGGACCCGGCGCAGGTGGAGGACTACCTGTGCCAGGTGGAACAGCGGCTGTCGCCGGCTCCCGTCGACCTGTTCTACGCCGAGTACGTGCATCCCGGCGACGACGTGGACGGGCTCCTCGCCGACGACGGCGTCGTCGGGCTGTTGCACGGGTGGAAGGAGGCGGGCCGGATCCGCTACGTGGGCGCCACGGCGCACAACCGGCCCCTGGCCCGGCGGCTCCTGGAGAGCGGCCGCATCGACGTGCTCATGCACCGCTACAACATGGCCCACCGGGGCGCCGAGGAAGCCGTGCTGCCCGCCGCCCTGGAGCGGCGCATCCCCGTGGTCGCCTTCACCTGCACGCGCTGGGGCGGGCTGCCGGCCGGTCATCCCGGCTGGTCGGGGCCGGTCCCCACGGCCGCCGACTGCTACCGCTTCGCCCTCGGACACGACGCCGTGCAGGTGGCCCTCACGGCGCCGGGGAGCCTCGAGGAGCTGCGGGCCAACCTCGCCGTCTTGGGGGCGCCGGATCCCACCGAGTCCGAGATCGCTGGCTGGCGCGCCTACGGAGACCTGGTCTACGGGTCCGGCCGGGACGAGTTCGAGACCCGGTGGCCTTGAGGCGGTGTATCCGCAAGGTTGGAGCGGCCGTATATTCTCGCGAGACGACGGGATGGACCCTGGTGACGACAAGTGACAGAGACGGCGGCCCGGCCTGGAGCCGCGCCGCCGGGCCGGTGAACTAGCTCGATGGAAGGCGCCGTCCGCCACAACTGCGGATTCTGCGTCGCCCATACCCTCCACGACGCCTACTCCTTCCTCCGCGCCCTGCAGCACCGGGGCCGGGAAGCGGCGGGGATCGCCGCCGTCGGCGAAGGCCGGATCGACGTCATCAAGTGGGCGGGCGGCGTCGACCGCTTCGACATCACCGACCTCCACAAGATCTTCCCCAGCCCCAGCTACCACACCTACATGGCCCACGTGCGCTACGCCACGCAGGGCCGCAAGGACGAGATCCTCGACGACGCCCACCCCCACGTGCTCGGGGGCCAGGTGGAGGACCGGGGCAGCCACATACTGATCCGCGACTGTCAGATGGCCGCCGTCCACAACGGCCAGATCGACTTCGAGTACTTCGACGGCCTCGATCTCTCACAGATGAAGTCGACCTGCGACACCGAGGCCCTCCTCTACCTCTATCGGCGCGACGGCGAGGAGGCCTTCCTCCACCGGGTCCCCGGCGCCTACACGATGGCCATCGCCGACTGGCGCAAGCGCGACGTGATCGTCCTGCGCGACCGCACCGGCATCAAGCCGGGGGTCCTGGGCTGGAAGGACGGCAAGTACGGCGTCGCCTCCGAGGACATCGCCTTCCGCAAGAACGGCGGCGAGTACATCGAGGATCTCGACCCCGGGTCGCTCTACTACCTGTCCCCGGAGGGGGAGTACTCCAAGGAACTCCTGGTCGAGCCGCAGCCGCGTCACTGTTTCTTCGAGTGGAACTACATCTCCGACGTCGACTCGATCATCAACCACGTCGCCGCCCGCCGGGTCCGCGAGCAGCTGGGGGAGATCCTGGCCGAGGAGTTCACCCCCTCCGACGTGGATGTGGTCACCTTCCTGCCGCGGTGCCCCGAGGTGGCGGCGCGCTCCTATGCCCAGGTCCGGGGTCTGCCCTTCATGCCCGTCTTCTACAAGATGCGGGGCGAGCGGTCCTTCCAGGGGTCGACGGCCCGGGACCGGAGGCGGTCGATCGACGACAACCTGCATCTGCTGCCCGGCCTGCGCCCGCGCCTGTCGGGGAAGACGGTGCTGTTCATCGACGACAGCATCGTGCGCGGCAACAACCTGGTCCGCGCCCGCAACCTGCTCTACGACGACCTCGGCGTGAAGAAGGCCTACGTGGCCTCGTACACCCCGCCCATCGGTATCGTACCCGAGGACGGAGTGCCGCGGGGATGCATGTTCGGGGTGGACATGCCGCCGGCGCCGCCGAAAGGCGAGGAGTTCATCGCCCGCGGCCGGGAGTCCCGGGAGATCAGCGAGAAGATGGGCCTGCCCGTGGTCTACATCTCCACCCGCGGCATGATGCGCGCCTTCGAGCGTCTCGGCCTCGACTCCGGGCGGCTGTGCACCTACTGCATCGGCGGCGGCCACCCCTTCGCCGGCTGCGAGGCCACCGATTCGGCGGGGGAGAGCCAGCTGGACCTGCTCACCGTCTCCAGTGCCGCCGCGGCCGGGTCTGCGGGCGGCTGAGGTCCCGCCTCTGCGGGGGCGCGTGCCCCATTCCCGCTTGGGCGATGCGCCGCGGCCGGCCGCCTGGGCCGGCGCCGCCTGGAGGGCTGCGAAACCCTCGGCAGACAATCCGCAGTTCCACGGGTCTCCCAGGTCCAGAGGGGCCATGGGGGTGCATGCCGCCCACGCCCCGACCTTGCGTCGGCAAAGCCGACGCCCGCGGGCACGCGGCACCCGGGAGAGGCGGCCCCTCAGTTGGCGGTGGTTCGGCTCAGGAAGGTCCGGTCAGCACTCGGCGCCGCGCACCTCGCCGCCGTAGACCTGCATCCGTTCCTCGGTGGTGGTCTCTTCGGCGGCGGCGGGCCGGTAGTGGAACTGCAGGGCCCGTCGCCGGCGGCGGGAGTGGTTCACGGGACTGCCGTGGTGGGTCAGGCCGTGCCACAGGAGGATGCCCCCCGGGGGGAGGGGCACGACCACGTCGCGGCCGGGGGCGACGTCGGTGTCGCAGATCTGCCAGTCGCGGCGGCTGAAGTGGTTCCTCGGGCCCTCGCGGTGGGAACCGGGGATGACGTGGAGGGCGCCGTTGGCCGCCGTCGCCTCGTCGAGGGCGATCCACAGGCCGATGACGGGCGTGTCCAGCGACACGTTGAAGTAGGCCATGTCCTGGTGCCAGGGCTTCTCCCGGCCCCCCGGCGGCTTGAGCAGAGCCATGTCCTGGAACATCCGCGGGGTCTGCCCATCCATGAGGGAGCTCACCAGGCCCAGCAGGTCCGGGTCCTCGCTCAGCTCCTTCAGCGCCGGATGGTAGTCGACGAACTTCATCAGCTTGCGCACGCCGTGGCGGCGGCGCCGGGGCGATGACTGCCGGCGGCCGCCGGCCTCGAACTGCACGCCGCGGAACGAGGGATCGCCGCCGTCGATGAGGGAGTCCACCGCGGCCGACGCGGCCCGGATCCGCTGCCGGGAGACGGCCCGGCGCACGGCCAGGTAACCCTGGTCGTGGAAGAAGGCGCGTTCCGCCTCGCCGACCGAGTCGAGACTCTCCACCAGCCGGGCGGCGCGCTCGGCGTTGTAGAGGCCCGCGGGGTGGGGGAGGGTGGCTTCCGTCATGATCGCGGCTCACCGGCCTCGGAATCGCCGGTCGTCTCACCGCCGCCGTTGCGGCCCCGGTGGCGGACCAGGATCGCCGCCGGCAGGATCACGCAGTAGCCGGCCACCAGCAGGATGGGCGCCGCCGTGAGGGACAGGAATCCGTCGACCGGGGGGATGCGCAGCAGCACGTAGCCGACGGCGATGACCCCCAGGCCGGCGAGGAAGAGGATCCAGTTCCGGCGGGTGAAAGGCAGTGCGGGAGGTGGTGACACGGGGCTCTCCTTCAGCGCTTCTCGCGGATGCGGGCGGAGCGTCCCTTGCGGTTGCGGAGGTAGAACAGGCGCGCCCGGCGCACGCGGCCCTGGCGCAGGCGCTCGATCCTCAGGATGCGCGGCGAGTGCAGGGGGAAGATCCGCTCCACCGCCACGCCCTGGCTCACCTTGCGGACGGTGAAGGTCTCGTGGATGCCGCTGCCCTTGCGCTGGATGACGTCTCCCTCGAAGACCTGGGTGCGCTCCTTCTCGCCCTCGATGACGCGGACGTGGATGCGCAGCGAGTCTCCGGGCAGGAACTCAGGGAGATCGGTGCGCACCTGGTCGGCCGTGATCTCCCGCATGATACCTGTGTCCATTCAAACCCTCTCTCTCTCCAGTGATGGTTGGGACCGGCCCCCGCCGGCCTCTCGCTCCTTTGACCATTCCTGCACCAGCCGCAGCTCCCTCTCGTCCAGGTCCGCCGCGGGCAGCAGGTCGGGCCGGCGCTCGAAGGTGCGGCGCAGAGCCTGCCGCCGGCGCCAGGCCTCGACCTCGCCGTGGTCGCCGCGGAGCAACTCCTCGGGGACGCGCTGGCCGTCGAACTCGGCGGGCCTCGTGTACCACGGGCAGTCGAGGAGCCCGTCGTGGAACGAGTCGGCCATGGCCGAGCTGAAGTCGCCGAGGACGCCGGGCAGCAGCCGGGTCACGGCATCGATCACCACGAGGGCGGCGGTCTCGCCGCCGGTGAGCACGTAGTCGCCGATGGACAGCTCGCGGTCGATGCAGCGCTCGCGCAGGCGCTCGTCCACCCCCTTGTAGTGGCCGCACAGCAGCACCAGGTGCGGCTGCAGCGACAACTCCACCGCCGTCTGCTGGCCGAAACGCTCGCCGTCGGCGGTGAGGTAGATGCCCAGGCCCCGGTGGAGTTCCAGGTCCTCCCAGCAGGCGGCCACGGGCTCGGGCTTGATGAGCATGCCGCCGCCGCCGCCGAAAGGCGCGTCGTCGACGGTGCGGTGCCGGTCGGTGGCCCAGGACCGCAGGTCGTGCACGGCCACCTCCAGGTGGCCGCCGCCAGCGGCCCGGCCCAGGATGCTCGTCTCCAGGGGCTGGGTGAAGAACCCCGGAAACAGGGTCACCACGTCGATCCTCACGTCAGCCTCCCGGCTCCAGCAGTGCCTCGACGCCCCGCACGTCGATCCGCCGCCGGTCCACGTCGATGCGGGTCACGAAGTCCCGGACCGCCGGCAGCAGGATCTCGCGGCCGGCCTCCAGCCGCACCGCGAAGGCGTCGCTGGCCGGCATCTGCAGCACCTCGGTCACCTCGCCGAGACAGCGGCCGCGGTCGTCCCGGACCCGGCAGCCGATCACGTCGAAGACGAAATAGCGGCCCTCGGGAGGCGGGGCGACCTGATCTCCGGGGACCGTCAGGTATCCGCCCGTGATCCGCTCCCGCACCTCCTCCGGGGAGTCGACGCCGGCGAACTTCACCAGCACGCCCCCGGGGCCCGAACGGCACCTCTCGACCCGCAACTCGAGATCCGGCTGCCCGTCGCGCTCGAGCCGCACGGCGCCCAGCCCGTCGAACCGGTCGGGGTCCCAGGTGAGGGGCTCCACGAGGACCTCGCCGCGGACGCCCTTGGCGCGCCGGGCGAAGCCGACGGCGACGCGTCCCGGCGCCCGCCCGTCGGCGGCGCTACTCCTCTGCCGGTTCGCCGCCCTCACCCGACGCGGCCTCGGGGGACTCCTCCGGGGCTCCCTCCGCCTCCGCCGGCGCGGCGGCGCCGAGCTTCTTGCGGCGTTTGGGCTTGTCCGTGGTCAGCGCGCCCTGGCGGTCGACGCCCTCGAAGCCGCGCCAGCGGGCGAGGATGCCCTTGCTGCGCAGCAGGTCGTGGACCGTGGGGGTCATCTGGGCGCCCTTCTTCAGCCAGTCCACGGCGGCCTCCTCGTCGACCTCGAAGCGAGCGTGCACGGGGTCGTACGTGCCCAGCTCCTGCAGCGAGTGGCCGGAACGGGGGAGATTGTCCGTCGTGGCGACAATGCGGTAGAAGGGGCGCTTCCTGCGTCCCATTCTCTTGAGTCGAAGCTTGACCAAGTGTCGATCGCTCCTGGAGTAGGTGGTGGGGTTCGGAGTGGATTCAGGGGGCCGGCATGGACAGGGGCAGGGACCTCCGGCCCCGTCCCTTGCGCCCCGGCCGGCTCATCTGGCGCAGCATTTTCTGCATGGCGTGGAACTGCTTGACGAGACGGTTCACGTCCTGGATGGAGGTGCCGCTGCCGCGGGCGATCCGCCGCCGCCGGCTGCCGTTGAGGATTTGCGGACGGCGGCGCTCCTGAAGGGTCATGGAGTTGATGATCGCCTCGGTGCGGGTGAAGGCGCCGTCGTCGACGGGGGCCCCCTTCAACGCCTTGCCGGCGCCGGGGATCATGCCCATCAACTGGTCCAGCGGCCCCATGCCCCGCACCGCCTGCAGTTGCTGCTGGAAGTCCTCGAAGGTGAAGGCCTCCCTGCTCAGGCGGGCCTCCATGGCCGCGGCCTGCTCGCGGTCCAAGCTCTGCTCCGCCTTCTCCACCAGGGAGAGCACGTCGCCCATCCCCAGGATGCGGGAGGCGACGCGGTCCGGGTGGAAGGGCTCAAGTCCCTCGAGGGTCTCGCCCGTGCCGACGTAGCGGATCGGCTGCCCGGTGGTCTGCCGGATCGACAGGGCCGCGCCCCCCCGGGCGTCGGAGTCCATCTTGGTCAGCACCACCCCCTGGAAGGCCAGCCGCTCGTGGAAGCGGCTCGCCGTCTCCACCGCGTCCTGGCCGAGCATGGCGTCGGCGACGAAGAGGATCTCGTGGGGCTGCACGGCCTCGCGGATGGCCGTCAGCTCGGCCATCATCTCCTCGTCGATGCCGAGGCGGCCGGCGGTGTCGAGGAGGACGATGCTGCGGTTGTTGAGGCGGGCCTGCTCCACGCCGAGGCGGCAGATCTCGACCGGGTCTTCGGAGCCGGCCTCGGAGGGGCCGAAGACGCCGACGTCGATGGAGGTCCCGAGGGTGCGCAGCTGCTCGACGGCGGCGGGGCGGTAGGTGTCGGCCGCTACCAGGTACGGGAGGCGCCCCCGATCCTTGAAGTGGCGGGCGAGCTTGGCGGCCACCGTGGTCTTGCCGCAGCCCTGCAGACCGACGAGGAGCACCGCCGTCGGCGGCTGCGGCGCCAGCTCCAGCGGCGCGGCGGTGCCTCCGAGAAGGGCGACGAGTTCCTCGTGGACGACCTTGATCACCTGCTGTCCGGGGCTGAGGCTGCGCAGGACCTCGCGTCCGAGGGCGCGCTCGCGAACGCGGCCGAGGAAGCTCCTGGCCACCTTGAAGTTGACGTCCGCCTCGAGGAGGGCGCGGCGGATCTCGCGCAGGGACTGGTCGAGGGCCTTCTCGCTGATGCGCCCGTGGCCGCGCAACTGGCGGAAGACATCGTCGAAGCGCTCTGTCAGTCTCTCGAACAATCCGCCTCCGGGGCTCGTAACCTCTTGGGGCAAAACGACTAAATATAGACGGAGGGGGGCGGATCCGCCACGGCGGGCAGAGCGGAGGCAGGGGTATCCCGGAAGGGGTCCGGATACTTCCGGTCCGGTGGCGCAACTATCAGGGTGACCATGGACGGGGAAGGGAGAGAGCAGGTGAGGGCCGCGGCCGCGGGCGACGCCGAGGCCTTCGGCCGCCTGGTGGAAGATCACGCGGCCTGGCTGCGGGCCCGGATCACCTCCAGGCTCGGTTCGCCGGAGACGGCGGAGGACCTCCTGCAGGAGGTCTTCCTGGCCGCCTGGGAGCGGCTGGCGACGCTGCGCGACCCCGGCCGTTTTCCCGCCTGGCTGCGCTCGATCGCCGACAACCAGGTGCGCCTGTGGCAGCGCCGCCGGCTCACTCAGCTCGACCTGCTGGCCCGGTTTGGGAACGAGACGCTCCCGGCGGCGGCGCCGGCACCCCGGGAGGAGCGCATCCGCGGCCTTCTGCGGGAGGCCCTGGGGAGGCTCGGCGACGCCCACCGGGAGGTGATCGTCCACCACTACCTGAAGGGTTACTCGTACCGGCAGACGGCCCTCCTCCTGGACCTCGAGACCGGCACCGTCCGCAGCCGCCTGCAGAAAGCCCGATCACGACTTCACAAGGAGATCACCGCCATGCCCGACTCCAGCTTCTCCCAGAGCTACGAGCTGACCGCCTCCGACCTGACCGGGCTGCGTCACCTGGCCCGCTTCCAGGGCCGGGACCACCGGCGGATCCTGCGGTGCATCTGCCTGGAG
>JAJDTN010000052.1 GCA_022827165.1 Candidatus Latescibacterota bacterium
CTGGCCGGACGGAAGATGATGATGCGCAGGCCGTAGGCGTCGTGGAACTGGCGGCACATCTCCTCCTGCAGGCGCTTGGTGATGCCGTAGAGGGTGCCTTCCTTGCTGCGCACGTCCGACGACAGGAACCGCCCGTCCGGATGCTGCACGACGCAGGAGCTCATGTGCACGACCCGCTTGAGCCCGTGCCGCCGGGCCGACTCCAGGACGTTCCACATCCCCTTGACGTTGATGAGAAAGGGGTTCACGTCGTCCTCGTGGGGGCCCTCGTACCCGAAGTAGGCGGCCAGGTGGACGACGCCGTCCATGCCTTCGAGGGTTCTGTGGACGGCGTGGAAGTCGGCCAGGTCCCCGTAGTGCTTGTCGCCCTCCCAGTCCCCGTCGAACTTGCGGTACACCGACCAGGCCTCGGGGTTGTGATCGAAGGCGCGCACCTCGTGGCGGCCGGCGAAGTTCTCGAGCACCGCCCGCCCGGCCCACCCCGCGGCGCCCATGACGGCCACTTTCACGATGGTTTCTCCCGTCCGATTCCTTGCGTGTCTTGAGGCTACTATAGAGAGCCGCTACTAGGCTCTCAAGACGGTGGCCTCGATCCTTGGAGGGAGAGATTGACATGGACAGGATCGGGGTTTAGTAGGTGAGGCGCACAGCAGATCGTCCAGGTAACGGCAAGCTCCATGAGGTATCCGAGGTATCGATGGGCTGCTTGAGGCGGGCCCAAAACACAGAGAGAAATATACAACTGGACAGTGCGGTGTCGCGAAGATAACTTAAGCGGGACGACCTCCCCGCCCAGCAATTCCCCCAGCAGGAGCCAGGATGTCCATAGAGAACGTGATCGGCACCAATGTGGTGCGGCTGCGGGTTTCGAAAAGCATGAGCCAGAAGGCACTTGCTGAGCGCGCACGGCTGTCACGTCTTGGACTGGGCAAGATCGAACGGGGCGAGGCGCTGCCGCGGACCTCCACCATGCGGGCGCTGGCGCGCGCGTTAGGGGTCTCTCCTGCCCAACTCGCGGCCACCGTGCGGCCCCTGAGCACCGTACGCTTCCGCGCTCGAAAGCGGGTGCGAGAGCGGGAGCAGCTGCTGGCCGAGGTTTCGAATTGGCTCGAGGACTATGGATTCCTTGAGGAGTTGCTGGAGGATACCGCGCCCTTTGAACTCCAAGGGCTCCGTAATCAGCGGCAAGGAGGCCCGCGGGCCGTGGCCGAGAGGGTTCGGAAGCACCTTGAGTACGACCATCAGCCCATCTACGACATCTGCGGGTTGCTGGAAGGATGCGGCGTCAAGGTGCTCCGTCTCCCACGAGCGACCGAGGCGTTCTTCGGGCTCTCGGTCAAGGAAGACGACGGAGGACCCGCGATCGTCATCAACACTTGGGAGCGGATTTCTGTCGAGCGGTGGATCTTCTCTGCTGCGCATGAGCTGGGCCACTTGCTTCTGCACCCGGGCGCATACGACTACAGGCAGGAGGAGGAACCCATGGATGAGGAGAGGCAGGCGGATGAGTTCGCCAGCTTCTTCCTGATGCCTCAGGACTCCTTTGAGCGGGAGTGGTGTGACTCAAGCGGGCACCCACTGTACGAACGCGTCCTCAAAGTCAAGCGGATCTTCCACGTGAGCTACAAGACGGTGCTGCTCCGCTTGGTGCAGATGGAAGAAGCCCCTCGGGAGGTCTTCGGTATCTTCCAGGTGCAGCACCGTAGGCGGTGGGGGCGGACCCTGAAGAAGGTAGATGAACCTCAGCCGTTGACAGAGAGCGAGTTCAGCGACAAACGGGGGCTTGAGCCGGACCGTCTCTCTGCTGCCGACTGCCTCGACGACAGACTTCGGCGCCTGGTCCGCCGAGGTGTCGAGGCCGAGGAGATCTCACTCGGCCGGGGGGCCGAGATCCTGGGCATGTCCCTGGTGGACATGCGCCAGTTGGCCGCAGAATGGGCAGCATGAGATGCCCGACCGGCCGGCGGTACTTCTGTCGGACGCGAATGTACTGATCGATTACCGGGACTCGGACTTGGCGATTCTTGCGCTGGTCGTTCAGCATCTCGCCCCGGTCCATGTCCTGCGAGACGTTGTCGATGAAGTGGATGACCTGAGCCTCGCACGGTGCGGAGAACTCGGACTGAGGGTGATCGAGGTTGGACCCGAGACCCTGCTCCAATTGGAGGAACTCCCACGAAGACTCTCACGCTACGATCGCCTGTCGCTCCACGTCTGCCGGGAGAACGACTGGGTCTGCCTGACCAATGACCGCCTTCTTCGTCGAATCTGCAGTGAACACAATGTCCGGACGAGGTGGGGGTTGGAACTCATGCTCGATCTGGTTTCGGAAGGGGCTCTCTCGGCCTCGCGTGCTCTGGCGGCGGCGGAGAGGATCCATGCCAACAATCCTCATCACATCTCGAGAGAAGTCCTGCGGAGGTTTTCCTCGCGTCTGCAACCCGGCCAGTAGACGAGCGGGGTGGCATCGGGCCTCAGACCCATGACAATCCACATCGGCGGCGAGCGGCAGCTGTTCCTCGACGACCACGGCAGCGAGGAGCAGGACGGCCTCAAGCGGGTCATGGTGGAAGCATGAAGTTCAGCGAGCGACAACTCGAGCAGTACCGCACCCTCGGCTACGTCATCGTCGACTGCCCGTTCCCCGAGAGCCTCACCGAGGAGTGCATGGCGGCGGTCGAGAGGACGACGCGGGATCCCTCGGAGGGTCCGGCCGACGGCAGCAAGAGGAATCACTTCCGCCTGCGGCCCCAGGTGGAAGACTCCTACTGGTGCGCCCTCGATCACTCCCTGCCGTTCCTGAAGATCATCCTGCATCCCGAGATCGTGGAGCTGGTCCGCCAGCTGAACGGAGCGAGCGACATCTACCTGCGCAACGGCGGCATCAACGAGCAGGCGCCGGATCGGTCCGTTGGGTGGCACGTCGATGGGGGTCCGGAGTGGGCGGAGTTCATGCACTACTTCTCCGGCGCTTCGCGGGCGAACGGGTGCCTGCGCATCGTGCCGGGAAGTCACAGGGGGCCGCCCGACTCTCTGCAGGAGAAGGCCGCCCGCCTCCGCGATGAACGGGGAATCCCCGGCTCCCCGGCCGACGACGGCTGGGAGGACGTCGCCCTCGACGAGGAGATCTCCCTCGAGGTGGAGCCCCACCAGTTGATCGTGCGTCACTCGAGGCTGTTTCACGCGACCTGGCTCAACCGCACGAACGAGGGCCGATACATGAGCCACTGGCTGTTCCATCCTCACACCATCGACAACCACCGCTTCACTTGGGGGGACTACCTGAGCCCGGAGCTGCTGGATGCGCTTACCCCCGAGCAGCGCGAGGTTCTGTGGCTGGATCGCGTCTTCGACATCGATCCCGCGTACGACAGGGAGCGGGCGCGCGAGCTGGGGCGGGTGAAGTGGGGGATTGTGTGAATCCCTGGGAAGAGGGCATCCAGCAGGCGAGGGACGCGGCCCTCGCGATCCTGCAGCCGTCCGAGTCGCAGCTGGAGCACGGGCTGGCCCTGCACCGGGACGCCGTCGTCTGCGAGTCCTACAGCCTCGGACTGCAGGCGCCGATCGACGGCGAGGCCGTGGCGAAAGCCGTGGAGTCGGGGGCGTCAGAGGTGGAGCTGCAGTACCTGTCGGAGCGGATGCGCATGACCCGCTGGGCCGCCGCCGACGAGCTGAAGGCGGAGTACCTGGCGGCCTGGGAGGCTTCCGGCGTGACCTGCTCCTTCCAGAACACCGGCGAGGAGGGCAACGACCCCATGCGCATGCTGGGGCGGCTGGCCCACTACACCCACCTGACGGACCGCATGCGCGACCACGTCTCCCGCGCCGCCTTCCCCGGCGACATCGCCGCCGCCAAGGCCGCCGGACGGCACTGCATCTACCAGACCTGCAACGGCGTCCCCCTGCCGGGGGAGCAGGCCACGGTCGAGCAGGAGCTGCGCTTCATCAGCCAGTTCTTCGAGCTCGGCTGCCGCATGATGCACCTGACCTACAACCGCCGCAATCCGATCGGCGACGGCTGCGCCGAGCCGGCCAACGCCGGTCTGAGCGACTTCGGCCGCGCGGTGATCGCCGAGATGAACAGGGTAGGCGTGATCGTCGACGTGGCCCACTCCGGGTGGCGCACCTGCCTGGAGGCGGCCGAGGTGTCGCAGAAGCCGATCGTCTCCAGCCACTCCGCCTGCGCCGCCCTGAACCACCACCACCGCTGCAAGCCGGACGACGTGATGCGGGCCATCGCCGACAAGGGCGGGACCCTGGGCATCACCAACGTGCCCGCCTTCCTCGGCGGCAGCGGCTGCGTCGACGCCATGCTCGACCACGTCGACCACGCGGTGAAGGTCGTCGGCGCCGATCACGTGACCATCGGCACGGACCGCGCCTACGTCAGTTGCCGCTCCCGGGAGGAGAACGCCAAGGTCCGGGGGCGGCGGGGCACCCGCCGCCGCTGGGAGGCGCTGTGGCCGGCCGATGATCCCGTGGGGCGCCCCGAGTGGCGCCGGGAGCCCATGGTGCAGAGCATGGCGTGGACGAACTTCCCCCTCTTCACGGTCGGGCTGGTGCAACGCGGCTATGCGGATGACGACATCCGCAAGATCCTCGGCGGCAACATCCTCAGAGTCGCGCGCGAGGTGCTGGGAGAGGCCGGCTGATGTACCAGCATCTTGACCGCATCACCCTCAAGTCGGGTGAGATTGTGGACGCCGGCGTCGTGCAGGGCCCCGACCTCCAATGGGCCCCGCGCGTGGAAGGGCTTCTGAGCCACAAGGGCCCGCACTGGCGGTGGGGCAACGAGCAGGTCCTGCGCACCGGGACGGGCCTCGGCGTGTTCTACTACCTGCTGTCGCGGAGTGGCGATCCCTTCGCCAACATCATGACCATCGAGCACCGCGGCGCGGGGCTCCTCGGCCACGTGTACACCCGCCCGGAGGACCGCCGCCAGGGGGCGGCCACGCAGTTGCAGGCGCGCCTCATGGACGACTTCCGCCGGCGCGGCGGCCAAGCCCTGTTTCTGGGCACGGGGTACGACTCCCCGGCGTACCACATCTACCAGGCCCACGGCTTCGCGAGCATCGAGCCGGAGAGCGGCCAGATGTCGTACTACACCACCTCCCGGGAGGAGTTCGAGGCGGCCTTCTTCGCCCCGGGCGAGACCGCCGCGGAACCCGCCGGCTGGCTGCACTGGCCGGCGTCGACGCCTCTCTTCGCGGGAGCCTTCCCCGGCGTCGTGCGCGGAGCCGGCCTGGGGCTGTGGGGCCGCCGCACCACCGAAGGGCCGTTCCTGCCCCTGATGCAGGACAGCCAGGAGCGCAGGGCCGACGGACGTCCTCCCCGAGCGGTGGCCCTGGTGCAACAGGTGACCCGCGCCGTGGTGGGCCTGGCCATGTGGTCGGATCATCCCCTGTGGCCGGACGCCCGCCTGATCGACTTGTACTGCCATCCGGCGTTCTGGGACCAGGGGGCGGCCCTGCTCCAGGAGCTGGAGCTACCCGCGAGCCACCCCTGTCTGGCCTACTGCGACGCGGGTCTGCAGCCCAAGGCCGAGGCCCTGGGCGCGGCGGGGTTCCGCCGCGGCGCTACCTTGAGCGAGCGGGTGGCCGCCGACCGCAGGGAGTCAGGCCGGGTCGACGTGGAGGTGTGGGAGAGTGACCGTGGATAGAAAGGACTGCGAGAGCATGGCCGAGCTTCGACTTCTGACCGACGAGCAGCTGAGGCAGTTCATCGTCGACGGGTACGTGGTCGTGCGTCCGGAGCTGGACGCCGGACTGCACGAGCGGATCCACGGCGAGACGGAGACGGTCTTCGAGAAGGAGGGCAACCCGGGCAACAACCTCGTGCCGAGGATCCCGGCGGTGCAGCAGGTCCTCGACTCCCCCGAAGTCCGGGGAGGCCTGACCAGCATTCTCGGGGAGGACTACTACACGCAGCCGCACCGCCACTGCCACTTCAATCCCCCCGGCAGCGAGGGGCAGCACCTTCACCAGGACGGCTCCAGCCGGTGGTCCCACCACACTCGCCGGATCCTGCTCTTCTACTACCCCCAGGACACGCCCGAGGAGCTGGGCCCGACGGCGGTCGTCCCCGGGAGCCACTTCTACGCCACCCGGGAAGGCGTGGACTCCTTCCCCGAGCTGCCCCTGTGCGGCCCGGCCGGGACCGTGGCCATCGTCCACTACGACCTCTTCCACCGGGCCACCCCGAACCGCACCGAGCGCAACCGCTACATGATGAAGTTCCTCTTCGCGCGCACGGCGGAGCCGCGGTCCGCGAGCTGGCGCAACGAGGATTCCGGTTGGCCGGACGAGGGGAGCGCGCTGGACCGGAAGATGTACGAGCACGTCTGGGACTGGCACCTCGGCAGGACCAGCAACGGGGCGGCGCCGAACGGGAAGGTCGCCGCGGATTCGTCGGAGTTGGCGGAGCTGCTGGCGGGGATGGAGGACGGCAGCGAGGCCGCCAGGCTGCGCGCCGCCTATGCCCTGAGCGGGGCCGGCGCCGCCGCGGTCCCCGGGCTGACGCGGTTGCTGCGCGCCGATTCCCAGGAGTTGCGCCGCAACGCCTGCCACGCTCTCAGCGCCATGGGAGAGGCGGCCGTGGGACCCCTGGTCGACTCGCTGCAGAACGGCGCCGCCGAGCACGAGCGCGCCGAGGCGGCCGAGACCCTGGGGGACATCGGCTTGGCGGCGGTCCCGGCGGTCCCGGCCCTGACCCGGCGGTTGCGGGACGAGTCGCCACAGGTCCGCGCCCAGGCCGCCGAAGCCCTGGGGACGATCGCCCAGACCGACGCCGCGGCAGCCCCGCCCCTGGCCGAGGCCCTCGGCGACGAGAACGACAGCGTGCGCCGCAACGCCGCCTTCGCCCTGGTCCGCCTGGGGCCGCACGCGGAAGAGGCGGTTCCCGCCCTGCGAGACGTGCTCTACGACGAGGACAGGTACGTCCGCGGCGATGCCGCCCAGGCCCTGCTGAGGATCGGCACCCGGCAGGCCCGGGAAGCGGTGCTGCCCTTCCTCGAGACCTCCAGATGGTGCCCCCTGACGACGAAGGAGAGCACCTTCTAGGCCGGTGGCGCGTCCCCGGCACGGTCAGCGATGACGATCCCCCACAAGGAGGTATCCCCATGCCCGTCCCCCGGCTCCTGCTCTGCGCCCTCGTGCCGGCCGCCGCGATGACCGCCAGCGCCGAGACCGGCGATCGACCGGCCGACTTCGGCAAGCGCTGGGTACGCTCCCACCCCTTCAGGATCATGGCCCTGACCCAGCGCCCCCAGGCGGTGCAGGACGACCGCTACGTGGGGGTCGGCTGCAACGCCATGCTGGCGTGGAAGCGCTGGGAGAGGCTGGCCCCGGAGGCGCAGCGCATGGGCATCCCCTACCACTGCCACCTCAGCAAGGGGCTGCTGGGGGGCGCGCTGATGCGCAAGGAGCGCCACCGCTACGAGGAGATGGACCCCGCCGAGAAGGCCGCGGCCATGGAGGCCAGCCGCCCCGACCCCATGGGCGATGAGCTGCGCGCCCGCATCGACCAGCTCGTGGACACCTATCCCGGAGCCGAGGCGTTCATCGTCTGGGACGAGCCGAAGCGGCCGTCCATGAAGACGGCGGGGAAGGTCGTCTCCTGGCTCAAGGGGAGGTTCCCCGAGGCCCTGGTCTACTCCAACGCCTATCCGTACGGGGCGCAGACCGGCAAGTACTTCGGCGGCCGCTGGGAGGGCCCGGGCACCTACCAGAAGCCGACCTCCCCCTACGACTACCCCCAGTACCTGCGCGACCTCGTGCAGATCATCGGGTCCGACCTGGTGATGGTCGACGCCTACCCCTACAAGGTTCCGCCCGAGGGCATCGAGGCCGAGTACCTGCACAATACCTACTTCAAGTGCCTCGCCGATGTCCGCCGCGTCGGCCTGGAGCTGGACGTGCCCTACTGGATCTTCGTGCAGGCCTACGGCAAGGAGCGCTACCGGCGCATGCCGAGCGAGTCGGACTTGAGGATGCAGCTCTTCGCGGCCCTGACCTTCGGCTTCACGGGGATCACCTACTTCACCTACGACCACGTTTTCGACGGCGCCCTGCTGCGGGGCGAGGAGACCCACGAGACCACCCCTCTCTACCACGCCGCGGCCCGTGCCAGCGTCGAGGTGGCCAACCTCGGCCGCACCCTGCGGTTCCTCACCAGCACCGACATGCGCTTCGTCGCCGGCCACAGCAGCGCCGAGAGCAGCACCGACTTCAACCTGACCCCCCACGGGCTCGCGGCCCACGATCCCCGCAAGCCGGTGGGGCCGATTCAGGCGATCTCCCTCTCCGTGGCCGGCCCCCGGCAGGACGCGCTGATCGGTCTCTTCCGGGACGACGACGGCGGCGCCTACCTCATGGTGACCAACCTCTACCGGGCCGCGGGCGTCGGCGCCGACGACGCACACCAGGAGGTGACCCTGACCTTCGATCCCTCCGTCGAGCGGCTGCACCGGCTCGATCGCGAGACCGGCGCCGTGGAGGCCGTCGCCCTGGACGACCATCGCTTGACCATCACCCTGCCCGCCGGCACCGGCGACCTGTTCAGCATCAACAAGGCGGCCTTCCCCGGCCTCGGGGACGGCTGACGCCGCGGGCATGAGGACGCCCCGGGACGGGCTGAGCGAGCGGACCCTCGCCTTCGAGCCGGGCTTCGAGGTTCACGGCGAGGTGGTGTGCCGCACCTTCCAGCCGTCGTACGTCGTCATGGGCGACGGCGCCCTGCTCGCCTTCTGCCAGGGGCGGCTCCGCGAAGGCCGCGACGACGATCCGAAGGCCGTCCTCATGAGCCGGAGCGTCGATGAGGGCGCCACATGGTCGCCCGCGAAGGCGGTTTCGAGCCCGCTCCATCACTACGCCATGTCGGCGTACCGCTCGCAACGGGAGGGACGGGAGCGCGTCTCCGTTCTGACCATGGTGGACATGCGCGGCACGGAGAGTCACTACGGCAACGACCACGGCAGGATGCGGGAGCGGACCGGCATCGACATCGACGCCGTGGGCCGCGGCACACCGATGGTCTTGTGCCGCTTCGACTCCGACGACGGCGGCGAGACCTGGACTATGGAGGCGCTCCTCGGCGAGCGGTCGCCCCTGAACCGGCGGTACGCCGACGGCACACTGATCATGTTCAACCCGGTGGGCCAGGTGCACGTCGTTCCCGAGGGCCTCCACCGGGGCCGCTACGTTCTCGGCGGTCCGGTCACCGTCGTTCCCGAAGGAGAAGCGGTCAGCAACCACTTCCGGCACCATCCCCAGTCCGGCTCCGCCGTCCTCTGCAGCGACGACCAGGGCGAGACCTGGCGCGCCGACGGCTTTCTCACCGACTACCTGGCCAACGAGGCTTCCGCCGTCTCGGTCCGCCAGGGCGAGGAGCTGCTGCTCGTGCGCCGGATGAATCCACCGGACAGGTTGGCGGAGCGGTCCCTCTCCGGGCAGGTGAGTCCCGGCCCGATGCGCCGCATCGCCCATACCTCCGCGGACTGGGGCAGGACCTGGTCCCCGCCCTTCCTCGTCGACATCAGCGGCGTCCTCTGCCACGGCACGCTCGCCCGCTGCGGCCGGCGCCTGCTGTTCTCCATTCCCAATGGCTCGGGCCTGCCGGAGTCGGGGCGATCGCACATCTCCGAGCGCCGGCGCGGCGCCATCTATCACAGCGACGACGAGGGCCGGACCTGGCGCCACAAGGTCATCGACCCGGGGACCTTCTCGTACAGCACCGTGGGCTCACTGAATGAATCGCGGTACATCACCCTTTACGCACGAGGCGCCATGGGGCAGGACGGCGTCGGGTGCCGCGTCTTCGAGGACGAGTGGCTATGAAGATCACCGACGTGACCATCGACTGTTACGCCTGGCCGAAGCCGAAGCCGATCAGCAACGGCAAGTACACCTACCGGACGGTGGTGTTCAACCTCGTGCACGTGCACACCGACGAGGGCCTGTCGGGGATCGGCTGGGGAGGCGGCACCGCGGCCACCCGGCCGGGGGCCGTGGGCGAGGCCCTGGTGGCCCACTTCAAGGAGGCCCTCATCGGCGAGGACCCCTTCGCCTACCGCCGCATCTGGGCGAACATGTGGCTGCCCAAGATCGTCGGGCGCCGCGGCATGTCGACGCACATCATCAGCGCCATCGACATCGCCCTGTGGGACCTGATGGGGAAGGCCCTCGGCAAGCCGGTGCACAAGCTGCTCGGCGGCTTCACCGACCGCATCCCGGCCTACGTCGCCGGAGGTTACTACGAGGAGGGGAAGGGGCTGAAGGAGCTGGCCAGGGAGATGGAGGAGAGCCTCGATCTCGGCGCCAGGGCGGTGAAGATGAAGGTCGGCGCCGTCCCCATCAACGAGGACGTGGAGCGCGTGCGGGTGGTGCGCGAGGCGATCGGCCCCGACATCAAGCTCCTCGTCGACGCCAACAACGCCTACGCCGCGTACGAGGCGATCGAGCTGGCCCGGAAGATGGAACCCTTCGACATCTTCTGGTTCGAGGAGCCGGTGGCTCCCGACGACTACCGCGGCCACGCCCAGGTGGCGAAGGCGACGACGATCCCCATCGCCACCGGCGAGAACGAGTACACCCGCTACGGATTCCGCGACCTCATCGAGCACGAGTCCGCCGCCATCTTCAACGCCGACGCCCAGATCCTCGGCGGCGTCACCGAGTTCATGAACGTGGCGGCCCTGGCCGCGGCCCAGGACCTGCGCATCGCCCCCCACGGGGCCCAGGAGATCCACATCCACCTGGTGGCGGCGATCGCCAACGGCCTGATCCTCGAGTTCTACCGCGAGACCGTCGACCCCTTGCGGGGCCGCATCTTCAAGGAGCCCCTGAAGCTCGACTCCGAGGGCTGCGTGACCGTCCCCGACCGCCCCGGCCTGGGGATGGAGCCGAACTACGAGCTGCTGAAGCAATACCGGGAGAGCCGCCATGGTTGAGAGCGCCATCCGTGCCGGTGAGCCCTTCACCGCCGAAGAGACCGAACGCCTGATGTCGCGGTTCCAGCGCGAGGGCTACTGCGACCTCGGGCCCGTGCTCGAGGAAGAGGAGATCGAGGCCCTGCACGGGGACATGCAGCGCAAGTGGGACGACCCGGTCATGCACGAGCCGGCGCGCGACCAGATCCGCGGCCGCAGCCTCATGCGCATGTTCGAGTACTCCACCGCCTTCCGCGACCTCATCGTCCGCGAGCCCTTCGCCAGCCTCGCCGAGGCGATCCTCGGGGACGACTGCCACTGCATGTCCCAGAACGCCCTCTACACTCCACCGAACCCCGACGCCATCACCGACGGCCCCGGGGGCTGGCACATCGACGATCTCATCCACTTCCCCCTGCCTCCGGAGATCCCCCGCCACTCCCCCGACGTGCCGCTGCCCTGCTTCGTCATGCAGATCTTCACGCCGCTGACCGACGTGGAGGAGCTGAAGCACGGGCCCACGCAGATCGTCCCCGGCAGCCACTACACCGGCCGCAGGCCCGAGGTGCAGGACCAGCCCTCCTTCGACGGCAACGGCCCCCACTCCTTCCTCGCCCGCCGGACCCACGCCTACATGTTCAACAACCAGGTCTGGCACCGCGGCGCCCCCAACGCCTCGGACCGCACCCGCCTCATGGCCGGCGTCACCTACAGCAAGCGCTTCGTGGCGCAGAAGTTCTACCCCTTCATCGACTACCGCGTGCCCGACCACGTCTGGGAGGGCGCCTCGCCGCGGCTGCAGCGCATGCTCGGACGCCACGCCAAGGGGGCCTATGGCTGAGGGGCCGAGCCGACTCCACTGTCACGGGATCGCGCCCGCCGGGCCGCGGTCACCGGGTGACGCCACGCAAATGCCCTCGCAAAGGAAGGCACCCATGCACCGCGGAATGCTGCTCCTGCTGACGCTTGCCTGCCCGTTGGCCGT
>JAJDTN010000193.1 GCA_022827165.1 Candidatus Latescibacterota bacterium
CTCCAGGACCTTGTCGAGGGATGCGCCGTAGTCGCCGCTGTCGTAGACCAGGGCCACCTGGGTCTCGTACCCGGGCTGCGACTCGCTGCCGTCGAAGGCCGGGATCAGGTTCTTGCGGCGCAGCTCGGCCGGGTCCTGCCCCAGCTCGTGGGCGGCCTGGTCGAGGAGGCGCTCCAGCACGTACGTCGCCTCCGGCCGGCCGGCGCCGCGCAGGGCGTCCACCGGCACGGTGGAGGTGAAGGCCGCCGTCACGTTGACGTGCACGGCGGGCGAGGTGTAGAGGCCCTGGAGCAGGGTGCCGTACAGATACGTCGGCACGCAGGGCGCGAAGGTCGACAGGTAGGCGCCGAGGTTGGCGTAGGTGTCGACCCGGAGGGCGGTGATCCGGCCGTCGGCGTCAAAGCCCATCTCGGCCTTGGTGGCGTGGTCGCGGCCGTGGGCGTCGGTGACGAAGCTCTCCGAGCGCTGCGCCGTCCACTTCACCGGGCGGCCGAGGCGCTTCGACGCCCAGGTGACGATGACCTCCTCGGCGTAGTGGAAGATCTTGGAGCCGAAGCCGCCGCCCACGTCGGGGGAGACGACGCGCACCTTGTGCTCGGGGATGCCCATGACGAAGGCCGACATGAGCAGCCGGATGACGTGGGGGTTCTGGGAGGTCGTGTAGAGGGTGTAGTGGTCGCGCGAGTCGTCGTAGTCGCCGATGGCTGCGCGCGGCTCGATGGCGTTGGGGATCAGGCGCTGGTTGCGGAACTCGATGGTGGTGACGTGATCGGCGGCGGCGATGCCGGCGTCGGCGGCCTCCTTGTCGCCCAGCTCCCAGTCGAAGGGGATGTTGTTCGGCACGTCGTCGAAGAGCTGCGGCGCGCCGTCCTGGGTGGCGGCCACCACGTCGACCACGGCGGGCAGCTCCTCGTAGTCGACCTCGACGAGCTCGGCCGCGTCGGCGGCCTGCTCCCGCGTCTCGGCGACGACCACGGCCACGGCGTCGCCCACGTGGCGCACCTTGCTCACCGCCAGGGCCGGGTGGGCCGGCTCCTTCATCGTGTCGCCGTTCTTGAAGTCCACCTGCCAGCCGCAGGGCAGGCCGGCGATGCCGTCGGCCTCCATGTCGGCGCCGGTGAGCACGGCCACCACGCCGGGGGCCCGGGAGGCCTCGCCGGCGTCGATGCCGCGGATGTTGGCGTGGGCCACGTCGGAACGCACCACGGTAGCCCAGGTCATGCCGGGCAGGGTCATGTCGTCCACGTAGCGGCCCTTGCCGGTGATGAAGCGCTTGTCCTCGACGCGCTTGACGGATTGTCCGACCAGGTTCGTCATGGTTTCCTCCGTCACAGGTTGTCCGCGGCGTGGCGGATCGACTTGACGATGTTGTCGTAGCCGGTGCAGCGGCAGTAGTTGCCCTCGAGGCCGTGGCGGATCTCGTCGTCCGTCGGGTCCGGGTTGCGCTCGAGGATCTGCCAGGCGGTCATGATCATGCCCGGCGTGCAGAACCCGCACTGCAGCCCGTGCATCTCGTTGAACCCGGCCTGAATCGGGTGCAGCTCGCCGTTGGCGGCCAGGCCCTCGACGGTGGTGACCTCGCCGCCGTCGGCCTGCACCGCCAGCAGGGTGCAGGACTTCACGGCGCGGCCGTTGACGACGACCGTGCAGGCGCCGCAGCTGCTCGTGTCGCAGCCCACGTGGGTGCCGGTGAGGCGCAGCACCTCGCGCAGGTAGTCGACGAGCAGGAGCCGCGGCTCGACTTCGTGCTCGTGGGCCACCCCGTTCACGGTGACCCGGATCGGAACCGTCATGATCGCTACCTCCTTGGAGGGGGAGAGGGGATGGCGCGTCGCCGACGGACCATCACACTTCCTTTTCCAGTGCTTCGAAGAACTGTCGGGTGAACTGCCGGGCGACGCCGGTCAGCACGCGTCCGCCCATGCGGGCCAGCACCCCCTTGAGGCGGGCGTCGCCGGCGAAGGCCACGACGGCGCCTTCCTCCTCCCCGCGGATCTCGAAGGTGCCCTCCGCCTTCGTCGTCCCCAGGCGGCCGCCGACGTCGATCTCGAGGCGGTAGCCCCGGGGGGGATCCTTGTCGAGGACGGCCAGGGAGCCGTCGAAGCCGCCGTTGACGGGGCCGAGCTTGATCTGGAACCGCGCCTTGTACACGTCGCCGCCCTCCGGCTCCAGGGAGCTGAGCCCCGGAGTCGTGCGGGCGAGCACGTCGGGGTCGTTGAGCAGGGCCCAGATCCTCTCCGGCGGGGCGGAGAACTTGTGGGTTCCTTCGAGGTGCATGGGAGGGCGCACTATATATTGGCATTGCACCTCCGTCAATCAGCTTCGCGGGGACGAATGAAGGACATCTGGAAGGACATCCTGGCCTGGGAGGGGGAGGGCCGCCCCTTCGCCCTGGCCCGCGTCATCGAGACCTGGGGATCCTCTCCGCGGCCGGTGGGCGCGGCCATGATCGTCGGCCGGCAGATGGAGGTGGCCGGCTCGGTGAGCGGCGGCTGCATCGAGGGCGACGTGATCACCGAGGCCCGGCAGGTCCTGGCCGACGGCGAGCCCCGCCGCCTCCACTACGGGGTCAGCGACGAGACCGCCTGGTCCGTGGGCCTCACCTGCGGAGGGCAGGTCTCGGTCCTCGTGGAGCAGCACCCCGGGCAGGCGGGGGGCGGCAGCCCCGGCGTCTGGGAGGCCCTGCGCGCCCGGCTGGAGGCCAACCGGCCGGCTGTGCTGCTGACCCGGCTGGCCGGGGGGGAGCCCCACCTGCTGGTCGATCCGGAGGCCGGAGAGGTGGCCGCCGGCGACTGGGGGGCCGCTTCGGCGACGGCTCTCGAGGCGGCGGTCTCCGCTTTCTCGAGACGGGAGAGCGACGTCGTCGAGATCGGATCGGAGGCGGTCTTCGTGCAGGTCTTCCCGCGGCGGGACCGGCTCCTGGTGGTCGGCGCCAGCCACATCTGCATCCCCCTCGTGCGCCTGGCGAAGGTCCTCGACCTGGAGACCGTCGTCATCGATCCGCGGGAGGTCTTCGCCCGCCCCGAGCGCTTCCCCGAGGCGCCGTCGCGGCTGGAGCGCGTCTGGCCGGCCCCCTTCTTCGAGGACTGGTCCGTGGACGAGAGCACCTTTGCCGTGCTGCTGACCCACGACCCCAAGATCGACGACGAGGCCCTCCACCACCTGCTGCGCTCGCCGGCGGCGTACATCGGCGCCCTCGGCAGCCGCCGCTCCCACGCCAAGCGGGTCGAGCGGCTGCGCGAGGCCGGCTTCGACGACGGGGAGATCGGCCGCATCCACGGCCCCGTGGGCCTGGACATCGGCGCCGAGAGCCCCGAGGAGATCGCCCTCAGCATCCTCGCCGAGGTGGTGGCCGTCCGCCGCGGCGCCCCGTGATCGCCGCGGTGCTGCTGGCCGCCGGCCGATCCTCCAGGTACGGCGGGACCGGCGACACCACGCTGCTGCTGCCCTGGGGGCCGGAGGGGATCCCCATGGTGGCGGCCGCGGCGGACAGCCTGAAGGCCGCGGGCCTGCGGCGGATCGTCGCCGTCCTCGGGCACCGCGCCGGCGCCGTCGGCGCCGTCCTCGAGGACCGCGGCGTCGAGACCGTCCTGAACCCCGACTACGCCGCCGGCATGTCCACCTCCCTGGCGGTGGGGGTCCGCGCCGCTCCCGGGGAGGCCTCCGGCTACCTGATCGCCCTCGGGGACATGCCCGCCGTCACGCCCGCCACCGTGTCGCTCCTGTGCCGCGCCTTCGAGGCCGCGGAGCCGCCGGCCATCGCGGCGCCGCTCCACGCCGGGCGGCGCGGCCATCCCGTGGTTTTCGACCGCGCCTTCCGGGAGGAGCTCCTCGATCTGTCCGGGGACACGGGCGCCCGCCGCCTGTTCGCGCGTCATCCGGGTCGTGTGGTCGAGGTAGCCGTGGACGACCCCGGAGTGCTTGCCGACGTGGACACCGAGACCCAGTACCGCGCGGCGGCTGGCGTGGACTGAGGTCCGGGGCCTTCGACGGCCGGCCAACTCTCCCATCGGGAGCGGGCAGGTCTTCGGGCGGCACCCTTCTTCGGCGGGAGCGCGCGGCCTCTCCCGGCTCGCGGCCCTGACGGCGGACTCAGCCCTTCCGGCGGGCGGCGCGTTCCTCGGCGAGGGCCCGCAGGTTCCTCGCCGAGCTGGGGGCGTCTGGATCCGGCGCCGGGGGCGGGGGCTCGCTCTCCGGCTCCGGGTTGGCGCGTCCTGCCCAGGGTCTGCGTCTCACGCCCCCGCGCTCCAGCCGGCCAAGGCCGCGGGCCAGGTCGCGCAGGGCCGCCACGTTGTGGGCCGGCGCCAGCAGGTCCACGTGGGGCAGGGCCGCAAGCAGGCCCGCCGTCTCGGGGCGGAATCCCGGGTTGCCCATCAGCGGGTTCAGCCAGAGCACGGCGAAGGCGCGGCGGCGGATGCGGGACAGGGACGACGACAGCAGCTCGGCCTCGCCCGTGTCCCAGCCGTCGCTGAGGACGATGACGGCCGTGCGCCGGTCCACCAGGCTCTCGGCCCAGGCGTCGGCGAAGCGCGCGAAGCAGGCGCCGATGCGGGTGCCGCCCGACCACTCCGGCATCTCCCGGGACAACCCCTGCAGGACGCGGTCCCACTCGCCCTCGCGAAGGGCCGGCGTCAGGCGCCGCAGGCTGGTGCTGAAGCCGAAGACCTCCAGGCGGCGGTAGGCGGCGGCGAAGGCGTAGAGGAACTGCAGCAGGAAGCGGCTGTAGAGGTCCATGGAGCGGCTCACGTCGCAAAGGACGACGAGCTTGAGCTTCTGCGGACGCCGCGAGCGGAAGGCCAGGTCGACCAACTCGCCGCCGCGGCGCAGGTTGGCGCGCAGGGTGCGGCGCAGGTCGAGGCGGCCGCGCCCGCCGAGCTGCCGGTAGCGGCGGCTGAGCCGCCGCGCCAGGGCCCGGGCCAGCTCCTCCACGACGCGGCCCATCTCCTCCAGCTCGTCGGGCCGCAGGCCGGCGAAGTCGCGGTGGGTGATCATCTCGCCGGCGCTGTAGCCCGCGGTCTCCTCCTGCTCCTCCGCCTCCTCCCCGTCGCCGGCGCTCAGCCACTCCCTCAGGCTCATCTGCACCGGCTGCGAGCGGTCGCGGCCCGGGCTTCCGGCCTCGGGGTCGGGCGCCGGCCGGTTCGGCTCCCCGGCCCGGTCCCAGACCCGCCAGTAGCGGTCGAAGCAGTCGTCGAAGAGCTGCTGCTCCCTGACGCTCTTGGCCAGGCAGGTGCGCAGGGCGAGGCGGAACCGGCTCTCGCGGCCGATGTCGACGAGTCCGAGGGCGGCGAGGGCGTCGGCGGCCTCGGCCGGACCCAGCCCGAGGCCGCGGTCCCGGAGGTGGCGGCAGAAGCCGACGACGTTGGCGCTCAGGGCGCCGTGGAGGGCGAGGTCGTCGGGGAAGGAGCCCGGGGAGGGCGTGTCAGGAGCCGGCGGCATCGGAGGCCGCGGCGCCGGGGGCCGGGGCCGGGCGGACCCCGACGCTTTCCAGGAACTCGGCCAGGGACTGCTTCACGTGGGTCACGTCGTGGTAGTCCTTGAACACGAGGCCGAGGGTTTCCTCGACGGTGGCGGCGTCGAGGTGGCGGCGGTGCAGGGCCACCAGGGCCCGCGCCCAGTCGAGGGTCTCGGCCACGCCGGGGGGCTTCTCCAGCTGCTGGCGGCGGGCGCCGGCCATGAAGCGGCAGATCTGCGCCGCCAGGTCGGCGTCGATGCCGTCGACGCGGGCGCCGACGATGGCCAGCTCCTTGTCGAAGTCGGGATAGTCGATCCACAGGTAGAAGCAGCGCCGGCGCAGGGCGTCGGAGAGCTCGCGGGTGCGGTTGCCCGTGACCACCACGTGGGGCACGTGCGTGGCCCGGACCGTGCCCAGCTCCGGGATCGTGATCTGCCAGTCCGAGAGCAGCTCGAGGAGGAAGCTCTCGAACTCCTCGTCGGCGCGGTCGAGCTCGTCGATGAGGAGCACCGGCGCCCGGTGGTGGGTGATCGCCTGCAGCAGGGGCCGCTTGAGCAGGAAGGGCTCGGAGAAGATGTGGGCCTCGCGCTGCTCGAGGGAGCGCTCGCCCTGCTCCTCCATGCGGATCTGCAGCAGCTGGCGCTGGTAGTTCCACTCGTAGAGGGCGGTGCTGGTGTCGAGGCCCTCGTAGCACTGGAGGCGGATCAGATCGGTGCCGAGGAGGTCGGCCAGGACCTTGGCGATCTCGGTCTTGCCCACCCCCGCCGGTCCCTCCACCAGCAGCGGCTTGCGCAGCTCCCGCGCCAGGTGCAGGGAGAGACAGATGTCGTCGCCGGCGATGTATCCGCGGTCCGACAGCTGGCGCTGCAGGCCTTCGGTCTCCGGGCTCGGCATGGGGGCCAAGTTACCCCGGGAGCGGCTGCGGAGCAAGGCGGCGGGCTTCTGCCGAATGAGCGTAACTGACTGATGGGCTTGGACTTCCAACCTGCCGCCGATTGCGGACCGCAGGCCTCGCCCGTATGTTCTGCAACCTTGTGACCGCCCCCTCTCCCAGCCTTCCGGGCACCGTGCGCGAGGCCGCGGCCGACGTCTACGGCCGGCCCCTGCAGTCGCTGCGGATCTCGGTCATCGACCGCTGCGACCTGCGCTGCGCCTACTGCATGCCCGAGGACGAGTACACCTGGCTGCCCAAGGCGGACATCCTGACCTTCGACGAGATCCTGGTCCTGGTGGACGCCTTCGCCGCCAACGGCGTGCGGCGGGTCCGCCTGACCGGCGGCGAGCCGCTGCTGCGGGCCCGCCTCCCCGACCTGATCGCCGGCCTCGACGAGCGCGGTCTGGACGACATCGCCCTCACCACCAACGCCACGCAGCTGGCCCGCCACGCGCGGGCCCTGCGCGAGGCCGGGCTGCGCCGGGTCACGGTCAGCCTCGACTCCCTCAAGCCGGCGCGCTTCGAGACCCTGACGCGGAGGGCCGCCCTCGACGATGTCATCGCCGGCATCGAGGCCTCCGCCGCCGCCGGTTTCGAGTCGCTGAAGATCAACACCGTGGTCATGCGCGACTTCAACGACGACGAGATCGTCGACCTGGTCGCCTTCGGCAGCCGCCTGGGCGCCGAGGTCCGCTTCATCGAGTACATGGACGTAGGGGGCGCCACCCTGTGGCAGCCGGAGCGGGTCTACTCCCGCGAGGAGATCCTGGAGCGGCTGCAGGGCCACTACGGACCGGCCTCGGCCGAGGGAGGGCGGGGCAACGCCCCGGCGGAGAGCTTCCGCCTTCCCGGGGGCGAGCGCTTCGGCATCATCTCGTCGACGACGAGCCCCTTCTGCGGCAGCTGCGAC
>JAJDTN010000446.1 GCA_022827165.1 Candidatus Latescibacterota bacterium
AGGTGTGGGACGCGGACGGTCTGCGCCTGCTCATCGGCACGCCGGGGTCGTACGGCATCCTGCAGACGACGCCGCAGATGATCATGAACGTCCTCGACCACGGCATGAACGTGCAGGCCGCCATCGAGGCGCCGCGCCTCAAGGCGACACGGACGCACCGGGTCGAAGCCGAGTCGCGGGTGCCCGCGGAGGTGCTCGCCGAGCTGGAGCGCCGCGGCCACGAGATCCACCACCTCGGGGACTGGTCCCCCGGCGTCGGCGGCGGCCAGGGCATCCACATCGATCCCGACTCCGGCGCCTTCATGGGGGGCGCCGACCCGCGCCGGGACGGCTACGCCCTCGGCTGCTGATGGCGGGGTTCCACGTCGAGGCCGGCGGCCGCGCCGTCGACGTCTGGTGTGAGGACTGCGTCGCCAACATGGGCCGGCGCCTCGGCGCCGGCAGCGTCGACGTGGTGGTCACCTCGCCCCCCTACAACCTGGGCACCCGCTACGGCGCTTACGACGATTCCGGATCGCGGCGGGAGTACGTGCGCTGGATGGGGGAGTGGGGGGCGGCGGTGGGCGAGGTCCTGAGCGACGCGGGCTCTCTCTTCCTCAACATCGGCGGCAAGCCCTCCGACCCCTGGGGCCCCTTCGAGGTCCTCCTCGAGATGCGCCGGCACTTCGAGCTGCAGAACGTCTTCCACTGGGTCAAGTCGATCGCCATCGAGAAGGAGGACGTGGGCCGCTACCCCGGCATAGAGGGCAACGTCTCCGTGGGCCACTTCAAGCCGATCCAGAGCCGCCGCTACGTCAACGACTGCCACGAGTACATCTTCCACCTCACCAAGAGAGGCGACGTCCCCATCGACCGGCTGGCGGTGGGCGTCGAGTACCAGGACAAGTCGAACGTGGCGCGCTGGAACAGCGTCGAGGGGGACCTCCGCTGCCGCGGCAACACCTGGTTCGTCCCCTACCGCACCATCCGCAGCCGCGATCAGCAGCGGCCCCACCCGGCCGCCTTCCCGGTGAAGATCCCGCGCATGTGCGTGCGCCTCCACGGGCTCGATCGGGTGCGCCGGGTGATGGACCCCTTCCTCGGCATCGGCGCCTCGGCGGTGGCCTGCGTCGAGCTGGGCGTCGACTTCGCCGGCTTCGAGACCGATCCCGAGTACTGCCGCCAGTCGCGCCTGTCGGTGGAGGAAGCCGCCGCCGTCGGGAACCGCGGCGAGCCCGTACCGGGATGAGCGGCTCGGGCCGGGTGCTGCTCGTTGGGGGGTTCGCCCCCGGGCAGTCCCTGTGGAGCATCCACCAGGGGTTCGAGGCCGCCGGCCTTCGGGTGGTCTACGCGCCCAGCCGGGGCTGCATCGAGGCCCACCGGGAGCGGGATGTCCTGCTCGCCGCGGAGGAGGCGGACCGCATCCCGGCGCCGGAGCGCTGGGACCTGCGCTACGAGGACGCCACCGCCTTCGAGGAGGGGCTGGCCGGGCTCGTGGAGGAGCACCGGCCGGAGCTGCTGCTGTGGTGGTTCAGCAAGGACGACTGCCCCCCGGGGCTGGTCGCCTCCCTGCGGCGGCGGTTCCCCTGGCTGAAGACGGTGACCCACACCCAGGACGACCCCTGGGACGCGATCCGCCATCCCGAGTACTCCCGCGAGTTCGAGTTCGTCGTCACCTGCTGCAAGGAGAGCGTCGACGTCTACCGCGAGAGGGGGATCCGGGCCATCGTCCTCTACCCGCCGCCGGCGCGGCAGTTGCACGCCGTGGCCGAGGCCGCCCCCCACGAGGCGTGCGACTTCTCGGTCACCATCCTCTCCATCTATGCCCGCGGCGACAGCGACGGAGAGGCGTACCTGACCTCGCCGGACCCGGTGGAGCGGATCACCCATCCCATCGGCTTTCCCGAACAGCGGGTCCTGCGCCAGGACGTGGTCGCCACGGTGGCGGCCCTCGGCCGCACCCACGTCTACGGCGGCCTCGGCTTCGGCACCTTCGCCGGCATCCCGCGCTCGTGCTACCGCGGGTTCCGCACCTACCGCGAGCTGCCGGGGGTCTACCGGGCGGCGAAGATCAACGTCAACCAGCACAACTCGCCCCGCTCCCGCGGCTACCTGAACCAGCGCGACACGGCGATCACCGGCTCCGGCGGCTTCATGCTCACCGACTACGTGGAGGGGATGGAGGAGGAGTTCGACATCGGCCGCGAGATCGACACCTGGGAGACGGTGGAGGAGCTGCGCGACAAGGCCGCCTGGTGGCTGCGTCACGACGACCGGCGGGAAGAGGCGGGCCGGGCCGCCCGGCGCCGGATCCTCGGCCGCTACGGAAACGACGCCTACGTGCGGCGGTTGCTGGAGTTCGTGCGGAGTTAGCGGCCCATGCCGGACCGCGCCGGGATCAGCCGAGGCCGGGGATCACCAGGTGTCGATGACGGTGAAGCCGACCGTGCCGAAGCCGGTCATCTCCGCCAGCACGCTGCCGGCCGCGTCGACGCTCACCGTGGAGCTCACCAGCCGCCGCGGCTCGAGCCGGCCCGAGGCGACCAGGGCCAGCAGGCCGGGGTAGCCGGTGGTGGGACACCCGAGGCTGGTGACGAAGCTGATCTCGTTGCGGATCATGTCGTCCACGGGCAGGGCCATGTGGCCCTCCTGCGCTTCCTCCTCCGGCGTCGACATGCCGATCTGCAGGTGACGGGCGCCTTTGCGCAGGCTGGCCAGACCGGGGAGGGCGGTCTTCGACGAGCCGAGGGCGTCGAGGCTGAGGTCGGCGCCGCCGCCGCAGAGATCGCGCACGGCCTCGGCGGCGTCGCAGTGGCGGGCGTCGACACCGGCGACGGCTCCTTCCTCGCGGGCGCGGGCGAGCTTGGCTTCGTCGATGTCCACGGCGATCACGCGGGCCCCCAGGGCGGAGGCGATCTGCACCGCCGAGAGCCCGATGCCGCCGGCCCCGAAGACCGCCACCCACTCGCCGGGGGACAGCCGGGCGCGGTCGACCAGGCCGTGCCAGGCGGTCATGTAGCGGCATCCGAGGGCCGCGGCGCTGAGGAAGTCCACCTCCTCGGGCAGGCGCACGAGGTTGGCCTCGGCCGCCGGCACGCGCACATAGCGGCCGTAGCCGCCGTCGAAGGTGATGCCGATGACGCCGTTGGCCTTGCAGATGTTGGAGCGGCCGCCGAAGCAGTGCTCGCAGTGACCGCAGGCCATGTGGAAGGGCAGGGTCACGCGGTCGCCGGCGCCGAAGGAGCGGACCCCGGCGCCGACCTCCTCCACGACGCCGCCGAGCTCGTGGCCCAGCACCCTGGGCGGTTCCACCGAGGGCCAGTCGCCGCGCCAGGCGTGCCAGTCGCTGCGGCAGATTCCGCAGGCCTCGACGCGGACCACGGCGGACTCGGGCGTCGCCTCGGGTTGGGGCAGCTCCCGCACCCGCAGTGGCGCACCGAACTCGGTCAGGACCGCGGCTCTCATGGCGCCCAAGGGTACCGGTCATGCATGCCGGGGACAACATCCCGGGCGGCGTCACCGTCGCCATCCCGCCCTCCCGGTCCGGGACAACATCCGGCGAGCCGTGAGGGGCCCGCCGGACCGGAGCGGCGGGATCCTCGCCGTGGGGCGGTCGGGTGGTCCGGACCCGTGAAGGAAGCCGCATGACCTCCCTCGACTGGATCGTCGTCGCCGTCCTCAACGGCGGCATCGTCCTCTACAGCCTGATCAGCTTCCGCCACAAGGGCGAGAGCTTCGACTGGTACCTGGCGGCCAAGTCGATGCCCTGGTGGGTGATCGGCCTCTCCGCCTTCGGCACCGCCGTCGACAGCGGCGACTACGTCGGCATCGTCGGCGGCTCGTACACCCTCGGGCTGTCGCAGCTGTCGCAGTGGTGGCTGGGCATCGCCGTGGGCTGGATGGTCCTGGGCTTCTTCGTCATCGTGCCCATGTACCGCTCCGGCGTGTTCACCAACGCCGAGTGGCTGGAGTTCCGCTTCGGACCGGCGGCGCGGGTCATGGCGGTGCTGATCAACGTGCAGTCCCGCACCAACGTCCTCGGCAACATCTACTACTCCATGTTCCTCGTCCTCAACGTCGTCGCCGGTCTGTCGCCGGGGACCTGCTGGCTCGTCGTCGCGGCGGTGGCGTCGACCTCGGCCCTCTACCTCGTCCGCGGCGGCCTGCGCGCCGGCGTCCTCACCGACGCCCTGCAGAGCCTGACCATGATCGTCGCCTCCTTCGTCCTGTGGGGGTTCGTCTACTCCGCCATGGGCGGCTGGGACGGCGTCGCCATGCGCCTGGAGGCGGTGGAGAGCGGGCTCTCGGACCGTCTGCTGCACGTGGGCGGCTACGGTCCCGAGGGCGTGCCGCCCATCCTCGTCGTCTTCGGCTTCCTCGTGGTGCTCACCACGTACGTCCTCATCAACCAGTACGAGGCGATCCGCTTCCTCGGGGCGCGTTCGGAGTGGGACTTCAAGATGGCCGTCGTCGTCGCCAGTCTGGCCACCGCCGTCTGCCTGTTCTTCAACGTCACCCTCGGGCCGATGGCACGGGCCGAGTTCCCGGGCCTGCACGTCGTCGACGAGGCCTATCCGCGCATGATCGTCGAGTACCTGCCCGCCGGTCTGGTGGGCCTCGTCGTGGCGGGCCTGGTGGCCGCCGCCTACTCGACCTTCGACTCCATCGGCATCGGCATCTCCTCCCTCTTCGTGCGCGACATCTACGCCCGCTTCCTGGTGCGGCGGGGCAGCGACGCCCACTACACGAAGGTGGGGCGCATCTCCGTGCCCTTCATCCTCGCCTTGGGGTTCGCCTACGTCCCCTTCCTCGAGGGGGGTATGCTGCTGTTCTACCTGCGTCTCGCCGGCGCCATCGCCGTGCCGCTGATGACGGTGATCCTCATGGGCGTCTTCACCAGGGTCCACCGGGAGACGGGGATCGTCGGTCTGGCGGTCGGTCTGACTTACGGCGCCTCGGCGATCCTCGGAGAGGCCCGCGGCTGGCCTCTGCCGGTGTGGTACACCGACCTGTGGTGGGCCTACCTGTGGAACCTGGTGCTGCCGGCGGTCAGCATGTGGATCGTGTCGAAGGGGATCGATGTCCGCCGGGGCCGGCTGACGCGGGAGGAACTGCGGGGGCTGGTCTGGTCGCGGGCGGACGACGATCCGGCCGGGCTGAGAGAGTCGATGGCCGGGCGCCTTGCACGGCTCGAGGGGACCTGGCTGCACCGGACCCTGGCCCGGGCGCCGGTGCGCCCCCGCTTCCCTTTCAGCGTGGGTCCCGCCGGGCCGGTGTGGTATCGCCGGCCGGGGCTGTGGGCCGGCGCCTATCTCGCCGTGGCCGTCTACCTGCTGTTCGTCGTCCTCTGGTAGGGAAGGGCGCCGGGAGTCCGCGGCTCCTTCAGCCGAAGGAGTGGGCGGCCAGGCGCCCGTCGTCGAGCACGCAGATCAGGTGGCTCCCGGCGTCTTCAGCCGAAGGAGTGGGCGGCCAACCGGCCGTCGTCGAGGACGCAGACCAGGTGCCGGCCGGCGGCGGTCATCCTCCGGACCTCGCCTCCCGTCCACAGCTCGCCCACCACCTCGCAGGCCGCGTTCACCCGCAGGAGTCGGCCGCCCTCGGCGGCGAGCACGAGGTCGTCCCCGAGCCGCGTCGACGTGCGGATCCACTCGCAGGGATGGGAGTGGATCCGCAGGGTCCCGTCGGGGTCGAGGCTGTAGAGGCCGCCGAAGCTGCTGGCTGCCACCACGCCGCCCGGCAGCACCTCCAGCGCCACCACCTCGCCGACGATGTTGGCCTGCCAGAGCTCCGCCCCGGCGCGCGGCTCGACGGCGAAGAGCCAGCCGTCCTCGGTGCCGTAGACGATCTCGCGGATCCCGTCGCCGTTCAGGTCCGCCAGCCGCATCCGCGTCAGGTGGATCCCCCGCCGAGGCGTGGTGGCGTTGCCCTCGGAACCGACCTGCTCGAGGGTGGACCAGCGGAAGGCGCCGTCGTAGTCGTGCACGGTGAGCGGCGTCGAGTAGGTGGTGCCCACGATCACCTCGGCGCGGCCGTCGCCGTCGGTGTCGGTCGCCTCGAGGGCGGTGATGACGTGGTAGCGGATCCAGCGGGCCCACTTCGGCGCGCCCCCGGGGGTGAAGACGTTGACGAACCACCCCGCCGTGCCCGCGAGCAGGCTGAGATCGCCCTCGCCCTCCAGGTCGGCCACGGTCAGCGCGGTGACCGGCGACACCGAGCCGTAGAGGTTCTTCAGCGGCCGCCGCCAGCGCTCGCGGCCGCTGCCGCCGTCGAGG
>JAJDTN010000371.1 GCA_022827165.1 Candidatus Latescibacterota bacterium
TCAGGGCGATGCGGTCCTTGACGCTGCCGCTGGGGTTGAGGTACTCCATCTTGCCGAGGATCGTCGCCCCGCCCTCGGGCGACAGGTGGCGCAGGCGGATCAGCGGCGTGCCGCCGATCATCTCCGTGACCCGGTCGTGGATCCCGGCCGCCATGGCGTTCACCGCAGGACCATCACTTTCCGCGTGTAGCTGTCGCCGCCGGCGCGCAGCCGCAGGATGTAGACGCCGCTGCCGAGGCTGCGGCCGCCGGCCGCGGTCCCGTCCCAGCGCGCCTGGTAGCGCCCCGGGGGCATCCGGCCGCTGCGCAGCGTCACCAGGGGCCGGCCGAGGAGGTCGTGGACGCGCAGGTCGACCTCCGCCTCGCGGGCGATCTCGAAAGGCAGGACGGTGCCGGCGTTGAAGGGGTTCGGGTAGGCCGGCTCCAGCCGGCTCGCCCGGGGCCGGGCCGCCTCGAGGCCGCTCACCGCCGTCGGCGGCGCCGTGCGGAAGCGGGCGAACCACAGCTCCAGGTTCGGATGGGGCCCGCTGCTGAAGACGGCGCAGGGCCCGTCGGGCAGCACGCTGCCGCTCGACGGTGAGATCCCGTAGAGGAACCACACGCTCTGCAGGCCGTGGCCGTCGAAGCCGGCCAGGTCGGCCCTGGTCCAGCTGCGCCCTCCCTCCTCGGCGCGGTAGAGCAACAGGGAGCTGCCATGCGTCACGGTCATCCACAACTCCCCGGGCCGCGCCGGCGCCTCGTAGACCGCGGCCACCGCCGCACCGCCGATGACCACCTCCTCCCACTGCTCGGTTCCCGGGTCCCGGCGGTAGACCATCAGCCGGTTGTTGCCGCCCTCGGGCTCGTACTGGCCGGTGAGGTAGAGGGCCCCGTCGGCCGCCCTCCACATCGCTTCGCCATAGGCGATGTTCTGCGTCCAGGGAACGACGTCGGCCACCACCTCGACCTCGGCCGAGAGGGGATCGGCGTAGGGCACGTAGAGGTAGTTGATGCGGTTGTAGTAGGAGCTGAGGTCGGCGTTGTTGCTGACCACGAGGTGGAAGCCGTCGCCGTCGGGCCAGATCACCGGGTAGAGCCAGGTGGTGTAGGGCTCCTCGGCGCGCTGCTCCCGCGCCAGCAGGTGAGGGCCTCCCCACTCGCCGGTGCCCAGATCGACCCAGGCGACGAGGAAGGAGTAGGTGGCCGGGTCGGCGATGTACCCGAGAACCAGGCGGTCGCCGTCCATGGCGGCGCCGACGTAGCCGGCCTTGCCCAAGCCCGCCGGCAGGGCCACCTCCTCGAAGCTGTCCGGGTCGCCGCGGCTCTGCTGGTGGAGGATGCGGGGACCGTCGAGGAGGCGGGGGTGGACGAGCACGAGCCGCCGCTGGCTGTCGAGCAGCACCAGGCCCGGCTGGTAGTCGTGGGTGCCCCAGTCGTAGAACCGCTTCCAGCCCTCCTCGCCGCCGCGGTAGACGACGCCCTGGGCGGTGGACGGATCGAGCCCCCACATGCCGACGGCGTAGAAGTCGTCGCCGTCGAAGACCAGCTTGGGGCCGTTGTAGCCGAAGTAGGGACTGACCCAGGCCTCGCCCGTGTCGATGCGGGAGAGGGCGAAGTCGATGACCCCGTCCTGGGCCTGGAGAGAGAGGGGAAGGGCGAGGCCCAGCGACAGAAGAGCGAGCCGGAGGCGGGAGGCGGTGGGGCGGACGGGAATCATCTGGCACCTCCAGGGTCTGGAGCCTCCGCAAAGCAAGGGTCTGGGACCCTCTGGCGACAGCCCGGTCACGCCGAGCCTCCCGGCGCCGGCTGGACCGCACCCCCCACCTCGATGCCGCCGTGGGAGGCGGTCCTCAGCCGCAGCAGCGACGACCGCCCCATCTCGAATCCCTGCTCGACGCGCAGCTCGCCGCCGGCGGGGTCGAGGCCGCCCTGCACCGAGAGGCAGGCGCCCAGGCAGGCGGCGGCGCCGCCGCTGGCCGGGTCTTCCAGGGCCTCCTCGTCCCCCGGCAGGAAGAGCCGCGCCGAGAGGTGGTTCTCCGCCGAACGGGTCTCGCGGCAGAAGGCGTAGACCCGCGCGTGGAGCGCCTTGTGGCGCACCATGCGCACGCCGAAGGCGCGGAAGGCGGCGGCGTCGAGGTGGCAGGCGTGCAGCTCCTCCAGCCCCGCGAGGGGGACGATGAGGATGGGCAGGCCCGCTCCGGTGAGCCGCGGCGGCTCCAGCTCCCCGGGGGCCGGACCGCGCAGCCCCAGGGTGGCGCGGACCTCGGGGGCGGGCCAGTCGGAGCCCAGCTCGATGGTCGGCGCCGTGAGCCAGGCGGTCCCGTCCTCGAAGCGCACGTCCACGTCGCCGAGGGCCATGGCCAGGACCACCTCTTCCGGCTCTCCGGTGAGCAGGTGCTCCCGCGCCGCCCGGGCGGCGCCGAGGGCGGCGTGGCCCGAGAACGGGATCTGCCGGCTCGCGGTGAACACCTCCACGCGGCACGGTCCGCTGCCGGCCGGCGGCGGCAGGAGGAAGGCGGTCTCCCGGCTGTCCCGCGCCGCAGCCTCGGCCATCATCTCCCGGGACTCCAGCGGCTCCTCGAGGAGGCGGACGGCCAGCGGATTGCCTCCCGCCCCCTCGTGGGTGAAGACGTCGAGGACGAGATCAGCCATCGTCCGCACCCGGCGCCGCGAGCAGGAGTTCGTCCGTGGGCGGCTCCTCGGCCACGGCCAGGACCCCCACGAAGGCGCGGGCGGCGGCGGGATCGTTGGTGAACACGGCCCCGCGGGAGATCTGCCGCCCGTCGCCCGACATCTCCAGGGGCAGGCGCTGCCGCAGGCGGTCGGCCCAGGCCGCGGCCGAGGCGTGGCCGGCGGCGCGCAGGTCCTTCAGCCGCCACAGGCGCCAGACCGCGGACCTGGAGGCCAGCACCCGCCTCTGCAGGGCCAGGCCCACCCGGCCCATGGTCAGCCGCGGGTTCAGCTCCACCACGGGCTTGAGCCGCAGGCCGCCGTCCGCCGCGTCCCGGTACACAAGGGCGTCCACCCCCAGGGGCCCCCGGAAGCCGGGCGGCAGCCGGCGGCCGAGATCTTCGCCCAGGCGGCGGTAGAGCCGCTGCAGCCGCCGGCCGTCGCGCCCGTCGCCGTAGAGGAACCGCCGCGTCTCCTGGTCGAGGCCGGAGACCCGGTCGTGGAGCACGACCCCCTGGAAGCGCCCCCCGGCGCCGGTGAGGAAGCGGGTGATCCCGGCCAGGCGCAGGTCGCCGTCGTCTTCGATCTCGTACTGGGCCGACAGGTCGAGGACGCGGTCGAGCCAGGGCTCGACGACGACGGTGCCGTCCTCCTGCAGGACCCCTTTCAGCCAGCGGCGGTGATGCTCCGGCAGCTCGGGGGAGTCGAGGATGATCCGGCGCCCGCCGGCGGTCCCGAAGGCCGCCTTCACCACCGCCCGGCACCAGCCCCCGTCGAATCCAGCGGCCAGCGCCGCCGCGGCCTCCGCCTCCGTGGCGCAGGACGCGCCCACCACCTCCGGGCCGCAGAGCCAGTCCCCTTCCTCCTCGCGCAGGTCCGGCAGGACCGCGGCCAGCCAGGCGGCGCTCCAGGCCTTGGAGTAGAGCTGCCGCCTCTCCTCGTCCCAGAGCCTCCCCGGCGCCGGCTCGCCCGCCGGCAGCTGGTCCGCCAGCGGGCCGAGGGCGGCGACGCTGTCCGGCGCCCAGCCCCAGGGCCGCAGCCCGGTGAGCCGGCGCCCGTCCAGGGCTTCCGGCACCGGCTGCGCCGCCGGGTCCCACTCCACCAGCTCCGGCACCGGCAGGCCCGCCGCCCGCAGCTCCTGCAGGTAGGCCAGCCGCGGCCGCTCGGGGACGACCACCACGTCGTCGGGGGCCGCCAGGAAGGCGGGCAGCAGCGCCAGGTCGCGGGACAGGTCCCGCAGCGGCGCCGGCGGCGTGAAGGGGGCGCCCCGGCCGGCGGCCAGGTCGCACAGGGGGTTGAACCAGTGCAGCCGGGGGCAGCGGCCGTGGGAGTGCACGAACAGCTCCAGCTCGTCGACGAAGGCCCTGGGAAGCCCCGCCCGGAGCCGGCCCTCCCGGTTGAAGCCGATCCCCTTGGCGCGGCTCGGGCTCAGGGGGAACCCGAGGGCCTGGCGGAAGGACTCCCACTCGCTCTGCGACGGGGCGCGCCAGGTGTTGAACCAGTTCAGGCCGTGGCGCACGTGGCCGATCTCGTCGCGGTAGATGCGCCCCATGAGGGCCGCCGTATCGGCGTCGCCCAACTCGTCGAAGAGCCGCTGGTAGTGGGGCGCGTAGTCGAGGTTCGCCTGCTCCAGGGTGAGGCTCAGGCGGGTGACGAAGTCCAGGGGCGTCGGCATGGGCGAGATGGCGCGCCAGAAGAAGTCGCTCACCGGAATCTGGCCGAAGGCGACGCCGGCGCCGCGGATCCGCTCCAGGTAGAGGCGCAGGTGCTCCTGCTCGTCGAGGAGGGTGCGGGCGACGCCGCGGCGGAACCGGGCCGGGGCGTCGGGGAACTTGAGCAGCACCAGGGCCATCAGCTCCGCCGCCATCAGCTCGTGGTTGGCGAAGAAGTGCAGCACGAGACCGCGGTCCTCGTCGCGCTCCAGGGAGCGCACCTCGTCGAAGGCGACGCGCCCGGTCTCGCTCCAGCGGTCGAGGGCCAGCTCCGGCGGCCGGCCCGGGGCGTCGGGGGAGGTCACCGGGCGCCCGGGACGCTCGTCGGTCAGGCGGCCGGAAGCGGTGAGCTTGTGCGCCAGGGTGTCGCCGAAGAGGACGGCCTCGGCCAGCTCGCGGATCTCCATGGCGGCAAAGCTACCCTTCCGCAGGAGCGCCGGCGACCTTTCATCTCTCGTGGCGGGAGTCGGGACCAGGGCCTACAATGACCGCTCTTCACTTTCGGATCACACGGGGACGGCAGCGATGGCGAAACGCAAGAGCGGCACCAGGTCGAAGGACGTGACCCGCCGGGGGGACATCCCCCGCACCTTCGAGACCCGGACGGGGGAGTTCAACTACACGCGCCAGGAGTCGATGGTGCCCATGCGCGACGGCGTGAAGCTCTTCACGCTGATCTTCATCCCCGAGGGCGCGTCGCGGAAGATGCCGATCGTGCTCACGCGCACGCCGTACGACGCCAAGGACCGCGGCACCCGTTCCCACAGTCCCGACATCGCCATGGTCCTGCCCCCGGCTGACGAGGACCTCGTGCGCGATGGCTACATCCTCGTCTACCAGGACGTGCGCGGGCGCTTCGGCTCCAAGGGCAAGTACACCATGACCATGCCGGTGCGCGGCCCCTTCAACGAAGGCGAGGTCGACCAGGTCACCGACGCCTGGGACACGGTGGAGTGGCTGGTGCAGAACGTGGAGGGCAACAACGGCCGCGTCGGCATCACCGGCACCTCCTACGACGGCCTCCTCACCCTCATGGCCCTCATCGACCCCCACCCGGCGCTGAAGGCGGCGGTCCCCGTCAACCCCATGGTCGACTCCTGGCTCGGGGACGACTTCTACCGCCACGGGGCTTTCCGCACCGTCATGCTCCAGTACGTCTACCGCCAGACCTCGACGAAGAACGCCAGCCACTCCATCCCCTGGGGCTACCGCGACCACTACCAGGCCGTCCTCGAGGCCGGCTCGATCGGCGAGCTGGGCCGCCGTTACGGGGCCGACCGGCTGCCGGCCTGGAGGCGCCTGCTGGACCACCCGGCGTACGACGACTACTGGAAGGACCAGGCCCTGCAGGAGCACCTGGCCCGGGCGCCGCGGCGGGTGCCCGTCCTCAGCGTGCACAGCCTCTTCGACGCCGAGGACCTCTACGGCGCCGTGCTCAGCCACGCGGCCCTGGCGAAGAACGACCCCCGGGGGGCGCGCACCCACCTGGTCATCGGGCCCTGGTCGCACGCGCAGACCTGGGGCGAGGGCTCCGCCCTCGGAAGCCTCAAATGGGGGGAGGACACGGGCCTGCGCTTCCGCCGCGACATGCTCAAGCCCTTCTGGGACCGCCACCTCAAGCGCAAGCGGCCGGCCGAGCCGCTGCCGCGGGTGCAGGCCTTCGAGACCGGGAGCAACCGCTGGCGCCAGTACCGGAGCTGGCCGCCGGTGCAGGAGACCGAGCCCCGGCGGCTCTACCTGCAGCCGGAGGGGGGCCTCTCCTTCGACGCGCCCGCCGCCGGCGACAGCTGCACCGAGTACGTCTCGGACCCCGCCAGCCCCGTGCCCTACCGGGTGCGCCCGATCATCCCGCCCTTCGCCGGGGAAGGCACCTGGTTCCGCTGGCTGGTCGACGATCAGCGGCCGTTCTCCGACCGCACCGACGTCCTCGTCTTCGTCAGCGAAACTCTCCGGGAGCCCCTCACCCTGAGCGGTGAGCCGTCGGCCACCCTCTTCGCCTCGACCACGGGCACCGACGCCGACTGGGTGGTCAAGCTCATCGACCTCTACCCCGACGAGGTTCCGGCGGACCGGGACATGGGCGGCTACCAGTTCATGATCTCCGGCGACATCCTGCGCGGCCGCTACCGCGAGAGCTTCGAGGAGGCGGCGCCGATCCCGCCCGGGCAGGTGCTGCCCTACCGCGTCCTCATGCCCCACGTGAACCACACATTTCTGCCGGGGCACCGCGTCATGGTGCACGTGCAGAGCTCGTGGTTCCCGGTCTGCGACCGCAACCCGCAGACCTTCGTGGAGCAGATCGCCTGGGCCCGTCCCGAGGACTTCAAGAAGGCGACCCACGCCATCCACCACGACCGCGAGGCAGCCAGCTTCCTCGAGCTGCCCGTGCGCAAGGGAGATCAACCGTGAAAGTCGAATCGATCGAGCTGACCCTCCTCGACGTCCCCTTCACGAAGCACACCGGCAAGCACATGCAGTACTGGCTCCCCCACTGGCGCATCGTGCAGATCTGCCGGCTCACCATGAGCAACGGCGTCGTCGGCTTCGGCGAGACGATCCCCAACTACACCTGGGCCAAGGTGCCCGAGGGGATCGAGGAGCGCGTCCTGGGCCGCGAGGCGGACGAGCTGATGTGGGAGGACGACCTCGGCGCCGGCGTGCAGATGGCCCTCTTCGACGCCGTGGGCAAGCACGAGAGCGTGCCCGTCCACAAGCTCCTGGGTTCCCAGATGCGCGACTACGCGCCCCTGTCGTGGTGGGCCATGGACATGCCGCCCCGGGACTGGGCCCGCCAGTGCCGCGCCGCCGTGAAGGCGGGGTACATGTCGGCCAAGCTGAAGGCGCGCACCTGGTACGACATGCACGCCGGGATCCGGGCCATCCTCGAGGTGGTGCCGCCCCAGTTCCGCCTCGACCTCGACTACAACTCGACCCTGGACAACACCTCCAACGCCGTGGAGCATCTCAAGTCCCTCGAGCGCTACGAGCAGGTCGCCATGATCGAGAGCCCCATCCCCCAGAGCGACGTGCCCGGCAACAGGCAGATCCGCCGGCGCGTGGACCGGGCCGTGGCCATGCACTTCGGCCAGCCGCCGATCGAGACCGCCCTGGCCGAGGACGTGACCGACGGCTTCGTCGTCTCCGGCGGCGCCAGCCAGGTCCGCTCGCAGTCGGAGATCACCCATTCCGCCAACAAGCCCTTCTGGCTGCAGCTCGTGGGCACCGGCATCACCACCACCTGGGCCGCCCACCTCGGCGCCGTCTGCCC
>JAJDTN010000288.1 GCA_022827165.1 Candidatus Latescibacterota bacterium
ACCGCGTCCACGTCGCCGCGGCCGAGAACGTCGTCGAGATCGGTGACGGCGTCGCAGGACAGCTCCTCGCCGACCTCGCGGGCCAGCTCTTGGCGGAGGTCGCAGACGCAGCGCAACTCGGCGCCCGCCGTCTCGTGGATCAGGCGGGCGCGGCCGCGCCCCATGCCGAGGCCGACGACGGCGAAGCCCGGCATCAGAGGACTCCGCCCTTGAAGAACCGGGCCACGTGGTCGCGGCCTCGGATCAGCCCCTCCTGCTGCAGCAGGGGCGTGTCCCAGAAGTGGTGGTCCTCCAGCTCGACGCTGAGGACGCCGTCGTAGCCGATCTCCTGCAGGCGGCGCACCACGACCTGCCAGTCCACCACGCCTTCGCCGGGGATCGTGTAGCGCCACCAGCCCTCGCCGAAGCCGTAGGTGCGCGAGTAGCTCTCGCCGAGGATGCCGCTCTCGTAGAGCTTCTCGGGCAGGATCTCCGTGTCCTTCAGGTGCACGTGGTGGACGCGGTCGCTGAACTCGTGGAGCAGGCGCAGGTGGTCGATCCGCAGGCGGACGAAGTGGGACGGGTCGTAGCAGATCCCCAGGTTGGGGGACGGTACGGCCGCGAAGATGCGCCGCAGGCTCTCCGGGGTGCAGCCCAGGTTGCCGTACCAGGGAGCGCCCCCGGGCCACGGCTCGATGGCGATCTTCACCCCCACCTTCTCGGCGTGCTTCACCACCTTGGGGTAGACCTTCTCGAAGATCTCGAAGGTCTCGGCCCGGCTCTGCGTCGGCTCCGCCGGCGCCAGTACCGTGAAGCACGTCGTGCCGCCGTGGCGGGCGATGGCGGTCAGGTCCCTCTTGAGCGCGTTCAGGGCCTTGCGGCGCTGCGCCGCGTCGTTGCACAGCAGGCCCCCGCCGCGGACGTCGCAGGTGCCGATGGTCAGGTTCAGCTCCTCGCAGGTCCTCGCCATCTGCGCCGTCAGGGGCGGCGTGTCGACGGCGTCGAAGCCGTTCTCGGCGAGCCACTTGCAGTAGCCGTCGAAGCCGAGGTCCCGGGCGAAGCCCGGCAGTCGCGTCCCGATCTTCATTCCTCTCCTCCCCCCTTGAAGCGGCAGGCAAGGGTGAGAGACGGCGGCAAACGTGTCAAGCGGTCTCGCCGCCGCAAGGGAGGGCTCATATCCTTGTTCACGAGCCCCCTCGCGCCGGCCGGCGCATGCACGGGCGACGCCACCTTCCCCGAGAATCGAAAGGACCGACCCCGCATGAATCTCGTCACCAGCGGTGACCGGGATCGCCGCGTCTTCGTCGGCGACCTGTCGCGCAAGGAGTTCCGCCAGCGCCTGGAAGCCGGCACCCTGGAGGCGGCGATCGTCCCCACCGCCGCCACCGAGCAGCACAACGAGCACCTCGAGATGATCCACGACAGCCTGCACGCCACCTGGATGGCCGAGCAGGCCGCCTTGCGCCTCTACCCCCGCGCCGTGGTCACCTCGCCCGTCTGCGTCGGCGTTTCCGAGCACTGGATGGCCCACCGAGGGACGCTGACGGTGCGCCCCGAGATCTTCTGCGAGTACGTCTTCGACATCTGCCACTCCATGACCCGCGCCGGCGTGCGCAACGTGCTCATCCTCAACGGCCACGGCGGCAACGTGAAGCCGCTGATGCGCCGCATCGACGAGTACCGCGACCGCCTCGGCGCCGAGGTGAACCTGAGGTTCCAGTCGTACTGGGACGTGTACGACCCCGCCCTCGTGAGCGCCACCATGGACCACCAGCGCCTGCCGGGGCACGCCGACGAGTTCGAGACCTCCACCATGCTCGTGCTGGCGCCCGAGCGCGTTCACGCCGACGACATCGAGGACAAGGCTTCGAGGGTTGCGAGCCGCGAGAAGGGAGAGAAGCTGCTGGAGCCCGCCGTGGCCGGGGTGGCCCGCGTTCTGGAGCGCATGATCGCCGGCGAGGAGGTGGACCAGCCGCCGGTGACCTTCCGCGCCGGCGGCCGCACCCACATGATCACCAACGAGCCGGTCTGACCTGCGGCGGCCTCAGGGCCGCAGCACGACCCCGAGAGCGCCCTGGGGGCGCTCCACCAGCTCGTCGACGGCGGCCGCGATCTGGTCGAGCCCGAAGCGGTGGGTGATCAGCGGTTCCACCCGCAGCCGGCCGTCGGCCATGGCCCGCAGGCACTCGGCCAGGTTGCGCCGCGTCGGCCACTCGACGAAGACCGGCGGGTAGGCGCCGCCGTGCTCGTACTCCTCGTCGTGATAGCCGGGGCCGGTGCGCGCGGCGCTGCGCACGTCGACGTTGCCCAGGGCGGCGGCGAAGCCGTGGCTGACGCGGGCCCCGCCGACGATGACGATGCGGCCCATGCGGTGGGTGTCCGGGGCGCGCTTGAGGGTGGCGGCGATGCCCTCGAAGGCGCCGGTGCCGTCGCCGCCGAAGGCGATGACGCCGAAGTCGATGCCGTAGCCGCCCGTGAACTCCGCCGCCAGGCCCTCCAGGTCGTCCTCCTCGCCGGCGACCGCTTCGAGGCCCAGCTCCCGCGCCAGCCGCCGGCGCAGCTCGAAGCGGTCCACGCCCATCATGTGACACCCGGAGAGCTGTCCGAAGCGGGCCGTGAGCTGGCCCACCAGGCCGAGACCCATCACCAGGCCGTTCTCGCCGAAGACCGGGGCCGCGCGGCGGACGGCGTGCAGGGCGGTCGCCGCCAGGTGGGCGAAGGCGGCGGCCTCGAAGCTCACATCCCCGGGGATCGGCACGCTGAGATGGACGGGCACGTGGCAGCGGTCGGCGTGCAGGGCGTAACCGCCTCCCATGCAGGCGATCCGGTCCCCCGCGGCGTACCCCTCCACCCCTTCCCCGACCGCGGTGACGACGCCGGCGTTGGCGTACCCGAAGGGCCTGGGCGGCTGCTCCGGCCGCGGTTCCCGCCGCGTCGCCGGCACCCGGCCGACCTCCGAGCCCGGGCTGATCAGGGAGGCCCGCACCTCCACCTCGACCCGTCCGGCGGGCGGCGCGCCCAGGTCCTCCTCGATCAGCACGCCCTGGCCGCGCCCGTCGATGCAGGCGACTCTGCGGTTCATGCGGTCAGATGTTCGACTTGGACTGCCCGCCGTCGACGTTGAGGCAGGCTCCCGTCACCCAGCTCGCCCGCCCGGAGGCCAGGAAGACCGCGACGTCGGCGACCTCCTCCGGCGTGCCGAAGCGGCCGAAGGGGATGTTCTCCTCCACGAAGCGGCCGATCCCCTCGGGGTCCGCCTTCTGGCGGCGCTCCCAGCTGCCCCCCGGGAAGACGATCGACCCCGGGGCGACGCTGTTGACGCGCACCCCCTTGGGCGCCGCCTCGCGGGCGAGGTTGGCCGTCATGCTGATCATCGCCGCCTTGGCGGCGTTGTAGCTCACCGGCCCGCCGGTCTCCCGCCCGAAGATGGAGGAGACGTTGACGATGCTGCCCCCGCCCTGCTCCAGGGCGGCGAAGGCGGCCCGGGAGACGCGCACGGCGGAGAAGAAGCTCAGGTTGAAGACGTGGAGCCACTCGTCGTCGGTGATCTCGGCGAAGGGGGTCCACACCGACCCGCCGACGTTGTTCACCAGGACGTCGACGCCATCGAAGCGCGACACGGCGGTGTCGACGAACCCCCCGGCGTCCTCGGTGCGCGCCATGTCGCCGACGTAGTGGGCCACGTCCGCGGCGCCGGCCGCGGCCACCGCCTCGGCCGCGGCCGTCAGGGTCTCCTCGGTGCGGCCGCTGAGGCAGAGCCTGGCCCCCTCGGCGGCGAAGGCGAGGGCGATGCGGTGGCCGATGCCCCGGCTGGCGCCGCTCACCAGCACCGACTTGCCCTCGAGTCCCAGATCCATGTTCCGTCCCTCTCGTGATGGCCTCAACCGTGGGGCTGCAGGGCCCCCGGGTTGACCGTGAAGAGCGCCGTCACGTAGACGGCGCAGAGTACCAGCAGAACGATCCCCTTCCAGCGCTCGAAGCGGTGCCCGATCCGCATCAGGCCCAGCATGGCGAAGACGATGACGAGCATGGCGGGGAACATGAAGTGGATCACGTCCTCTTCGACGACGAGGTCGTTCACCACCGCCGAGGCCCCGGCGATCCAGCAGATGTTGAGGATGTCCGCCCCGAGGATGTTGCCCACCGCCAGGCTCCCCTGCCGCTTGCGCGCCGCCGCGATGCAGGTGGCGACCTCGGGGATCGAGGTCCCCAGGGCGACGACGAGGAGGGCGATGATGACGTCCGAGACGCCCATGGCGACGGCCAGGACGGGCGCCGCGACGACGATCCCCTCGCTGCTGACGAGCACCCCGGCCAGTCCGATCACGAGCAGCAGCAGCAGGCGCGGCCAGGAGCGGGGAGGCTCGCTCAGGTCCAGCTCCTCGGTCACCGGATGGCCGCGGCGCTCCAGGTAGGCGTACACGAGGTAGGCGAAGAACCCTAGGACCAGGATGCCCCCCTCCCAGCGCACCAGGTCGCCGTCGGCGGACATCCAGTAGGCCCCGAGATGGGCGGCGATGAGGAAGATGGCGGCCGAGCGCAGGACGATGCGGTCGATCATCACCACCACCGGCGAGAACAGGGCGACCATGGGCAGGGCCAGGCCGTCGTCGTAGATCACCGAGCCGACGGCGTTGCCGAGGGCGATCTCGGCGCGGCCCTCGAGAGCCGCGCGCACCGAGACGGCCAGCTCCGGGGAGGTGGTGCCGAGGCTGACCACGGCGATGCCGATGAGGATCGGCGGCACCCGCAGGCGCCGGGCCATGTCGGCGGCCCCGTCGACCATCCAGTCGGCGCACTTCACCAGGACGGCGAAGCAGGCCGCCATCAGGACCAGCGCACCCCATACGCCCTGTGATGCGAGCCACTCCATTCGACCTCTTTCGGTGGGGGAAGGGGCGCTGAACCTACCCCGCCCCCCCCAGGGTGTCAAGAATCCGCAAAGGGAATAATTATTATTGTCCAAGGCATAATTATTCCATAGTTTTCCCGCCTGATCCTTCCCCCCGAGACCGGAGTTGCGGCAACTCATGAACCTCCAGGATCTGAACGGAAGCCGTCTCCTCATGGCGGCCTCCGGCGGCCTCGACAGCTGCACCATCACCCATTGGCTCACCCGGCACGGCGTCGAGGTGGTAGCCTACACGGCCGACCTCGGCCAGCCCGACGAGGAGGACATGGAGGACGTGCGCGAGCGCATGCTCGCCTGCGGCGCCCGGGAGATGATCCTCGCCGACCTGCGGCCCGAGATCGCCGAAGCCGGGTTCCAGCTGCTGCGCTGCGGCGCCCGCTACGAGGGGGGCTACTGGAACACCACCGGCATCGCCCGCCACGTCGTCGTCGCCGGCATGGTCCCCGAGATGGAGCGCCGCGGCATCGCCCTGCTCTCCCACGGCGCCACGGGCCGCGGCAACGACCAGGTGCGGTTCGAGCTGGCGGCGCAGATGCTCAGCCCCGGCCTCCGCGTGTACGCCCCGTGGCGGGACCCCGCCTTCCTCGAGGCCTTCGGCGGCCGCAGGGAGATGATCGAGTACTGCCAGGCCCACGGACTGCCGGTGAAGGCCACCCTCGAGAAGCCGTACTCCACCGACGCCAACGTCCTCGGACTGACCCACGAGGCCGGGGAGCTGGAGTCCCTGGAGGCGTCGCCGGCCCTCGTGGAGCCGGGCATGGGCGTCTTCCCCGCCCGGGCGCCCGACGAGGCCCGCGGCGTGCAGGTCCGCTTCGAGGAGGGACGGCCCGTCGCCCTCGACGGACAGGCCCTGGAAGGGTTCGAGATGATGCGGGCGGCCAACGAGATCGCCGGCGCTCACGGCGTCGGCATCGGACTGCACGCGGTGGAGAACCGCTTCGTCGGCCTCAAGTCACGGGGCGTGTACGAGGCCCCCGGCCTCGAGCTGTTGGGCCAGTGCTACGAGTACCTCCTGCAGCTGGTCCTCGACCGGCGCAGCCGCCGCTGCCACGCCCAGGTGAGCGGGTGGATCGCCGAGCAGGTCTACCAGGGCTACTGGTTCGACACGGCGACGCAGGCCTGCCGCGCCTTCGTCGATCACCTTTCGCGGCTGGCCACGGGCACGATCCGCGTCAGCCTCTACAAGGGGGCGGTGCAGTTCGCCTCGGCCGCCGACGTGCCCCACTCCCTCTACCGCGAGGACGCCGCCTCCATGGAGGCGGTGGGCGACTTCGACCACCGCGACTCGACCGGCTTCCTCGGCGTCCTCGGCGTCAGCGCCCGCATCCTCAGCCAGGCAGACCAGATCGAGCGCTGACGGTCAGACCGCCTCGGCCACCCAGACCTGCTCGCCGTGGCCGGGGTACGGCCGCCCGTCAAATCCGCCCCAGAGCGCCACCGGCCGGAAGCCGGCCGCCTCCAGGAGCCACTCCATCTCGTAGCGGAAGGTGTAGCGCAGCACCAGCTCGCCGCGCTCGGTGCCGGCGACCCCGCCGCCGGCGTCGAGGCTCTGGAAGTGGAACTCCTGCCGCAGGAGCTGCTCGGCCAGGTCGTACTCCCGCCGGTAGCGGACGCGCACCGTCCTCCCCTCCCGGTCGGTGAACTCCGTGTCCACGGGAAGCCGGTCGGCCGGCGTGCCCGGCGGCGGCCCCCGGCTCACCACGGCCTCCAGGTCGAGGGTGGGATCGAACTGGTTGAGGGCCAGGCGGCCGCCGGGTTGCAGCAACTCGTGGAATCCTGCGAGGGC
>JAJDTN010000155.1 GCA_022827165.1 Candidatus Latescibacterota bacterium
GTTGACCTATGCCGAGGTCGAGCCCGCCCTCGAGGACGGCCCCGCAGCCGGTTGCGCCGCTGGCCATCGGGATCTCCTGAGGGAGATGTGCGACCTCGCGGAGCGCCTGCGGGCGCGGCGGCTGGATCGCGGAGCCATCGACTTCGACCTCCCCGAAGCGGTCGTCGAGGTCGGCGGCGACGGCGTGCCGGTCCGCCTCTCCCGTGGTCTTCGAGGGCGCAGCCACCGGCTCGTCGAGGAGTGCATGCTGGCCGCCAACGAGGCCGTCGCCTCGAGGGCTCTCGACGCCGGTCTTCCCGTTCTCTACAGGGTCCACGATCCACCGGACCCGGAGAAGCTCGAACGCTTCCGCACGCTGGCCGGATCCCTCGGCCGCCGGCTGCCTCCTTCGGGATCCGTAAGCAGCGCTCAACTGCAGCACACCCTGGAGGCCCTGCAGGGTCGTCGCGACTCCGGGCTCCTCGGCCAGTTGATGCTGCGCTCCATGATGCGGGCTCGATACGCCGCCGCCTCCAGCGCCCACTTCGGGCTCGCCGTTGAGCCCTACCTCCACTTCACCTCTCCGATCCGCCGTTATCCCGACCTGCTCGTCCACCGCCTCCTGAAAGACCATCTCCTCGAGGCCGAGGCGCCGCACGCGGAGGACCTGGAGTGGCTCGGCGAGTGGACCAGTCACTGCGAACGGAGGGCGGAGGCGGCCGAGCGCGACTACAGGCGGATCAAGCAGTTGCGGTTCATGGCCCGGCGCCTGGGGGAGGAGGTGGACGGGATCGTGTCGGGGGTGGTGGGCGCCGGCCTATTCATCGAGCTGGACAAGTGGCTGGTGGAGGGGTTCTGCCCCCGGCGCCTGCTCCCCGGCGACGACTTCGAGTTCGACGAGTTGCGCCACCGACTGCGGGGGCGCCGCACCGGCCTCGTCCTCGGCATCGGCACGTCCGTGCGGGTACGGGTGGAGCGGGTCGAGCCCTCCTCGCGGCGGATGGACCTCCAGGTCCTCGATGTTCGTGGGGACGGGAGGTCCAAGCGCACGCGTGAGGCGCGCCCGGGGGGCCGCGGCGATCGCCGCGCCTCCGCCCGGGCGGCGCGCCAGGGACGTCGGTCGGCTCGAAGGGGCGGGGGCCGGGCCGGGAAGCGCCGGTCGCGCTGATCGCCGGGTCTTCCGGAAAGCGTGGGATCGGCCCTCCCCCTTGTTGACCCCCGCCGCACACCCCGGTAGTTTGCCCACCGGCCCCCTCGTCCCTCACAAGAACTCACGTTGATCAAGCTCCTTCTCTTCGGTCTCCTCTGCGGGCTTGGCTATCGCCTGATCCGGTCCATCGGCCGGTCGGAGCCCGACGATGCCCGGAGGGCCCGCGCAACCCTCGACCGACGCCGCGTCGTGGAGGCCGAGTTCGAGGATGCGGCGGACCCGTCCCCGAAGGAGGAGGGGCGGTGAGCGCGGCCAGGCGTTCTCGCTCCTCTCGATGGAATCCGGAGGCCGTGCGCCACCATGTCGAGAACGGCGATGGGGCGCCCTTCTACCTGCTCCACGGCGACGAAGCCTACCGCCGCGATGGCCTGTATGAGTGGCTCATGGAACGTCTCCGTCCCGATGCGGCGGCCGACTTCAACGTCGACCGGTTCCATGGCGACGCTCTCGATCCGCAAAGGCTGCTCGACGTCTACTACTCCTACCCGATGATGGCGACCCACCGGGTGGTGGCCCTGCGCAACGTCGAGCGCCTGACTCCACCGTTGTGCAAGGCCCTCGAGCCGATCGTCGAAGACCCCTCCGAGAGCTCGGTCCTGCTCGCCGTGGGCGGCAAGGTCGACATGCGCCGCCGCTTTTTCTCGCAACTGGCGAAACAGGGGATCGGCTGTGAGTTCCGGGTTCCCTACGACAACCAGTTGCCGGAGGTGATCCGGGAGATGGCGGCCGAGCGGAACCTGCAGCCTTCCGCCGGCGCCGTGGAGCGACTGGGGATGTACGTGGGAACCCAGTTGGCGGAGCTGGCCAATGAGCTCGACAAGCTGTCTCTGTTCGTCGGCGGGGCCGGGGCCGTGAAGGATGAGGACGTGGAAGCCCTTGTGGGCACCCGGGGCGAGAGTGTCTTCGACTTCACCGATGCCGTGGGCCGGGCGGACCGCCGGGGTGCGGCGGGGCTGCTGCATGCGCTGCTGGAACAGGGCGAGGAGCCGAACCGCATCCTGCCGCTCATGGCCCGCCATCTGCAGCTGCTGCTTCGCACCCAGCAGCTCGAGAAAGAGGGGCTGCCGAAGGATCGGATGGCGCGCAGCCTGGGAGTCGCGCCCTTCTTCCTGAAGTCCTACCGGCAACAGGCCCGCCGATTCTCGTCCCTCGCCCTCTGGCGGGGGCTGAGCGCGCTGCGCCGGACCGACGATCTGCTCAAGGGCGGAGGAGGCAGAACGCGTTCCCGGGCGGTGCTGGACCTCTGTCTGGCGGCCCTGGTCCCACCCCGGCCGGGCACAACCCCTGGGTTGACACGGAAAGACGCTCCCCAGTATATTGGGCACTGACAGTAAGTGACGGATAAACACTGACTTACCCAACTGGAGGTTCGATGGCCGATCCGATCGTCCTGACCGACGACAACTTCGCATCCGAAGTCCTTGAGTCCGACCGGCCCGTGCTCGTCGACTTCTGGGCGACTTGGTGCGGGCCGTGCCGGATGGTCTCGCCCATCGTCGAGGAGCTGGCGGGCGAATACGACGGCCGTGCCAAGGTCGGCAAGCTCGATGTCGACTCGGCACAGAGGACGGCACAGGAATACGGAATCCGCAGCATTCCCACCCTGCTCATCTTTCGCGAGGGAAAGGTCGCCGATCAGGTCATCGGCGCCGTTCCCAAGGTGCAGATCAGCGAGAAGCTGGACGCCGTCCTGGCCTGATCTTCTCGCGGCACGAACCGATTTCGCCGAACCGTCCCATGCCCCCGGACCCCTTCTGGAGTAACCTCTTCCGCCGCCGGGACCGCGACGGTGACGAACTCTACGAAGTGTTGTCCAAGGTCCCGGTCTTTCAGGATCTGAGCCGCCGGGAGTTCGAGCGCGTCCGCGAAGTCCTCCATCCGCGCACCTATTCCGCGGAGGAGACCATCGTCAGAGCGGGGGACCCGGGGGTCGGGATGTATGTCATCCTCTGCGGAGAGGTGGCGGTCCTCCAGGAGGAGGCGGACGGCGCCGCCGTCGAAGTCGCCACCTTCGGTGAGGGGGACTTCTTCGGAGACCAGGTGCTCCTCGACGAGTCGCCCCGCACCGCCTCCGCGGTGGCCCGGCAGTCGACCAGGGTCGTGGGGCTCTACCGTCCCGAGCTGCTCCAGCTGATCAAGAGCCAGCCTCGCATCGGAGTAAAGGTCGTGATGCAGCTCTCGCGCATGGCCGCGGTACGGCTGCGCCAGACCAACCGCTTGCTGAGGGAGGCCCGGCAGAGGGTGCGCCGGCTCGAGGCGGAGGCTGATTCCGGCGAGCCGGCGGACGGAGCCGGGGCCGGCGAGGAGCCGCCGGCCGAGGGCTGAACATGGGCTCCCTTTCCGGTCCGAGGATCGCGCTGCTGGCGGCCATCCTCACGGCTCTCCTGGCCCTGTGGCTGGTATACCTCCTTCGGGGCATCTTGGCTCCCTTCGTGCTCGCCTTCGTCCTCGCCTACGTCCTGACGCCGTTGGTGGATGGTATGGAGGCTCGGGGGCTGAGACGCGTGCCCAGCATCCTGCTGATCTTCCTCGCGACCTTCGCCGTGCTGGCCTTCGGGATGGTCACCCTCGGCAAGCGCATGACCGGGGAGATGATCGATCTCTACGAAGACCTGCTGCGGCCGGAGCGCGTCCAGTCCACGATCACCATAACGGGACGGGCGGACCAGGCCCTCTCCGCGCGGGCCACCATCCGGTCGGAGGGCGAGACCAACCCCTTCGTCCTTCTCGACCCGGCGGACGGAAAGCTCTTTCTGGAGCCGGGACAGCAGACGGCCCTGAGGGTTGAATTCGCTCCACTCGACGTGGCCGAACATGCGGGCGCCCTCGTCCTGGAGGGCCTGGCCGGCACCCCTCATGCGATACCTCTGCGCGGCAATCTGATGGAGAGGGGAGATCAGAAGGGCGCCTGGGAGCGACGCCACGGAGGTGCCAGGCCCCTGGGCGAGTGGACCCTCTCGGCGGGAGGTCTCGATTTCGGCCTGGCAGGCCCCCACCTCGTCAGGCGGATCACCTCCAAGACCTGGAGACTCGGCCGCTACCTCGGCTTCGGGGAGGAGTCGATGGCCGCCGCCACCACATGGGTCACGACCCACAGCCACCAACTCGTCGACGTTCTCTTCGAGCGCACGACGAGGTTCCTCAGCGGCTCGGTGACGACCCGGCTGCTCAGTGGTTTCGTCTCGGGCGTCATGCTCCTGGTCTTGGTTCCCTTCGTGGCCTTCTTCTTCCTCAAGGAAGGACGGCGGATCACCCGTGCCCTGGTCGAGATGGTCCCCAACGCCTACTTCGAGATGACCCTCAACCTCGTGCACTCCATCAACCACTCCATCGGCGGGTATATTCGCGGACAGCTTCTCGCCGTCTCCGTCGTCGCCTTCCTCTCGGTGACGGGCTTGATCCTTCTTGAATTGCCGTACGCAATTCCCGTGGGCATCGCGGCGGGCCTGGCGAACATGATCCCCTACCTGGGGCCGGTCATCGGCATCGCTTCGGCCACCGGGGTGGCTCTGGCCACGGCGAGCGGCGGCGCGATGGTGGCCAAGGTGGTCCTGCTGTTCCTGTGCATCCAGATCGTCGACAACGTGCTGGTGCAGCCTATCGTCGTCGCCCGCAGTGTCGCCCTCCATCCCCTGGTGGTGCTGACGGTGGTGATGATGGGCAGCGAGTTCGGGGGTGTGGTCGGCATGCTGATCGCCGTTCCCGCCACCGGAATCCTCAAGGTCAGCGTCCAGAGGTTCCACGAGGGAGTCCGGGGGTACCGGATCTCCGGGCTCCCGCGACCCGACGTCCGGGGGGCGACCTGGAGCAGAGTCTCCCAGAGTTGACAATGGAACAGCCGTGTGGGTACTTAGAGTGATTCGATGACCGGCTCACATATCGGTCGATTCCAGTGCCAGGCCGGCGGCGGGCCCCGCCGGATTGACTTGGGTCAGGGGAGGAGGGTGATCGTTTGGCATCCCTGCAGATCAATCACGGTAACATCTCATCCATCGCAGATCGGATCGTCCAGGCCCGTCGCCTGTACGGGGCCGACAGTTCCTATGTCATCGGTCTGTTCACGAGCCTCGAGTGGCTTCTCGACGGCAGCGGTGGCGAATCGGTCCGGCGGCAGATGCTCGACCGCGTCGTGGAGGTCGAGGGAGGGAAGGCGGCTCCAGCCCCTGCCCAGACGCCGTCCTCGAGGGCCGGAAGGCCCGAGGCTTCCGCGCCCCGCGGACGCGGCGAGGGCCTTGAGGAGAACACCTGGATCCGAGGTGCCGTCAAGTGGTTCAACAACGACAAGGGATACGGATTCATCTCTACGGCGGCCGACACCGATGTCTTCGTGCATTGGCGCGATATTTCCTCTTGGGACCGCAGTCTGACCCAGGGCGACGAGGTGGAGTTCATGGTCACCAAGACCGCCAAGGGGTTCCAGGCGATCAACGTGATGAAGCCCGGCTCCGGAGAGTCTTCCGAGGACGCCACGCGCGTCGCAGGTCAGGAGGCGGAGGCTCAGGAACTCGGAGGGCTCGACGAGGAGTCCGGAGAGTTGAGCGAGACGGAGTCTGCAGTGGCTTCGGAATCTTCCGAGGAAGAGAAGACGGATGCCGCCCTGCCCGTGGCCGAAGCCGCCGAGGCTGGAGCCGCACAGGACGGAGAGGACGACGAGTCGGCCCCGGCTCCGAGCTGAGCGCGGCCCGGAGGGGACGCGGTGCTGAAGAAGACCGTCAGCTGCGCATTCTGCGGCAAAGGCGTGGGGCAGGTCGACAAGATCGTCACCGGCCCTTCCTCCGTGCACATCTGCAACGAGTGCGTTTCGTTGTGCAACGAGGTGCTGGAGGAGGAGGACAAGCAGAAGCCCAGCCTCAACGGCGATCCTCTGCCGAAGCCCGCGGAACTCAAGGGCCAGCTGGACGAACACATCATCGGCCAG
>JAJDTN010000068.1 GCA_022827165.1 Candidatus Latescibacterota bacterium
CTGGCCGACGAGGTCTGGGCCGGCGAGCCGGACGAGGGCGGCCTGCGGCGTACGAGCCGGGTCTCGCAATGGGGCCCTGACTTCCGCGACCTGATCGATCATCCCCGCATCCTTCCCTACCTGGTGGAATGGCTGGGGCCGAAGTTCCGCATCGACCACGACTACTGCATCTTCATGAGCCCCGGCACCTCCCGGGGCAGCCTGCACGGCGGACCGGCGCCCCAGTCGGGGGAGGGCGACCACTGGTACCGCTACTACCCCGACGGCACGATCCGCAACGGCCTCACCGTCTTCACCTACAACCTGAGCGACTGCAATCCCGGCGACGGCGGCTTCGCCTGCATCCCGGGGAGCCACAAGACCAACCTGCGCTCCTCCGTTCCGCGGGAGGTGATGCGCTTCGAGCGCCCCGCCCACTATGTGCGGCAGCCGCCGGCGAAGGCGGGGGACGTCCTCATCTTCACCGAAGCGCTGATCCACGGCACCCTCCCGTGGACCGCCGCCCACGAACGCCGGGCCCTGCTCTACAAGTACAGCCCCGGCCACTCCGCCTGGAGCGACACCTGGTACGATCCCGCCGACTACCCGGGAGCGACGGAGCAGCAGATCCGCATCATGGCGCCGCCCTCCGTGGGACGGCGGCCCGACTCGGTGCAGGCTTGAAGGGATTCCCCGACGGTATAGCGGTAGCGGACCCGCGCGACACGGATCCGGAGCGCCGCTACAAGATGCTCCGCCGGGACGGGACGGTAAAGCGGAAGCCGGGCGTCGGCCCCCGCGACCACGCAGGTCTCTCGTTTCCCATCGGCTGAGGATTCTCCATGCCACCACACGACCACGTCTGGGTCACCCGCGGCTTCGAGGCCTTCCGCCGTGGGACCTTCGGCAACGCCGGCCAGAACCTCTACGTCTCGCGCGCCGGCGTGCTGCAGCGCATCCATCACCTCGACCTCGACCGCGACGGCTACGTGGACCTCGTGTTCTGCAACGCCCAGGTGCACATGGAGGCGCCGCCCGCCTACGTCTATCACGACGTCTTCGGCGAATGCCGCCTCACCGAGCTGCCCGCCGGCGGCAGCCCGACCGCGGCGGTGGCCGACATCAGCGGCGACGGCTACGCCGACCTGATCATCGGCAACGAGAAGAGCGGCAACGCCGGGCGCCTGAACGCCAACATCTACTTCGGCTCGCCGGAGGGGTTGAGCGAGCGCTACCAGACCCTGGTCCCCGCCCACAAGTGCACCTCGGTGGCCGCCGGCGACTTCGACGGCGACGGACGGGTGGACCTGGCCTTCCTGACCGAGGGCCGCGTGCGCCTTTACCTGCAGACGGAGTTGGGCATCGAGGCCAAGAGATATGTCGACACCGAGATCGAGGGGGTGCAGCTCGGGGCCGCCGACCTGGACGGCGACGGCTGCGACGAGCTGATCGTCACCGCCGACGACGGGCCGCCCCGCATCTACTGGGGCGGCGAGGGCGGGATCGACCCCGGCCGCTGCACGGAGGTGCCGGCCCCCGAGGGCTGGGAGCCGTCGGGCCTGGCCGAGACCGAGCTGCTCTCCGAGGAGGAGCGGGTGGGGCCGGTGGCGCCGCTGGCCCTGGCCCTCCGGATCGCCGGCGAGCGGCTGCTCTTCGTGGCCGGCGGTCCCTCCCAGTTCCTGGTGCCCGTCAACGGCGACCGCTCCTTCGGCCAGCCCCGGGCCTTCGCCTGCCGCAACGCCCTCTCCGTGGCCGCCGGCGACTTCGACGGCGACGGACTGCTCGACCTCGCCTTCGCCTGCCGCGACGTGGACGGCGGCGACGAGTGCAGCTGGATCTACTTCGGCGGCGAGGACGGGTTCTCCGAAGACGCCCGCCTGGCGGTGCCCAGCCACCGCGCCTGCGACGCGGTCCTGGCCGACCTGAGCGGCGACGGCGCCTGCGACCTGGTGATCTGCCAGCAGCGCACGGCCCGGCTCTTCAGCGTCGACTCCCTGGCCTTCGCCGGCGGCGCCCGCCGCCTCGGCGAGCCGGTGCGGCTGGCCGCCCACGGCGCCCGTCGGGTGCTGGCGGCGCGGTTCTCCGACGATCCCCTGCCCCAGGTGGTCTTCGCCAACGCCGAGGGCCGGCGCGCCGACCAGGGCGTGGACAGCTACCTCTACTACGGCGGGCCGGACGGGTTCTCGCCCGAGAGCCGCGCGGAACTGCGCAGCCCGGGCACCGCCGGGGCCCTGGCCTGCGACATCGACGACGACGGCTGGGCGGACCTGCTGTTCATCAACAGCTGGGAGAACGCCATCCATCTCGACGCCGGCTCCTACCTCTACCGCGGCGGACCGGAGGGCTTCCGCAACGAGCCCGACCTCGTCATCCCCACGCGCTACGGCTGGTTCGCCGCCACGGCCGACCTCGACCGCGACGGCTGCCTCGACCTCGTGGTCTCCCACTTCCACCGGCCGGAGATCAACATCTACCGCGGGGCTCCCGGCGGCTTCGACCTGGACTCGCCCGAGGTGTTCACCGTGCTGGATGGCCCCGGCGACTACATCCCGCCCCGACGGCTGGCCCTGGCCGACTTCGACCGCGACGGGTGGCTGGACCTGGTCATCTCCGGCACCGGCCTGAACCGCCTGGTGATCCTGCGCGGCGGCCCCGACGGGTTCAGCCCCGAGCGGCGGTGGACGCTGCCCACCTCCAACATCTCCGGTTACCCCGTGGCCCACGACCTCACCGGCAACGGCTGGCCCGACCTCCTTCTCGGCGGCGGCAAGCCGACCTTCGGCCAGCCCCACGACTCGTACAACCACATCTTCTGGAACGGTCCGGAGGGCCTGCGCGCCGACCGCCAGACGCAGCTGCCCTGCAACACCGGGCACCGGGTGGCGGTGGCCGACTTCAACGGCGACGGCGTCCCCGACCTGCTTTGCTGCGGCTACACGAGCACCGTCGAGCGCGACATCGACGCCCTCATCTACTGGGGCAACCGCGAGACCGGCTTCCGCCCCGGCGACTTCACTCGGCTCCGGGCCCACTCCTCGGCCGGCTGCCTGGCGGCCGACTTCAACGGCAACGGCTACGTCGACATCGCCATCGCCAACCACAAGACCTTCGGCGATCACTTGGGCGAGTCCTTCGTCTACTGGAACGGCCCGGAGGGTTTCTCCGAGGAGCGCTGCACCCGCCTGCCCACGTCGGGACCCCACGACCTCGCCTTCGCCCAGACCCGCAACATGACCGACAACTCCGAGCAGGAGTACTACGTCTCCGAGCCGCATCACCTGCCCGAGGGGGCGCGGGTGCGGCGCCTCGACTGGGAGGCGGAGCTGGGGCCGAAGACCTGGGTGCGGGCCCAGCTGCGCAGCGCCCCGTCGCCGGAGGGGCTGGAGGCGGCGCCGTGGACCAGCGGCGGAGAGGAGGAGTGGCTGGAACGGGGGGAGGCGGTGCCGCCGGGTGCGACTCAGGGACGGTGGATCCAGTACCGGCTGGCCCTCGGGGCGGTCAGCGGCGGCTGCACCCCGAGGGTGACAGAGGTGCGGGTCGAGCACGGGAGCTGAGAGCCGGCCCGGGCAGGATGCCGCGCGCCTGCCGCTTCAGATCACTCCCGACAGATCCGCCACGAAGAGCTGGCGCACGCCCTCCGGGGACGCCTGGAAGCAGACCTTGCGGTAGTCGCGGCTCCAGACCGGGTGGCCGTCCAGGCGCAGGGGCCGCTGCTCCAGGGAGCGCTGGTCGATGGTCGGGAGGGCGCACAGGCCGCGCTGCTCCTGCGCGTGGAGGTCGGCCAGGCGCAGCACCACCTCCTGCCCGCCGTTGCCGGCGAGATAGTCCGTGATCAGCCAGCGGCCGGAGGGCTCCACGCTCGGGTGGCCGCCGCCCTCCAGGGTGTGGCTCAGCAGCCGGCGGCCGGTGCCGTCGCGGTTCACCTGGCAGTAGCGGATCCCGTCCTCCTCCTCCACGTTGCGCACCAGGCGATCGCCGTCGCCGTGCCAGTTCGGATGCCCTCCCCCGGCGTTCCAGGGGGAGTCGAAGGGCAGGAAGCGGAGGTTGCCGCCGTCGGGGTCCATGGCGAAGGTGGCCGGGTTCCGGCCCCCGGAGCCGTCCGGAAAGAGACAGCGCAGGACCTGCATGATGCCGGTGCCCTGGCGGTTGAACTTGGAGTGCCAGAAGTAGAAGGTGCCGTCCTCCCGGGGCAGCGGGCGCGGCAGGTGGGCGGCGGCCTCGGCCAGGCTCAACAGCAGGGTGCGCTCGCCGGTGGCCAGGTCGGTGCGCCAGATGCCCTCGTCCTCGGCGGCGCCGGGCGGCAGCAGGCGGGGCCGGGCGGAGGCGGCGCAGGGCACGCCGTACCCCGGCTGGGTGGCGTCGAGCAGTTCCAGCGGAAAACCGATGACGCAGGACTCGTCAGGGGAAATGTGGTACATCGGCCCGGCGAAGACGGTGCTCTGCCCGGTGGCGAGATCGATGCGCACGCAGCGGGCCTCGCCGTCGACGACGTCGTTGGTGTAGAGGTGGCGGTCGGTGGCTCCCCAGTTGAGCAGGGCCCCGGTCTGGAACCCCCAGCAACGGGTGGTGTACACCGTGCGGATCGCCTGCTCCCGCAGGTCGATGACGCAGACCTGCGCCGTGTCGCCCAGGACCGCCGTCCGGTCCTCGAAGGGCAGGCGGGTCACGGCGAGGTAGCGCTGGGAAGGGCTGAAGGGGCAGACGTCGTAGTAGGTGTGGACGTACGGCGCGTCCCTCGGTGTCACCCGCGTCACGGGGACCTCGAAGGAGCCGGGGCGGAAGGGCTCGAAGTGGTAGCGGGAGCCTCCCGCGGGGCCGCCCCTCTCTACCTGACGGGTCAGGGGGTCCAGGTCCCGGCCAGCCCGGCGTACTCCCGGGCCTGGCCGGCGATGTCGACGCCCACCTCGGCGGACCAGGCGTCGAGGAGCTGTCCGTACACGGGGCCGGGCCGGCCGTTGCCGATGGGGCGGAAGTCGAAGCGCGTCACCGGCAGCATGCAGATCGTCGTGCTCGTGAACCAGGCCTCGTCGGCGCCGCGCACGTCGTACGGCTCCAGGTCGGCCTCGACCACGGGACGGCCGAGCTTCTCCGCCAGCTCCATGCAGGCGGCCCGGGAGACGCCGCGCAGGATGTCGTGGGGATGGGGCGTCAGGATCTGCCCGTCCTTGACCATGAAGAAGTTGTTCCCCGTGCCCTCGGTGACGAAGCCGCGCTCGTCGGTGAGCAGGGCCATGGCGCCCTCCTCCATGCGGCTCACCTGCAGGTCGGCGCGCTTGTAGAAGATTCGGCTGCGGCTCTTCACCTTGGGGTCGATGTAGCGCGCCGGCACCGACTGCTGCTGGGGGACGATGAAGTGGGCCCCCGACTCGTACTTCCCGGCCATGCCGCCGATGTGGCGCACCAGGGGAATGACGTTGATCGTCACGATGGGACTCTCCCCCTCGGGCACCAGCTCGGCGTAGAGCCCCAGGGCGCCGCGCGTGACGTCGTGCATGATCTGGAAGTCGTAGTCGCCGAGGGCCTCGCGGTTGCGCTCGATGGTGGCGTACGTGGCCTCCTCCATCTCGTCGATGGTCATCTCCAGGTCGATCTCGGCGTAGTCGATGGAGGCGTAGAGGCGCTCGAGGTGGTCGCGCAGGCGGTAGGGTTTCTGCCCGAAGGAGCGCGTCATCTCGAAGACCATGTCGCCGTACATCAGGGCCGAGTCGAAGATGGAGATGCGGGCTTCGCTCTCGGGGATGAACTCCCCGTTGAAGTAGACCCGGCGGCTCGACATGAACATCCTCCCCTTTGCGTGGATCTCCCGGCCGGCGCCGGGACGTGGACCCGCGGTCAGCCGCGGATCCCTCTCATGAGCGTCTCCTGCACCAGTAGCTCGTGCTCGTACGGCCGGTCCGGCTCCTGGTCGCCGGCGATCGTCGCCAGGAAGGCGGCCAGCTCCGCGTCGTAGCAGCTCTGGCGGTCGCGGCCCTCGACCTCGAGGAGCTGCTCGCCCTTGCGGTAACCGCCACGGTCCTCGTCCAGACAGAGCCGCACGGTGTGGGCTGGCTCGAAAGGCTCCACGATGATGGCGCTTCCCTTGGTGCCGTAGACCTCGAAGCGGCGCGCCATGGGCGCCGTCTCCATGGCGGCGATGTCGACGATCGCCATGGCCCGGTCGAACTCGTAGACCCCGAGGGTGTTGTCGCTGAAGGCGGGGACCTGCCCCGTGTCGTTGCGCAGGAAGGCGGTGACCCGCGTGGGCCGGCCCAGCATCCACACGATCAGGTCGAGCATGTGGCCGGCGAGGTCGTAGTGGACGCCGCCGGCGTGGGCCTCGGCGATGCGCTCGCGGGCCTCGGCGGGGACGCTGGTCGACATGTGGGCGCGCACGGCGAAGACGTCGCCGAGAAACCCCGAACGCGCCCACTCCATCACCTGGGCGAAGACCGGGTTGTAGCGCAGCATGTACCCCATCTGCACGAGCAGGCCCCGCTCGCGGGCGCGGCTGAGGACGCGCTCCCACTGCCCGTAGTCGTCTCCGGCGGGCTTGTCGTACCACACGTGCTTGCCCGCGGCGACGATCTGCTCGGTCTGGTCGAGACTCTGCGAGTTGCGCCCCTCCGAGGCGACGGCGGCGATGCTGTCGTCGCCGAGCATTTCCTCGGCGGTTTCGTACCAATGCAGGCCCTCGTACACGGGGTCGTCAGCGGCCCGGCGGCGCCCCTCGGCGTCGGGCTCGCAGATGCCGGCCACCTCGACGCCCGGGTTGCTCCTCATGGAGCGCATCTTGCCCGCGGCGTGGCCGTGGCCGGTGCCCAGTTGGGCCATGCGCACTCTGTTCATCGATCTGTTCTCCCTTGCGATCCTGAAGCGGGCAAGAGTATCCCGGGGCGGGCGGGCGTGCAAGGACCGCACTCCGGGACGACCGGGGTTGACCCTTTGACTCGGAGGCCCATTATAGATTCTGCTGTCCGCAGCCGACCCCGCAACATGAGGAGCACCGACCATGGAACTGACGTTGAAGGAAGCGGAGGCCCGTCTCTCCGAGCTGGTTTCCGCTGCTCAGAACGGACAGCGGGTCGTCATCACCACGAACGGCGAGCCGGCCGTTCAACTCGTGCGCTGTGAACGAAAGCAGCGTCGCGGTTTTGACTGGGACCGGCTGAACGCCAACCGTCGCCGCCTCGGGATCAAGGACGCCCCGCCGGAAGAGGTGGAGGCGATGATGGCGGCCTTCCACGACTCCGCCCTCAGCCGCCGCGTGCTGGGACTTGAGGACGAGGAATAGGCGGGAGACGGCCGGTGCGCGTCCTCCTCGATACTTCCTACTTGTATGGTCTGATGGAAGCCCAGGGACGGTTCTCGGATGAGCAGCGGCGATTCTTCGATGAGCACCAAGTGCAGCTGCACGTGAGCGCCGTGTCGATCTGGGAAATGCGGCTGAAGTACCACGCCGTGCGTGCGTCTGGCGAGCGCAAGAGCCCCTTTGATCCCGGCGAGGTCCTCGCCTCGCTCGAAGGGCTGGATGTGACCTTCGTGCCCTTGACCGAACACCACGCCGCCAGCGAGCTACAGCCCCCTCTCTCCCACAAAGACCCCTTCGACGAACTCCTCCTCGTGCAGGCGCAGGAAGAGGACCTCAGGCTCCTCACCGCGGACCGGCAACTCATCGGCCATCCACTGGCGATCACGGCCTAGCCGCACAGACGACGCAAGGAGGCGATCCTGCCCATGCGAAGACTGATACTGCTCGCTGCCATTGTCCTGTCGAGCGCCTGTGAAGGGCCTGTCGGCCCCCAAGGGCCGGCCGGACCCGCAGGCTCCCCCGGCGCCCCTGGCCCTCAAGGGCCTCCAGGACCCGGATCTCGGTCCCTCATCCTGGATGTGCCTATCGCGTACGTGCCCCTGAACGACGAGGATGCCATCATCCTCGAGGACTCCCGGGTGACGCCCGAGGGCTTTCGGGGGATCTACCTGCAGGTCCGAGACGCCAATGTCACGACCTGGTTTCCGTTCGACTACCTGATGGCCTCCTCTGCCGCCTGGACGGCCGAGGGAGAGCTGCCGGCGGTCATTCTGCTCCGTGGCGGACTGTTGATCCTGGACCCGAAGCGTTCGCTGCTGGCTTTGTCCCTGGTGCTTCAGATCATGTCCGATGGGGGGGACGTGGACTTGGCCGTCCTGCTGGAGGTCGATGAGTGACCGGCGTGGCCCTCCGGGAGAAGCAAGTGGCCCTCGCTCGCTCTCCACCGTCTCGGCCTCTCTGGTGACCACGGCCGAACGGGTGGTGATCACCAAAGACGGCGAGGCGGCCGACCAGCTTGTGGGCTGTGAAGGAAAGCGGCGCGGATTCGACTGGGACCGGCTGAACGACATCCGTCGCCGACTCGGAATCAAGGACGCCCCCGCAGAAGAAGCAGAGGCGATGATGGCCGCCTTTCACGACTCCGCCCTCAGCCGCCGCGTGCTGGGACTTGAGGACGAGGAATAGGCTGACGGTCATGCGCATTCAGAAGGCCCGCCTGCACCGGCATCACACATTCAGGAGGATGGACCATGGAACTGGCCCTGCATGAGGCAGAGACCCGCCTCGCGGAGTTGGTCACCGCAGCCGAGCACGGCGAACGGGTGGTGATTACCAGGGACGGTGAGCCAACCGTTCAGCTGGTGCGCTGTGAACGAACGCAGCGCCACGGTCTTGACTGGGACCGGCTGAACGAAATCCGTCGCGAACTCGGGATCGAGGACGCCTCCCCGGAAGAGGTGGCCGCCTGGAAGGCGGACTTCGAAGACGCGGCCTTCAGCCGTCGAGTGCTCGGTCTCGAATGAACGGGTGGCCCGGCTCTAGGTGAGTGCGGCTGGGCGAGACCGCCTCCGCACCGTGACCGGCGCCGTTCTCGGCACACACCACAACCCACAATGAGGAGGTGCACCATGCCCGCTCGTATCACCAGTCCCCGGCAGGCCCTGCACGCAAGGCCCTTGTTGCGGCTGCCGCTGATCGGAGTCTCCATGGCTCTGATGGGTTGCGGCGAAGACGCAGACCCGGTCTCCCCGAGTCCCGGACCGGCCGTCGCCGTCGCCGCCATGGAGCCGGCCAACGACAGCGGCATGACCGGAAGGGCGACCTTCACCCAGAGGGGCGATGCCATCGAGTTCCTCATCGAGGTGGAGAACGTCGCTCCGGGCGAACACGCCGTTCACATCCACGAGAAAGGGGATTGCAGCGCCGCGGACGGGACCTCGGCCGGCGGCCACTGGAACCCAACCGACGTCGCCCACGGGAAGTGGGGGGAAGGCGAGTTCCATCTCGGGGACATCGGCAATATGACCGTCGGCGACGATGGCAAGGGCGCCCTTGGACTGACGACGGACCTCTGGGAGCTGGACACGGGGTCCGACCGGGATGTCCTGGGCAAGGCCATGATCGTCCATGAGGGAGCCGACGACTTCACCTCGCAGCCTTCGGGCGCCGCGGGGGCGCGAATCGGCTGCGGTGTGATCGGGCTGCACACCGGCGGCAGTTGATCTCTGGCTCTTCCGGGAATCGGCCGCGGGAGCCCGTCAGCCCGTTGCAGGTGCTGCCGGCAGGCCGCCGAGGGCGCGGTCCCTGATCGGCAGGTGGACCACCGCGGCCGCGACCCCCAGCACCACAGCCCCGACCCAGACCGCGTCGTACGACCCGGTGGCGTCGTAGATGCGGCCCCCGAGCCAGACCCCGAGAAAGCCGCCGACCTGGTGGCTGAAGAAGACGATGCCGTAGAGGGAGGAGAGCCTGGCCGGTCCGAAGATCTGGGCCACCATGCCGCTGGTGAGGGGCACCGTCGCCAGCCACAGGAAGCCGATGGCGCAGGCGAAGACCAGGGCGGTGGCGGTGGTGACGGGCACGACCAGGAAGCCGCTGATGACGACGGCCCGGGCGAGGTACAGGAAGCTGAGCAGGTACTTCTTGCGATAGCGGTCGCCGAGGCGGCCGAAGAGCCACGATCCCCCCATGTTGAACAGCCCCACGAGGGCGAGGGCCGTGGCCGCGACCATCTCGGGCAGTCCGTGATCGCCGAGGTAGGGCGGCAGGTGGGTGGCGATGAAGGCGACGTGGAAGCCGCAGACGAAGAAGCCGGCGTTGAGCAGCAGGTACCCCGAATGCCGGCCGGCGCGAGACAACTGGCGGGAGAAGCTGTCCTCGAGGTCGGAGGCGCGGGGGGCCTCGGGGGCCTGCGATGCCCGCGGGAATCCGAGGGCGAAGGGGGCGATGGCCGCCACCACGGCGGCGCCGTAGAGCAGGGTCGCCTGCCAAGAGACGGTCTGGATCAGCCACTGGACCAGCGGCACGACAGCGAAGGTGCCGAAGGAGCCGGCGGCGGTGACGATGCCGAAGGAAGAGGCCCTCTTCTCCGCGGGCACGACGCGGGCCACGGCGCCGAGAAGTACGACGTACGAGGTGGCGCTGAGAGCCAGGCCGACCAGGGCCCCGAGGGAGAGGAAGGTGAGCCAGGGGGCGCTGGCGACGGCGAGGAGGGCGAAGCCGGCGGCGTAGAGCAGGGCTCCCCCGGCCACCACCCGGCGCGGGCCGATGCGGTCGGCGAGGATCCCGGCGATGGGCAGCCCGAAGAGGATGTTCTGCAGGGCCATGGCGAGGCTGAAGGTCTCGCGGCCCGTGGACAGCGCTTCCGTCACCGGCTGCAGGAACAGGCCGAAGGACTGCCGCGCGCCCATGGAGACGGCGACGATGACCGCGCTGACCAGGATGACGAGGGTGGACTGCTTCAAGACGGAGGCGTGGGGGCCGGCCGGAGCTTAGGCGCGGCGGCTCCGATGGACAACGGGGAATCGGTGGCTGGCCCCGGTCAGGGGTTGGCTCTAGCTGCCGCCAAGCCGGGTGCCGAGCCCGAGGACGAGGGAGAAGACGTCAGCTTCGGCATCGAGCCATCGTCGATATTGCCCTTCCATTCGCAGCAGGAGGGCAGGCCCGATGCGCCATTGGTAACCCATACCCAACCCGGCGCTGTAATCGGTCTCGGACGCATCATTCCTGGAGACACGGTCATCCCAGTCATACCAACTCAGGGAGCCTTGCCCCAACAGGTAGATGCCGGGCATTGAGCTGCCTCCCGGAAAGAAGGCGGCCCGGCCTCCCAGCCAGAGTTCATTGAACGTTGCGTCGAAACTCTCTCCTACATACTCAAAGTCCGACGAAGTCCTCCGAAAAGCGAACTCCGGACCAATAGCCAATCGCTCACCTGCAAGCCAGGAAACATGCAGCGAGGGCAGAGACC
>JAJDTN010000033.1 GCA_022827165.1 Candidatus Latescibacterota bacterium
GTGGCCGAACTGCTGCCCCTCGACGCCTTCCGCGCCGAGTTCATGGGACGCCAGTGGGGGGTGCCGGCCGAGTTCCTCCACGCCGGCGCCGCCTACAACTACGAGCAGGCCTGGGCCTTCACCCTCCTCCACGACGTCCCCGTCCGCCCCCACTACCCGGACGAGCAGCTCGACCTGGCCGCCTCCATCTGGCGCGTCATGGACACATTCGGCCGCAAGAAGGCGGAGTGGCTGCCCTACTGGAGCAACGGAAATGTGGTGCGCGTCTCCCCCGCCAACGCTCACGCAAGCCTCTACCGCCACCCGGAGAACGGGCTCCTCGCCGTGGTCTCCAACATGGACGGGGCGCAGCGGACGGTGACCGTCGAGCTGAACCTGGATCGACTGGGGTTGCCGCCGGCCGCCCTTGCCGCCGACGCCCTCGACGGCGGGGCCATTCCGTTGCGGGACGGCGCCATGGAACTGACACTTCCCACCCTCGGATGGAAGCTCCTCCGCGTCGGGGGCAAGCTGAAGCGAGGCGAACGATGACCATCGTCGAGGCCCTGGAGAGCCTGGGCGTCCACGAGGACGTGCTGACGGCAGAGGAGAAGGAGTTCCTCGACGAGCAGGGCTACCTGCCGCTGCCCGGGATCCTGACGACGGCGGAGGCGGCGGCCTGGCGCCGGCGGCTGCAGGAGCTGGCCGCCGAGGAAGGGGAGCGCGCCGGCCTGGAGGTGCACCAGGAGGAGGGCACGGTGCGGCTCTCCAACCTCATCGACAAGGACCCCGTCTTCGAGAAGTGCGTCACCGAGCCGCGGCTGCTGGCGGCGATCCGCCACGTGCTGGGGCCGCGGTTCCGGCTCTCCTCCCTCAACGCCCGCGCCGCCCTGCCGGGAGAGGGGCGGCAGGGCCTGCACGCCGACTGGGGCGAAGGGGTCGCCCCCGGCGACTACCGCGTCTGCAACTCGATCTGGCTGATCACCGACTTCACCGGGGAGAACGGCGCGACGCGGGTGGTGCCGGGCTCCCATCGCAGCCGCCAGCTGCCCCGCGAGGCGATGGAGGACCCCACGGCCGACCATCCCCGCCAGGTGGAGTTGCGGGGCCCGGCGGGCACGGTGGTGGTCTTCAACTCGCACCTGTGGCACGGCGGCACCCTCAACCGCAGCGATTCCGAAAGGGCGGCGATGCACTGCTACTACTGCAGGCGGGACGAGAAACAACAGACGGATCAGCGGAAGTGGCTGAGCCCGGAGACGGTGCGGCGCCTGTCGCCGGAGGCCCGGGCCGTGGTCGACGTGGAGGATCCCTGATGGCGCGACGCAAGCGCAACGTGAGAATGGCCGTCATCGGCCTGGGCAACGGGCAGGAGCACGCCCGCGGCTACCACTCCCATGGCCGGGCGGATCTCGTCGCCCTCTGCGACCAGGACACCGGGCGTCTGTCGCAGGTGGCGGCGGAGCTCGGCGTGGAGCGCACCTACAACGACACGGAAGAGATGTTCGATGCCGAGGCCCTCGACGGGGTCAGCGTCGCCCTGCCCAACCACCTGCACGCGCCGGTGACCATCGCCGCCCTCAAGCGCGGTCTTCACGTGTTGTGCGAGAAGCCGATGGCGATGACGGTGAAGGAGGCGGAGCGCATGAACGCCGCCGCCCGCCGGTCGCGCCGCAACCTCATGATCAACTTCTCCTACCGCTTCACCGAGGCCAGCTTCGCTCTCAAGGGGCAGGTCGACGCCGGCGCCGTGGGCGAGATCTACTTCGGCCGCAGCGTGTGGCACCGCCGCCGCGGCATCCCCGGGCTCGGCGGCTGGTTCACCGACCGCGAGCGTTCCGGCGGGGGCCCGCTCATCGACCTGGGCGTGCACCGCCTCGATCTCGCCCTGTGGCTGATGGGCTACCCCGAGCCGGTGGCCGTCACCGGATCGACGTACAGCGTCATCGCCCCGGAGGTCGCGCGGAAGGCGGGGGAGAGCTACACCGTGGAGGACCTCGCCTGCGGCCTGGTGAAGTGCGCCAACGGCGCCACCCTGATCCTGGAGGCGAGCTGGGCCCTGAACCAGCAGAAGCAGGAGCACCTGGAGACCTGCCTCTACGGCGACCGGGGCGGGCTGGTCCACCGCTTCGGCGACTCGGGCCGGCACGAGGCCGAGATCTACACCGACGAAGGCGGCGACATGTTCACCAAGCGCCTCGACTACCGCACCGAGCCGACGCCCTCCGCGTACCACGAGTTCGTCGACAGCATCATCGAGCGGCGGAAACCGCTGGCCACGGGCGAGGAGGGGCTGAAGGTGACGAAGATCCTCGAGGGGATCTACCGGAGCGCGGAGACGGGCCGCGAGGTGCGCTACCGCCGCCGCTGACAGGGGAGGGCGACATGGAGAACAGGGAGGCCGACACCGGCCGGGAGGATCTGCGCCAAGGGCCGGTCGGCCCGGACGAGTCGATCCAGGTCACGGCGATCGAGACCTTCATCCTGCGCAACTCGTGGGTCTTCGTGAAGATCTCCACCGACGCCGGCATCAGCGGCTGGGGGGAGATGCTCAAGGACGACGCCCGGGCCTGCGCCGCCGGCGCCCTCGAAGTCGCCGACTACCTCGTGGGCAAGGACCCGCGCCCCGTGGCCCATCACTGGCAGGCGATCCACCGCGGCGCCTTCTACCGCGGCGGCCCGATCAAGACGGCGATCCTCTCCGGCATCGACCAGGCCCTGTGGGACATCACCGGCAAGTGCTTCGGCGTGCCCGTGTACCGCTTGCTGGGCGGACCCACCCGGCACCGCGTGCGCGTGTACGGCACGATCAGCGCCGAGACGGGCGTCACCGCCATGAAGACGGGAGTCCCGGTGGAGTCCCGCGCGCCCCACAAGTACGTGGAGGGCCCGCGCGCCATCGAGGCCGCCGTCGAGCACTTCCGCTCCCTGCGCGACGAGCACGGCGACGGCGTCGACATCGGCGTCGACTTCCACGGCGCCGTGCAGCCGCCCACGGCGCTGCTGCTGATGAAGGCCCTGGAGCCCTGCAACCCCTGGTTCTTCGAGGAGATCGTGCAGGCCCTCAACGTCGACGTCATGGCCGAGCTGGTGCGCCAGACCCACGTGCCCGTCGCCACCGGCGAGCGGATCTTCACCAAGTGGGGTTTCCGCGAGGTGCTGGAGAAGCGAGCGGCGACGATCGTGCAGCCCGACGTCTGCTACGCCGGCGGCATCACCGAGCTGCGCCTCATCGCCGGCATGGCGGAGTCGTACTACACCCCCCTGGCGCCCCACAACCCCCAGGGCCCGTGCTCCCTGGCAGCGAGCCTGCAGATCGCCGCCTGCATCCCCAACTTCCTCGCCCAGGAGGGCGGCGACCACGAGTACCTCGACCTGCTGGCCGAGCCCCTGCCGCCGGTCGTCGGGGGGTACCGGCCGCTGCCCACCGCCCCCGGTCTCGGCATCACCATCGACGAGGACAAGCTCAGGGGCCAGGTGGGGGAGCCCCACCCCTACCGCGTCGATTACGACGCCGACGACGGGTCCGTGGTCGACTGGTAACGGCTTGCGGGAAGCGCCACATCCTCCTCCTCCCAGGCCCGCCACTTGGAGGGGCTGTCCCTGACCTTGGGGCCGGCGTACTGCAGGGTGAACTGGTACGAGGGGGCCTCCAGCAAGGTGGTGCCGCCGCAGTCGAGGCGCATCGCCTCGGTGCAGGCGTAGGAGACCGACCGCTCCCGGCGCCGGGACCACACGAAGCGGGCGTCGGTCTCGACCCAGCCGTAGCGGGTGCGGCCGGAGTCCCAGGTGTAGCGCGGGCGGACGTCCTCCATGAGCAGCTCCTCCTCGCGGTCGAGCTTCACCCCCACGAGCGTCTCGCCGCGGTCGGAGTCGACCACGAGGCCGGCGGCGGATGAGCGGTCGACGTCGGCCACGCGGATGCGGGCGGCGATGGCGGCCGGGTCCTCGCCGCGGTCGTGGGGCGCAAGGGCCGAGTAGAACACGACCCACTTGCCGGCCGCCAGCCGTCCCGAGGTCGTCTGGTGGAGGAGGATCTCCTCCTGCCAGTGGCGGCGGACCGGCTCCTGCCCCTGCCAGAACCACGGCTGGGTCGGACAGATCACGGCCAGGGCGGCGGCGTTCTCCGGCGCCGCGTAGACCTCCCCACCCGGCTCGGTGCGCACCGAGTCGACGGCGGTGTCGAACCAGCCTTCCCCCTCGTCGAGCACCCTCTGGGTGTGGTAGAGGTTGGAGAAGGTGAAGACGTCGTCCCGCAGGGCCTGGATTCCGTCGATGACGAGGAACATCTCCTCGTCGAGGAGCCAGGCGACGACGCGGTCGTGCAGGTACCCGGCGCCGCGGTCGACGAGGCGGGTGCGCGAGAACTCCACCCGCGAGAACCGCCGGTAGTCGATGCGGCTCGTCTCCACCGGGCGGTAGCGCCCGTCGTTGTGGAGGAACTCGTAGAGGGAGTCCCCCTCGCGCATCAGCTCGTTGCGCGCGACGACGCGGTTGTGGTAGAGGTCGGCGCGGTATTGGCCGTTGGGCAGCTGCTCGCGGTAGCCGCCGTCGTGGAGCAGCAGGGCCCCCCGGCTGGTGAGGGTGGAGATGCTGTTCTCGTCGGCGTGACCGTGATGGGCCTTCTCCGCCTCCACCGGGATCGTGTGCTCGAGGTAGTCCCGCTGGGTGCGGCCGTAGTCGGTGTCCGGCTTGTAGTTGAGCAGCAGGAAGGTGTCCTGCCGCGACCAGCCGCTGCGGAAGACCACCTTCTTGCCCGCCAGCTCGTCCAGCACCTCGCGGCCCCCCCAGGTGGGCGCCCGGGGCTCGACGGACTCGTGGACCCAGTTGGCCGCCTGCACCCAGATCACGGGGTCGCCGAAGGGACCGGGGCCGTGGCGTTCCATCAGGCGCCCGAAGACCTCGCCGGCGGCCCAGCGCAGGCAGCCGTCGCCGTACTCGCGGGCGCCGCGCTCGAAGATGGGCAGGTACTTCGGCAGGTTGGATCCCCACCAGGAATCCCCGAAGTCGGCGACGCCGCCGATGGGACACAGCAGGTTGAGGTAGTACTCGAAGTAGAAGCGGCTGGTGGGCTGGCGGAAGAAGGCCGCTTCCCCGCCGGCGAGATCGACGTAGCCGAGGATCGCCTGGGTCCACATGGAGTGGTAGTGCATGGCGTCCTCGATCGTCCAGCCCTCGAGGCTGTCGGCCATCAGCTCGCGCGCCATGCGTTCCCAGCGCGGGGCGCGGCGGTCGCCGTCACAGGCCCGGGCGGCGGCGAGCAGCCCCCAGGCGCGGATGGCGGCGCGGTTGTGGGCCCCCCACTCGGGGAAGGAGAAGATGAGGTCGCAGCTCTCGGCGAGGATCCCGCGGATCGCCCGGTGCTGATCGTCGGTGACCGCGGCGCTCTCGCGGATGCCGAGGTAGGCCTCGGCCATCGTCGACAGGTGGAAGAAGTTGGGCTGCGCCGGCAGGCCGCCGGCGAACTCGGGCCGATCGGGTATCAGGTGGCGCGGATAGGCCTCGGCGAAACAGCCGTACCCGGCCAGCCGCCGGGCCGCCGCATCCGACAGGGCCTCGGCGCCGTCCTAGCGGGCCAGGAAACCCTCGGAAAGGGCGAGGAGGATCGGCCGCGCAGGCGGGTGCTGGAGGCCTGAAAGCGGTTCCGGCGCGAGGTCGGCCAGCCAGCTGTCCAGGAGGCCCTCGGCCTCTCTCCGGGCGCCGGGCACCCATAGGCGCAGGCGCTCGACGTAGGCCTGGCGCGAAGTCGGCGTCATGCTCGTCTCGTATCGGCGAAGGGGAAGGGGGCCCGGGGCCCCGGTGCGAGGGGCTCGCTGAACCGCGAAGATGGTCCGGCCCGTCGTCGAGGCGCAAGGGATGCGGAAGGCGAGCCGTCCGTGGGTTCGAGCACCCCATGGCGGGCCGGGGCCGGGCTTGTCGAGGCCGCTGGCCGCCCCCCACCTTAGTCGCGACCCCGTCCTCCTTCTCGCGGACCTGGCAACCGATCCCCGGACCCACTCCCATCCCGGCCCGATCCACCTCGCGCCAGGGCGCGGTGACCTTCCGCGCCCTCTTCGCCGGCGCCGTGGTCTCCGTCCTGCTGGGGGTGGCCGCTCCCTACGAGAACCTGATCGTCTCCGGCTCGCCGCTGCACTTCGACTACAGCACGCCGGGGGCGGTGTTCTTCTTCCTGTTGTTCCTGCTGGCGGCCAACCCCCTCCTCGGCCTGCTGCAGCGGAGCTGGCGGTTCACCGCCGCCGAGCAGGCCACGGTCTACATCATGGCCGCCGTGGCCTGCACGATCCCGACCCTCGGCCTCGTCTGCCAGCTCCTGCCCCACATCTCCTCGGGGACCTACTTCTCCACGCCGGAGAACGGCTGGGCCGAGGAGATCGTGCCCTTCCTGCCGCAGTGGATGCGGGTCTCCGACTCGCAGGCGGTCAAGTGGTTCTACGAGGGGCTGCCGTCGGGCACGCCCCTGCCCTGGACGGCGTGGCTGGCGCCGCTGCTGGGATGGCTGCCGATGCTGCTGGCGGCGTACGCGGCGATGACGGCGCTCATGGTGCTGGTCCGCAAGCAGTGGATCCAGCACGAGCGGCTCACCTTCCCCCTCGTGCAGGTGCCGATCTCGATGATCGGCGAAGACGGCGAGGGGCGCAGGGTCATCAGCGCCTTCTTCCGCAATCCCGCCGTCTGGATCGGCATCCTGATCCCCTTCCTGCAGTACTCCCTGCGGGCCCTGCACAACTACTACCCCATCGTGCCCGAGGGGGTGCCGATCTGGAAGTACTACTACCTCTGGGACGGCAAGTTCCAGTTGCGCTGGTCGATCAGCCACGCCGTCGTCGGCTTCGGTTTCCTGCTGAGCACCAAGCTCGGCTTCAGCATGTGGTTCCTCGGGCTGCTGACCACCCTCGAGCGGGCCGTGCTCCTGCACTTCGGAGTCCCCGGAACCCAGCGCGTCGAGGGGATCGCCCTCGGCTCGGCCTACCTGGCCTACCAGGGCTTCGGCGCCCTGGCGGTGCTCGCCGCCAGCTCCTTGTGGGTCGCCCGCCACCACCTGAAGCGGATCTGGCGCCAAGTCGCCGCCGGCACCGGCGAGGACGGCGGCGAGATCCTGTCGTACCGCCAGGCCGTCGGCCTTCTGGGGGCATCGGTGCTGGTCATGTGGATCTGGCTCCACGCCGCCGGCATGGCCTGGTGGCTGGCGCCGCTCCTGATCGCCACCGCCCTGGGGGTGATGTTCGGCCTCACGCGGATCGTCGCCGAAGGCGGGCTGGCGGTGACCAAGGCCCCCCTGGTGCCGGTGGACGCCCTCATCGGCACCTTCGGCGCCAGCGCCCTCGGACACGCCAACCTCGGCGCCCTCGGCATGACCTTCCCCTGGGCCGGGGGGATGCGCGTCACTCTGATGGCCGCCGTCATCCACGGCCTGCGGCTGGCCGAGGAGTACATCACCCGGCACCGGCGCCGCCTGGCCGCCGCCGTCCTGCTGGCGGTGCTGTGCGCCGCCGGCGCCTCCGCGGCCACGGTCCTGACCCTCGGCTACCGCCACGGCGCCCTCAACCTCAGCTTCTGGTTCTTCGGAGAGAGAGCCGCCACCCTGCCCTACACCTTCACCGCCTACCACCTCGCCAACCCGGCGAACCTCACCTGGGAGTTCTTCGGTGTCACCGGCGCGGGCGGGGCGGTGCAGCTGGCCCTGACCCTGGCCTCCAAGCGGTTCCTCTGGTTCCCGGTGCATCCCATCGCCTTTCCCATCAGCGCCATGTGGACCACCCACCACCTCATGCCCAGCATCTTCATCGGCTGGCTGGTGAAGGCGTCGGTCCTGCGCTACGGCGGCGTCACCCTCTACCGCCGGGCCCGGCCTTTCTTCCTGGGGCTCATCCTCGGACACTACGCCACCGGGGGCCTGTGGTGTCTCATCGACGGGATCACCGGCATGACCGGCAACCACCTGTTCTTCTGGTAGTCCGACCGGTGGCGCGGGCCGGGGCGCTCCGTGAAAACGTTGCGAAAAAAAACGTTGCGTAATCGGGCCCTGCGGCCCTAAAATAGAAGTTTCGCACTTTCGCAGAATTCACAGTCAGTTCCGCTGTTCCGGCTCCGCACGGCCGCGGCGACCCGTCGCACCGTCGACGGACACCGTGCGCCGGAGCCCTGAGGAACCACTCCGGAGGAGAGGCCATGGAGGTGCTGCAAAGGGTTCGACCCGCACTCGCCCTCGTGGTGCTGGCCCTGGCGCTGGGCGCCCAGCCCGCGTCGGCCAGCTACGGCAAGATCTCGGGCACGATCACCGACGATTCGGGGCAGGCCCTGATAGGGGCCCGGGTGAGCACCGAGGTCGGCGGCTTCCGTGTGGGGACCGTCACCGACGACGAGGGGCGCTACTTCATCCTCAACGTGCCGCCCGGCCGCTACGTCGTCGAGGCCGGCCACGTGGGCCATCAGACCGTTCAGAAGACCGAGGTGGCCGTGCGGCTGGATCTGACGACTACCGTCGACTTCGCCCTCGCCACCGAGGCGATCAAGGGGCCCGTCGTCGTGGTCCTCGCCGAGCGGCCCCCGGTGGAGAAGAGCCTGACCTCGACCCGCCAGACCATCGATCCCAGCGAGATCAACAACAGCATGCCGGTCTCCGGCCTGCAGGACCTGATCAACACCACGCCCAGCTCCTTCCGCGGCTTCATCCGCGGCGGCCGCAAGGCCGACACCAAGGTCCTGCTCGACGGCATCGACGTCTCCGACAGCTACTTCCGTGCCGGCGAGGGCAACGGCGTCTACTCGCCCTACACGGCGACCCACCGCTCGGTGGGCAGCGAGTTCACCTCGGTCGGGGTCAACGCCTCCTCCGTGCAGAGCCTGGACGTGATCTCCGGGACCTTCAACGCCGAGTACGACGCGGCCACCGCCGGCATCGTCAACGTCGTCTCGCGGGAGGGCGGCGAGGAGCTCGAGACCCGCGTGTTCTACCGCACCGGCCCGGGGACCAAGAACGCCGGTCCCGACGTCTACAACGATCTCTCCAAGTACCTCGAGGAGCGCGCCGCCCTCGCCAATGCCGACGACGATGCCGAGAAGGCGAAGGCGGAGTACTACGGCTTCGACGAGAGCACCATCGACGAGATCGGCTACGGCGACGCCCTGCGCCACGAGCTCGAGCTCTCCGTGGGCGGCCCCCTCACACGCCGGGGCAACTTCTTCTTCAGCGGCCGCTTCCTCGACGACAAGGGCAACTTCTCCAACACCCTGAACCGCGGCGCCCGCTTCTCCCTCAAGGCCACCCACCGGCCCACCGACGCCCTCAAGGTCACCGCCAACGTGTCGGTCGACGACGGCGGCCGGCTCGGCGGCTGGGTGAACCGCGATTTCAACGGCCGCTTCAAGTTCTACCCGCAAGGGGCGATCGGCAACAAGAAGCTCGGAGTCCTGGGCTACCTGGGCCTGACCCACACCGTTTCGGACCGGACGATCGTCGACGTCAAGCTCTCCCAGCTCAACCGGACGAGCGAGTTCGGGTTCTCCGACGACAACGGCGACGGCGTCTCCACCCTGGACGAGGGCGGGGACTTCATCCGCATCGACTCGGCCGAGGAGTCCGAGCGTTACCTGGGCGTGGGAGGAAGCGCCGTCGACGCCGACGGCAACTTCACCTTCTTCACTTCCGACCCGGGGAACGAGCGGTTCTTCACCCTGGGCTTTTCCAACAACCAGTACCGCTTCGGCCAGCCCGGGTTCTACTATGAGGAACTCAAGCGCAACGTCACCCAGCTCAAGGCCGACCTCACCCACCAGTACAACTTTCACCACCAGTTGAAGACCGGCCTGCTCTACCGGCGCCACACCCTGGATCAGTACCAGCAGCGCACGCAGGTCAAGGTCATCTACGACCCGAACTTCCCCTTCGAGACGACGGCGTACACCCTCAATCCGGTGGAGACCGCCCTCTACGTGCAGGACAAGATGGAGTACGAGGGCGTCATCGTGAACGCCGGCGTGCGCCTCGACATGTTCAACCCGGGGGCACAGGTCCTGGCCGACTTCTTCAATCCCTCCATGCAGGACACGCTGTCCAACGGCCAGATCACGCGCAAGGCGCGCCTCGGCGACGACGCCGATACCAAGATGTTCTGGCAGCCGCGCCTCGGCATTTCGCACCCGATCTCCGAGACGGCGGCGATGCACTACTCGTGGGGCAAGTTCTACACGCCGCCCCCGTTCTCGCAGCTCTACGACGAGTACGGCACCTTCGCCAATCCGTCGCTGCCGAACGTGCGCGACGTGAACGCCGATCCGCCGGAGGCCACGGCCTACGAGATGGGCCTGCAGTGGGGCTTCCATCCCGACTACCTCGCCGACATCACCGCCTACTACCGCGACATCGAGAACTACGGGCGCATCGGCTACGCCGTTAACCCCGACCCCTCCGCCGGCGCCGGCTTCGGCTCCTACACCTTCACCACGAGCTTCGGCTACGCCGACGCCCGCGGCATCGAGCTCTCCCTCTTCCGGCGTCCGGGCAAGATGATCTCGGGGCGCCTGAACTACGCCTTCAGCTACATCAAGGCCTCGGGCGGAGCCGGCCGGCTGACGCCGTACCCCGACAAGACGAGCTACGCCTTTGCCGCCGGCGACACGGAGATCCCCCTGGAGGACCGGGAGACCTTCAACACGGTGGAGCGCAACGTGCGGGGAGGGAACAACTCCCTCACCACCGGCTTCGACCGCGCCCACCAGTTGAGCCTGTCCCTGCTCGCGCAGCTGCCCGGCGGTATCGACCTGTCGCTGATCCAGAGCCTGGAGAGCGGCTTCCTCTACGCGCTGACCCAGACTTCGGAGGATCCCCGCGAGCGCGCCACGGAGCGGGGCCCGATGAACGCGAGCACGGACGTGCGCCTCACCCGGGGGCTGGAGCTGCTCGGCACCCGGGCGGGCCTCTTCCTGGAGATCACCAACCTGCTGGACCGGGAGAACGTGCTGGCTTTCGACAATTCCACCATCCCCAGCCAGGTCCTGTGGGAAGAGGAGCAGGATCCGACAGGGGAGTTGAACCGCGCCTTCAGCGGCCAGTCGATCCCGCTGTACGGTCCGCCGCGCCAGATCGGGCTCGGCGTGAGCCTGGACTTCTGAGCCGATCAGGGACTCCATGGGAGGAAATACGATGATCAAGTACCTGAAGCCGGCGAGCGCCGGCATCCTGGTGTTGCTCCTCGCCGGGACGGCAGGCGCGCAGGGCCCGGGCGTCATCATGGCGGGCGACCTGTGGGAGACCTACCTGCCGACCAACGTGGGCAAGACCTACTACGAGGTGGAGACCGACCCCAACCAGCTCTACTACCTGTTCCGCGTGGGCAACCTCGACCGCCAGTGGACGACGCCCACCCAGATGTACCCCGGGGGAGAGAACATCCACATCCCCTGGAAGCAGGCCCTGGAGATGATCGAATACAGTCCGGGGATCAACAACTTCACCACCTCCTCCGATCCCCGCGCCAAGGACTACGTGTACGCCTTCCAGACGCCGGCCCTCGGATCCGGGACGGCGGACGACGGCGCCCGCTGGGTGGACCCCGGCCACCGGCACCAGATGATCTACGAGGGCTCGACGCCGACGAACATCGGCGTGGACGTGAAGTACCGCCTCCGCCAGTGGTCCCTCAACCACGCCAACATGAACGACTTCCTCGTCCTCGAGCTCGAGCTGACCAACACGGGCGTCTTCGATCCCGACGGCGACGGCAACCCCGAGCAGACGGGGCGCAGGATCGAGGCCCTGGTCCTCAACCTGCGCAACGAGCTGATCAACTCCATGTCCAACAGCCAGGCGGGGAGGCGCGGCGCGGCCGGCTGGTTCACCGGTCCGGTGAGCGGCTACGACGCCACCCCCGACGCCGACGGCAACCCGTGGGACGTGCCGGTCACCTTCACCGGTCCGGCCCCTTCCCAGTTGAGCGAGACCGGTCCCGACGGCATTCCCTGGGCCCCGGACGGCAGCCGCGAGCTGGGCAACACCATGCGCCGGCGCCACTACTACTACGACATCTACACCGGCTCCCAGTGGATGGCGGTCAAGGAGGGCGCCCTTCCGGGCGATGGCTCCAGCTTCGACCAGCCGGACAAGAAGACGATCTTCGACAGCCATCCCGTCGGCACCGGGGCGGAGCGCGGCTGGTACACCTCGGTGAGCAAGGGCTACGGCAACAACGATCACAACCCCTGGGAGAACCACGTTCTCTCCATGGGCACCTTCTACGAGAACGGCGGCCGGATCTCCGACCGCACCGCCTTCGTCCTCAGGCCCGATCCCAACTACTTCGACGCCACCCATCCCGACATCGTCGAGGGCAACCCGCTGAGCTTCGTGGCCGCCGTCAAGCCCGAGGGGGAGCGGGGCCAGCCCCGCGGGGACATGAAGTACAACGGCACCTTCGCCCAGAACTGGGAGAAGGGCAACGCCGGCGCCCTGCCCGACGGTAGCGACTCCGACTGGGACGCGGGTTACACCATCGGTCACGGCTTCGACGGCGACCACTACGTCGGCGTCGGTCCCTTCTCGCTGGAGGTGGGGGAGACGATCAACATCACCATGGCGGAGTACGGCGGGTTCCGGCTGCAGGGTGTCCGCCGGGCGCGCTCGGCCGCCCAGTGGGCCTACGAGAACAACTGGCAGGTGCCGGCGCCGCCCCCGACGCCCGACATCAAGGTGGCTCCGAGCCGTCCCGATCCCGACCTCAACATCGAGGTCAAGTGGGACGACCGGGCCGAGTCGGCGGCGGACTTTGCCGGCTACAAGATCTACCGGTCCACGCCCTTCCCGCGGGTGGACACGCGCCAGCTAGGTATCCGCATGCTCGACCGCTATCACGAGCAGACGGAGGCGAATCCCAGCGACGCCCAGCTGGCGGCCTTCGGCCGGGCCAACAACCCGAACATCAGCTCCGACGCCTATCGCGACCAGGAGCCCAACGCCTGGGGCCCCTACCGGCTGATCGCCAACATCCCCGCCGGCGACCTGGGTTCCTACATGAACGACGGCGACGACAGCGGCACCTACAACTACAAGTTCACCGACGACAGCGACTTGGTGAGCTTCGGGTTCACCTACTACTACTACGTGGCCGCCTACGACGACGAGCAGGGCGAGATCAACGGCTGGCCCTACACCTCGCTGGAGACCCACCGCAACAACGTCAACGGGGCCTCCGGGTCGTGGGAGGGGACCTACTGGTGGACCACCGCCAACGCCTTCTACCCCGACCCCAACGATCTGAACTCTCTCAAGGACATCGGCGCGCCCTTCATCCTGAAGGCGCCCCTGGCCGATGCCGGGGACCTGGTGGCGGGCAACCTGGCGATCCGGGTGCTGCCCAACCCCTACAAGCGCCAGGCCCTGCACGACACCGGCGAGCAGCACAAGATCCTGTTCATCAACCTGCCCACGGGGACGGAGATCACCATCCTCGACGTCTCCGGGCAGGTGATCGACGTCCTTCGCTTCGACGGCACCAACGAGTTCGACGGCACCCTGTTCTGGGACATGTTCTCCAAGGACGGCATCGAGGTCACCAGCGGTCTCTACATCTACGTGGCGGAGTACCCCGGCGGCAAGCAGACCGGCCACTTCGCCATCCTGCAGTGACTCCACTGGGCAATGCGGAACGGAGGATCGGAAAGATGAAGCTTCACAAGAGCGCGGTGTTGTGGCTGGCCCTCGGCGCCCTCGTCTGGGCCGACTCGTCGGAGGCGGCCGTTCGCAAGTCGGGCATCACCGGCGGCGCCTTCCTCAAGATCGGCGTCGGCGCCCGGGCGGTGGCCCTCGGCTCGGCCTATACGTCGGTGGCCGGCGACGCCACGCAGATGTTCTGGAACCCGGCGGGCATCGCCCTGCCGCGGGGCCGCAGCCAGGTGACCTACTCCTACAACCAGTGGATCGCCGACCTCGGCCACCACGCCGTCGGCGTCACCCGGAACTTCGGCGACGCGGGCACCTTCGGGATCGGAGTGATCAACCTCTCCCTGGCCGGGATCGACAACGGCGGCGGCCTCGACCGGGACCAGGTCCCGGGCTTCCTGGACGCCACCTACACCGGGTTCCGCGACACGGGATCGGGCTCCTACGACTACTCGGACCTGGCTCTGCAGGTGACCTGGGCCCGCAACGTGACCGACCGGCTGGCCCTGGGAGCCACGGGCAAGATGGTGCAGCAGTCGATCGACGGCGTCGGCGCGAGCGCCATGGCCCTCGACTTCGGCGCCATCTACCACGTGGGCTTCCGCAACGCCCGGCTCGGGGCGCGCATCAACAACCTGGGCAACGACCTGACCTTCTACAACATCGGCGCCCCTCTGCCGCTGGCCTTCAGCGTGGGGGCCGCCATCGAGGTCTACGAGCAGGCGGACCAGGTGAAGGTGACCCTGCTCTCCGACGCCACCAAGCCCCAGGACGGCGAGCAGTTGCTCTACAGCGCCGCCGAGGTGGAGGTGATGGAGTACCTGAGCCTCCGGGGCGGCTACAAGCTGAACTACTCCGGCGTGGAGGACAGCAAGGTGGACGAGGTCACCGGCGCCGGCTTCGACGCGCCGCGCACCGAGGAGGGAGCCAGCTTCGGCCTGGGCGTCCACGTCCCATGGTCGAGCTACGACGTCACCGTGGACTACGCCTACACGCAGTTCGGCATCCTCGACAACGTGCACCGGGTGTCGCTGTTGCTGGGGTTCTGATTCCGCCGGAGCGCGGCGCAATAGCAGTCAGTATCGGAGGCCCCGGGGGAGATGTCCCCGGGGCCTTCGTGCGTTTCAGCCGCGAAGCTGGCGCACCGCCTCGATGACGCGGTCCACGTCGTCGGCCAGGCTGAAGACGTGGGGGGAGACGCGCACGGCCTCCAGCCCGCCTTCGTAGATCCCCCGGGAGCGGATCCGGTGCTCCCGCGCCAGCCGCTGCTGCAGTTCCGGCCGGGGCATCCCCTCGAGCCGGAAGGCGACGATGGCGCTGTGCTCCCCCGGCCGGAGGGGGGATAGGACCTCGGCGCCGGCCTCCTGCAGACCCGCGATCAGCCGCCGGCCGAGTGCCTGGTCACGCTGCCAGACGCGCTCCATGCCCAGATCGAGGAGAAACTCCATGGCCGCCCCCAGGCCGTGGAAGAGGGGGGTGCTCATGGTGCCGTACTCGTAGCGCTGTGCGGAGGGGTGGAAGGCGAACTCGCCCGTGGCCATGTCGAAGGCGCCCTCGTTGGACCAGGCGCCCACCCAGCGGGCCTGGACCGCGTCGAGAGCGTCGCGGGCAACGTAGAGCAACCCCGTGCCCTTGGGGCCGAGGAGCCACTTGTGGCCGCTGGTGGCGTAGGCGTGGCAGCCGATGCCGCGCACGTCGAACACCAGTTGGCCCGCCGACTGGGCGCCGTCGATGAAGTACCACAGGCCGTGCCGCGCCGCGAGGCGGCCGATCTCCTGCACCGGCAGGACCTGCCCCGTGGTGGTGGTCACGTGGGAGATGGAAATCGCCCGCGTGCGGGGGGTGATCAGCCGGGCGATGCGGTCCACGGTCTCGGCCGCCGATTGAACCGCGGGCTCGAAGACCCGCATGCGGATCCCGTCGCGGCGGGCGCGGGCGATCCAGGAGATGGTATTGCCCACGTGCTCGTGGGTGGAGGTGATCACCTCGTCGCCGGCGCCGAGGGGAAGGCCGTTGCAGACGATGTTGACGCCCTCGGTGGTGTTGCGGGTGAAGGCGAGCTCCTCCGCCTCGCAGCCGAAGAGGCGGGCCCCGCGCTCCTTGAGCGCCTGCCATACCTCCTGTGTGTGGCCGGTCTCCGAGATCTCCTCCAGCTCCACCGTCTTGCGGTGGACGGCGTCGATCACCGCCTGGGGCGAAGGGCCCAGCCCGGCCGTGTTCAGGTAGACGCGCTCCCGGGTGAGGGGGAACCGCTGGCGCACGCTGGACCAGAAGGCCTCCCCGTCCGAGGCCGGATCCGCCTCGGCGGGTGCGCCACGACCGGGGGAGGGTTCACCCATGGCGGTGCGCACGGAGGCGGCGCCGAGCACACCTGCCGTCTTGACGAGGAAACCTCTGCGTCGCATGTCCCACCTCCTCGGTCACTCCAGTTGGAGCGGATGTCACGGGACCTGTCGGCGGGCCGGGCGCCGCCGAGACACCTGCCGGTGCGGTCAGGAGGCTACCCATTTCATCGCGCCCCGGCGGGTGGTCGGCGCCATGTCCATCGCTCCGGTGGCGGGTTTGACACCCGCGGAGGCGGCCAACAGCTTGTGCCGGTCCTCGGCCACCTCCGCGACGAACCAAAAAAGCTAACCACCGGCGGCACCGCATGCGTCACCGGGACCCCGACCTCGATCCGACCTTCCGCTCCACGCGGCGGGAGGCGGCCGTCATCTTCGCCGTCTGGGTGGCAGCGCTGCTGTGGACGGTGCCTTTCTGCTATCTGGCGGGGTACGGCGACTCGGCCTGGACGGCCACGGTGGCCGGCGTCCCCCGCTGGGTGCTCTGGGGCGTTGCCGCCCCCTGGGCGGCGGCCTCCGCCTTCGCCCTGTGGTTCAGCCTGCGGGTGATGAGCGACGACGACCTCGGCGAGGAGCAGGAGGAAAGGGACTCCCCGGAGGAGGGAACGCCATGAGCGCCGGCGGCGCCCTCACCGCCTTCCTTCTCTACGTGGCCGGGGTCCTGGTCCTGGCGGTGGTCGCCAACCGGCTGCTGCGCCGGCGCAGCTTCCTCGGCGAGTACTTCCTCGGCAGCCGCAGCCTGGGCATGTGGGCCTTCGCCCTCACCTTCGCCGCCACCTCGGCCTCGGGCGGCTCCTTCACCGGCTTCCCCTCCAAGATCTACACCCACGGCTGGGTGCTGGCCCTGTGGATCGGCAGCTACATGGTGGTGCCCATCTGCATGATGGGCCTCCTCGGCAAGCGCCTGAACCAGGTGGCGCGCAAGTCCGGCGCCATCACCGTGCCCGACGTCTTCCGCGACCGCTTCGACTCCGCCGCCTTCGGCCTGCTGGCCACCGGCCTCATCGTGTTCTTCATGGCCTTCAACCTGGTGGCCCAGTTCAAGGCGGGCAGCCTCATCCTGAAGACCCTCCTCGACGGGGTCGGCGCCTTTCACGGGCTGGCGGCGGATCTCGGCGGCTACCTCGGACCGGGCGGGGTCGATCCCGAGTACCTCCTATGCCTCCTCGCCTTCGGCGCCGTGGTCGTCCTCTACACCACCTACGGCGGCTTCCACGCCGTCGTCTGGACCGACGTCATGCAAGGGGTGGTCATGGTGGCCGGCGTCGTCATCCTCCTGCCGCTGACCCTGCACCAGGTGGGCGGCCTCGAGCGCGCCACGGGAGAGCTGGCGCGGATGACCCCGCCGCGGCTGGGGCCCGCGGAGCTGGAGCGGGTCTCCGAGGCCGAAGGGGAGGCCCAGGTGCCGGCGGGGAGCTGGGCCTGGCTCGACGGGGATCCGCACAGCGGCCGCCTCTTCCGCATCTCCAGGGCCGCCAGCCTGCCGGCGGGGGAACGGCGCCTGCAGGTGGAGGTGGTGGAGCTGACCTCGGAGTCCCAGGTCCGCCGGGTGGCCGGGGATCCGGCCACGGTGTGGATCCCGGAATCGCTGCGCCTCCGGCAGCCGCAGACTCATCCCTACGCCTACGGCGACGGCCAGCCCGGCACCTACGTGAGCGGCCCCGGCCCCAGCCCCGGCGACCCGGAGGGCTTCCTGCCCCTGAGCCTGGCCGTCTCCTTCTTCATCATGTGGGCCATCGCGGGCACCGGGCAGCCGGGCAACTACGTGCGCCTCATGGCCTTCCGCGACGCCCGCACGCTGCGCCACTCGATCGCCACGGTGACCATCTACTACTCCCTCATCTACTTCCCGCTGGTGATCATCTTCTGCTGCGCCCGCGTGCTGCTGCCGGGGATGGAGGCCGAGTCGGACCGCATCATGCCCGCCATGGTGATCTTCGTCACCGAGAACGCCGGCCTCGCCTGGCTCGGAGGCCTGCTGGTGGCGGCCCCCTTCGCCGCCGTCATGTCCACGGTGGACAGCTTCCTGCTGATGATCTCCTCGGCCCTGGTGCGCGACGTGTACCAGCGCAACCTGCGCCCCGGCGCCGCCGAGGGGCGCATCCGCGTCCTCAGCTACGCCGTGACCTGCCTCGTGGGGGCCGGCGCCGTGGCCGGCGCCGTCGATCCGCCGCGCTTTTTGCAGGACATCATCGTCTACACCGGCAGCGGTCTGGCGGCCTGCTTCCTCGGGCCCACGGTCTTCGCCCTCTACTGGCCGCGGGTCAACACCTTCGGCGCCATGACCGGCATGATCGCCGGCTTCGCCGCCCACCTGGCCATGTACGCGGCGGGCGCCTTCGTCAACGGCAGCTTCTTCCGCCCCGTCCGCCCCCTGGAGCTGGACCCGATCCTGGCCGGCCTGCTGGTCTCCTTCGCCGCCACCTGGATCGCCGCGCGGCTCACGGCGCCGCCGCCGGCGGAGCAGGTGCGCCGCTACTTCCATCGATAGCGGCGGACCCGTGCGCGAGGGAGAGCCGGTGGTCGTCGTCTCGGGTCTGCCCCGGTCGGGGACCTCCATGGTCATGCAGATGCTGCGCGCCGGCGGCCTGACCTGCGCCACCGACGGCATCCGCGCCGCCGACGAGGACAACCCCCGAGGCTACTTCGAGGTGGAGCGCGTCAGGCGGCTGGACAAGGAGGGGGACAGGAGCTGGATGCGGGCCCACCAGGGGGAGGCGATCAAGGTGATCAGCTTCCTGCTGCGCCACCTGCCGGGGGACCTGCGCTACCGGGTGCTGCTCATCCACCGCGACCTGCAGGAGGTCCTGGCCTCGCAGCGCCGCATGCTCCTGCGCCGCGGGGAGGATCCCGAAGCCGTCCCCGAGGCCGAGATGGCGCGCACCTTCGCCGATCACCTGCGCGAGGTCGAGGCCTTTCTCGAAGAGGCCGGCAACTTCGACACGCTGCACCTCGACCACGGGCGGATCCTGGCCGACCCCGCCGCGGCCGCCCGCGCCATCGACGAGTTTCTCGGTGGCGGGCTCGACCGGGGGGCCCTGGCAGCCGCCGTGGACGAGTCGCTGCACCGCAACCGGCGGGGGGGCTCACAAGGCGAGGAGGCATGAAGAGCGATCACTTTACCGCGATCAAGGAGTGGCTGGACAGCCGCTCGATCTCCTACCGGGAGGTGCACCACGCGCCGACCGCCACTTCGGAGGAGTCCGCCAGGGCCCGGGGCGAGGACATCTCGGTGGGCGGCAAGGCCCTGCTCCTCAAGGTGGACGACACCTTCAAGCTCTTCGTGCTGTGCGCCGCCCTGCGGGTGGACGCCGGGCGGATCCGCAGGCACTTCGGCGCCCGCAAGCTGCGCTTCGCCACGCCGGAGGAGCTGCACGAACTCACCGGCCTCGTCCCCGGCGCGGTGCCTCCCTTCGGCGAGCCGATCACGCCTTTCGAGCTCTACGTGGACTCCTCCGTCGCCCGCAACGACCGGATCGCCTTCAACGCCGGCTCGCTCACGGATTCGCTGATCCTGTCCTCGCGGGACTACCTCGAGGTGGCTGCGGCGGAGGTGTTCGAGTTCTCGAAGGAGTAAGGGGCGAGCGGGGATCTTCCGGGCGGCGCAAGGTCTGCCTACATGCCCCAGACGGTAACCCTCGGCTCCGCCGTGTCGTCGCGGCGGAAGATCTTGTCCTCCCACGGCACGCCGGCCGTGCGGTCGAAGACCACGAGGTGCCCCTCCTCGGCGGCGCACCGATCCATGTACGCGCGGGTCTGTTCGAGACCCTCGCTCACGGTCTGCTCCAGGCTCTTGTAGAGCAACTTGCACTCGACCACGGCCTTCTGCACCGCCTGACCCGGCCGGTCCTCCCCGGGCAGCGGCCACAGAATCAGCAGGTCCGTGCGCCGCCGGCCCAGGCCGTACTCGCGCTCGATGCGGCCGCCGCTGTTGACGATGCGCTGCAGGAATGCCTGAAGGAGCAACTGGGGACCGGCTTCCTTGTACTCGAACCGCTCGACCCAGTGCTCCGAGTGCTCGCGGAAGAAGGCCTGGAAGGCGGCCAGCAGGTCGGCGACGCGCAGGGTGCCGTCCGCGTCGACATACCAGGCCGGATCCTGGTGGAGATAGGCCTGCGTGGTGTAGGTGAGGTCGCGGGGGATGACCTCCTGGTAGATCGGGTTGGCGATGGCGACCGGGCCCTGCCGGCGCACGAGACCCAGGTCGCGGACGTACTCCAGGTCGTCGACGGGGATCTTCTCGGCGGAGTCGGTGCCGCTCAGCAGCGGTTCGACGACGCGCCGGACGCGCTCCTCCTGCAGCTTGTCCGTGAGTTGATCGAGATGGGTCTCGCGGCGCAGGATGAGCTGCTCGCGGGCGTCGAGGATCGCCTCGCCGGAAATGGCCCGGCTGCGGTCGCGGCCGGCCTTGTTCCTGAAGCAGGCTTCGTACGCCAGCGCGTTCACCAGCCAGGGCTGGCCCCGGGTCAGCTCCCAGATCCCGGCCCGGGCCTCCTCGGTGAACGCCTGGCCGGTGTCCCCGGTGTGCTGCGCCAGCAGCGCACGCGTCTCGCCCTCGGTGAAATCGCCCAGGCGCAGGGACTCGGCGCGGATGTTGAAGGCGCTGCCGCCGGCGACGACGGCGTTCTCGGCGCTGGAGTGGATGCGGTAGTCGCGAACGTCCCGCACGCCGCACAGGACGACGCTCTGCGGGAACCGGCGCGGGCGCTCCGGATAGCCGGCGCGCAGTTGCCGCAGCACGGCCAGCAGGGTGTCGCCGATCAGCGCGTCGATCTCGTCGATCAGCAACACCAGCGGCCTGGGGTCGGCCGCGGCCCAGCGGCCCAGCACCTCCTGCAGCGCGCCGTGGGGGGCCGGCGTCTTCGCGCACCTCGCGCAAGACCTCTCTCACGCTCCGGTCGCCCAGGACACACTCGGCCTGCCAAGCCAGTTGACTCAGGATCGCCCGCATGGCGGACCCCACGTCCTCGCGGGCGGACTGGCCGATCTCCACGTTCACGTAGGCGCAGCGATACCGGCCGCTGCCGTTGAGCTCTTCCACAAGCGCCAGCAGCACCGAGGTCTTGCCCGTCTGTCGGGGCGCGTGCATCACCGAGTAGCGCTTCTGCTCGATCAGCAGCAGCACCTCGTCGAGGTCGAGCCGCTCCAATGGGGGAACGTGGTAGTGATCCGCCGGGATCATGGGACCGGCCGTGTTGAAGAAACGCCTGGGTCCTTCATGAACCTCGGACCACGCCCTTTGCCCGGGCCTGTCCGTCAGCGAGTTGCGCGCCACCGTTCCTCCTTCTCCTCGTCCAGGGAGACGCGGCGATCATGTTCCTTCAAGGCCGCGGCAAGTCCGGGGTTCATCCGGGGCGGCTGGAGGAGTGCGTCGAAGAAGATCTCTGAATCCCGGCGCTTCAACACCATCGTCTCGTGTCTCCGGATCGTCCGCTCCGCCTGGGCCAGCGCACTGGACAGAATGAAGCTGCTCGCGGTCTTGCCCTCCAAGCTGGCGGCCTGCTCGATCCGCTTCCTGGCCTCCGGGTCGAGGCGGATATTGAAGCGCTCGCTCCTGGCTGTGGACGTCCGGGTCATGTCACTCTCTCGCCGGGTTAACGCCGTGCCTGTCACGGACGGACTGCTCGGACGGCCGCCACGATGACGCCTCCGAGTCAGAGAACGGGGTTCTTCCAGCGGACGCCCGGGAAGCGGGCGAAGTCCGTGTCCGCGGTGTGGACGTGGGCCTGGCATCTCCTGGCGACCGCGGCGATCTGGGCATCAGTCGTCAGGTTGCCGCCCGAGCCGGCTTCGTTCAGCCATGCCAGGGCTTGGTCTACATCGGCGCGTGTCACCGCCAGGAGCTCCGTTGACGGAGCCTCCAGCCAGCTCTTGACGTGGCTGGCCGCTTCGGCAATGGAGAAGGGAGTTTCGAACACCTTGGGGCTTGTGCCGATGCGTACGAAGGCGAAAAGAACCACGGCGACCAGGCCGACCGGCTCCGGCCCGGAAAGGCAGGTGCTCCACCACGATTTGGCGCGCAGGTGAAAGGCGCTCGCCTCGTCGTAGGCGTACAGCAGCAGGTTGGCGTCCGGAATGATCAACCCCGGCGCTCCTGGAGCCGCGCGGTCTTCCGCAGGAACTCGGCGATTTCCAGATCGTCGTCCAGCTCGCGTAGACGGGCCGGGTCGAGCCCGGTGCGAAGGCGGAGCGGACGCGACTCCACCGCGAAGGGCCGCTCCTCCGATTCCGAGCCCGACGGACCCAGACCCCGGCGCAGGGCATCGTTCAGGGTCTCCTTGAACCCCTTGCCCTGCCTGCGCATGGCCTCCTTGAGACGCTGCTCGACATCCGCATCCAGTGTGACCGTCGTTCTCATGCCTGCAATAATGACATCACGTCAATTTGCTGTCAAAGCATCACCGGCGGGACTCCGCCTTCAGAAACGGACCCGGGCGCCTGCGGATACGCCGCGAAGGCCGCGGCTCGGACCCGCGGAGAGGCGGATTCCTTCCGCCCTCTCCGGTCCCCACATTTCCGACGCCATTGTCGCAAGTACAGGAGGGCCGACGATCAGGGCCCACCGATTGTCCGAGGCGTACAGAACCGAACCCCCGAGGAGGAGTCCGGCCACACTGCCTGCCACCGCAGAGATGAACCGGTCATGGGGATCGAGGATGCTCACGCCACATGCGGTTCCGACGGTATAGCCGGTGGCCAGGCCCAGGAGGCCGCCTTCGAGTCCATCCTCGTCGAGCCCCTCGCCCGCGTGTGCGCCCAGGAAGCCGCCAGCAAGACCTCCGATCATGCCCGCGATCAGCTTACCACCCGCCCTCCTCCTGGGCTCCGCTCCCTCCACCTGGGGACGAGCGAACCTGACTGCAGCCGTGTCCACGACCTCCATGGCGCCTCCGGCCGAAGGCGCCTCCGCAAGATCGAGCCCCTGTATGCGCTCGAGGTCGATCCGCTGCAGCGAGTCCCGCCCCTCCAGGGCCAGAAGCAACCGTTCCCCGTCCATGGCTTGAATCGTCCCCTTCGCTCTGGCCAGTCCGGGCCATTCGCCGGAGAGCGGATCACGGAACCCCAGCCCATAGACGATGATCACGGTGGCGCCCACTCTGATCCTGGTAGTGTCGACTGGAGAAGGGTTCCGAGTCGCGTCCGGGCCACTGTCAGAGCTTGCACGTGTCTGGGCAGGCCAAGCCGAGAGAATCAGTGCAGCCAGAACGAGAGCAGAAGTCACCGCAGCAACGCGATCGACAGAGGATGGTCCTCACTCCGGCGAGACCCGGCGATCATGCTCCTTCAGAGCCGCGGCCAGCCTGGCGTTGATGCTTGGCGGCTGCAGGAGCGCAGCGTAGACCGCTTCGGCATCCTGGCGCTCAAGCACCATCGTCTGTCTTGCCTCCGGGTCGAGCCGGATGTCGAGGTGCTTGCTCCCGGACGCGGATCTCCGGGTGTCACTTGGCAGCCGCCCCCGCCAGGTCCAGCAGGAACGCGTAGACCAGCGCCGTCTCCCGGTACCGCCGGTAGCGCCCCGACGGCCCGCCGTGGCCGGCGACCATCTCCGTCTTCAGCAGCAGCCGCGAGTCGCCGGTGCGCAGGGCGCGCTGGCGGGCCACCCACTTGGCCGGCTCCCAGTACTGGACGGCGGCGTCCTCGACGCTGGTGAGGACGAGCAGGTGCGGGTAGTCGGCGGCGGCGAGGTTGTCGTAGGGGGAGTACGACAGCATGTAGTCGTAGTACTCCTTCTCGTTCGGGTTGCCCCACTCGTCGTACTCGCCCGTGGTCAGGGGGATGCTGTCGTCGAGCATGGTGGTCACCACGTCGACCCACGGCACCTGGGCGACGATGCCGTGGAACAGGTCGGGGCGCATGTTCATCACCGCGCCCACGAGCAGGCCCCCGGCGCTGCCCCCCTGGGCGTAGAGCCGCTCGGGGCTCGTGTAGCCCTGCTCGACGAGGTGTCCGGCGCAGTCGATGAAGTCGGTGAAGGTGTTCTTCTTGCGCAGCAGCTTGCCGTCGTCGTACCAGGCGCGGCCGAGGGCCTGGCCGCCGCGGACGTGAGCGATGGCGAAGACGAAGCCGCGGTCGAGGAGGCTCAGGCGGTTGGAGGCGAAGGAGGCGTCGATGGTGTAGCCGTAGGAGCCGTACCCGTAGAGCAGGAGGGGACGGCTGCCGTCGAGCTCGAGGCCCTTGCGGTAGACGATGGAGATGGGAACGCGGGCGCCGTCGCGGGCCGGGGCCCAGAGCCGCTCGGTGCGGTAGTTGGCGGGGTCGAAGTCGCCGCCGAGGACCTCCTCGCGCTTCACCAGGACCCGCTCCTTCGTGTCCATGTCGTAGTCGTAGTCGGAGTCGGGGGTGGTGAGGGACTGGTAGCGGTAGCGCAGGGTCGATGTCTCGAACTCCCAGTTGCCGTAGGTGTAGGCGAGATAGGCGGGCTCGCCGAAGTCGATCTCGTGCTCGGCGGCGGTATCCAGACGGCGGATTCGCAGCCGCCGCAGGCCGTCCTTGCGCTCCGCGGTGACCAGGTGGCCGTCGAAGACGTCCACGTCCTCCAGGAGCACGTCCTCGCGGTGGGGGATCACCTCCTCCCAGTGCTCGCGCCCGGTGGCGTCCTCCGGGGTGCGCATGAGACGGAAGTTGCGCGCCCCGTCGTTGGTGACCACGTAGAACCAGCCGTTGCCGTGATCGATGGTGTACTCGTGGTCGCGCTGCCGCGGCGCCAGCAGACGGAACTCGGCCCGGGGCTCGTCGGCGGGGACGAAGCGGTACTCGTTGCTCACCGTCTGCCACAGGCCCAGCACGATCCAGGCCCGCGAGCGGGTCTTGAAGACGTAGGCGTCGAAGGTCTCGTCCTCCTCCTCGTAGACGAGGACGTCCTCCGACGCGTCGGTGCCCAGCTCGTGGCGGTAGAGGCGGTACCAGCGCAGGGTCTCGGGGTGCTGGCGCATGTAGAACAGGGTGCGGTCGTCCTCGGCCCAGGCGAGGTTGGAGGTGGCCGAGGAAATGCTCTCCTCCCGCACCTGGCCCGTGGACAGGTCCTTGAAGTGGATGGTGCAGATGCGGCGCCCCGTGGTGTCGGCGGCGAAGGCGAGCACGTCCTGGCTCGGGTTCACCGCCCAGGAGCTGACGTCGTAGTACTCGTGGCCCTCGGCGAGGGCGTTGACGTCGAGGAGGACCTCCTCCTCCGCCTCCATCGAGCCGCGGCGCCGGCAGTGGATGGGGTACTCCTTCCCGTCCTCGTAACGGGTGTAGTAGAAGTACTCGCCGCGCCGGGAGGGCGCCGTCGAGTCGGTCTGCTTGATGCGCCCCTTGATCTCCTCGAAGAGGCGCTCCTGCAGCGGCTCGGTGTGGGCCATCACCGACCGGGTGTAGTCGTTCTCGGCCTCCAGGTAGGCGGTGACCTCGGGGTTGTCGCGCTCGCGCAGCCAGTAGTAGTCGTCGACGCGCACGTCGCCGTGGGCGGTCAGCTCGTGGGGGCGCTTCTCGGCCACGGGGGCGGGCATGAGCTTGGATTGCGCCGCTGCGGTGAGGACGGCGAGGGACGCCAGCGCCAGGGCGGCCCTCACGCCCCCACCTGCACCGAGGCCGGCACCGGGGCGCGCTCCTTCTCCCCCGGGCGGAACCCGGCGACGACGATGTTGTCGTTGCGCGGCAGGATGTTGTCGGGGTCGATGCGGTGCGGGTCGTCGTCGGCGCGGCCCACGGGGCGCATGGCGGTGCTGTGGTAGCCGAAGCGGACCGCCTTGCGCCACTCGTCGGTGCGGTTGCAGTCCGACCAGTGGATGGCGAGATAGCTGAAGAAGATGACGTCGCCCCGCGCCGCCGGGATCGTCACCGTGTCGATGAGGTCGGGGTGGTACTCGTCGGGGGGCAGGTGGGGCGCCGTCTCCGGGCCGAGGATGTGCTCCAGGGGCCCGCCCTTGTGGCTGCCGGGGACGATGTGCAGGGCGCCGCTCTCAAGGGGCGCGTCGTCGAGGTGCAGCAGGCAGTCGACGAAGTCGGGGCCGTCGTGGGGGTAGAAGGGGTAGTCCTGGTGCATGGGGAAAGGCGTGCCCCGCTCGGGCGGCTTGGCGTGGAGCACCGTGTGGTGCCACTGCACGCTGTCGCCCACCAGGTCGCGGACGCCGCCCAAGAGGCCCTCGTGGTGGATGACGCGGGACCACACGGCGGAGTAGAAGTCCGGCCGGTGCAGGAAGACGGCCTTGGTGTTGAGGCGCTCCTCCTCGTCGAGGTAGCGGTCGCGCCAGGGGCCCCTCCAGCCGATCGTCTCCTCCCCCCACTCCTCGATGATGCGCACCATGTCGGCAGCCAGCTCGTCGGTCTCGCGCGGCGAGAACAGGCCGTCCACCTTGACGAAGCCGTGGCGGTGATAGTGGTCGATCTGGTCCTTCGTGAGCATCGTGCGGTCTCCTGTGTCGGGTGGTCGGGCAATGGTAGACAGAGGCCCCGATCCCCGCTACTCTCTCTGCATGGCCCTTTCCGAGAGATTCACGAGCATCCCCTTCGCCGCCGGCGTCGTCGGCAGCCTGCCGCGGCCGATGATGGTGCGCGAGATGCTGCCCGAGCTGCCGGGTCCGGCCTCGGCGGCGGCGGCCCGGTCCCGGCAGATGGACGCCGCCGTGGGCTACGCCATCGCCGTGCAGGAGCAGGCCGGCCTCGACCTGGTCAGCGACGGCGAGTGGCGCCGCCACGCCTACACCCACATCATCGCCGACATCGCCACCGGCTTCAGCGAGGACGCGCGCCCCGAGCCGCACCGCTGGGGGATCTCGGTCACCGAGCCGATGGAGGTCGTCAACCCCGGGCTGATCGCGTCGGAGGCCCGCTTCCTGGTGGAAGCCACCGACCGCATGACCAAGGTCTGCGTGCCGTCGCCGTACCTGCTCGGGGTCCGCCTCTGGGAGCGGGAGGTCTCCTCCCGGGCCTATCCGACGCGCGACCGTTTCATCGAGGAGGTCGCCGTCATCCTGCGCCAGGAGCTGCTGGCCCTGCAGGAGACGGGGGTCACCGTCGTGCAGATCGACGAGCCCCACCTGTGCGTGCTCGTCGATCCGTCGTACCGCGACAGCTTCGAGGACGCCCGCTACGAGATGGACCTGGCGGCGGACGCGATCAACGGCATGATCTCGGGCCTCGACAAGGTGCAGACCGCCCTGCACCTGTGCCGGCGCAACTACGGCCGCCGCGGCTGGGGCGCCGAGGGCGGCTACGACCCGATCGTCGAGACGATGTGCAGGATCGACGTCGATCAGTACGTGATGGAGTTCAGCATCCCCGTGGCCGGGGATGTCTCCATCCTCAGGCGGCTGCCCGAGGACCGCCTCATCGGTCTCGGCGCCGTGGAGTGCCGCTTCGAGAAGATCGACACCACCGCCGAGATCGTGGGGCGCGTGGAGGAGGCCCTGAAGCACGTCGACGCCGGGCGCCTGAGCCTCAACCCGGACTGCGGCTTCGCCCCCGGCCTGGCCATCGACATGCCCCTGGAGGAGCCCTACCTCAAGCTGAAGAACGAGGCCGAGGCGGCGGCCCTGCTGCGCGAGCGCCACCCGGCCTGAGGGTTGCTTTCGCCTTCGTTGAAGCCCTCGGCGAGGGCTCCTATCTTCAAACGCTTCCGCCAGTTACGCCCAGCCCCCGAAGGAAACCGCGCCCGAGGATGATCGAGCACGAGCCCTACCGCATCGCCGATCCGGACGGCCTGGAGACGCCCGCCATGGTCGTCTTCGAGGACCTCGTCGACCAGAATCTGGCCGCCCTCTGCGAGCAGGTCGGCGGCGCCGCCAACCTGATGATGCACGTCAAGACCCACAAGGCGGAGGCGATCGTCCGCAAGCAGCTGGCCGCCGGCGTCGCCGGCTTCAAGTGCGCCACCCTCAAGGAGCTGGAGATGGTCCTCGACGCCGGGGCCCCGGAGGCGGTCCTGGCGTATCCCCTCGTGCAGGCGATCAAGACCCGGCGCTTCGCCGGGATCACCGCCGATCACCCGGAGCAGCGCGTCTACGCCACGGTGAGCGCCCCCATCCACGTGAGCCGCCTGGCCGAGGCCGGCGAGGCGCGCGAGCGCAAGCTGCGGGTCATGGTCGACGTCGACGCGGGCATGCGGCGCACCGGGGTGGCGCCGAAGGGGGTGCCCGACCTCTACGCCGCGATCCACGGCGAGGAGTGGCTGGAGGCGGCGGGCCTGCACATCTATGACGGACACGAGCACTTCCAGGACCCCTCGGGGCGGGAGGCGGCGGCCATGGCCCACGTCCGCGACCTGCAGGCCCTCAAGGAACAGCTGGAGGGCGCCGGCATGCCGGTGGAGCGGGTCGTGGGCGGCGGCTCCTACTCCTACGAGTACTACGCGCGCACCGAGGGCTTCCACGGCTCGCCGGGGACGGTGACCTACTGGGACATCAACGGCGCCCTGGGCAAGCCCGGCCAGCCCTTCCGCTGGGCGGCGCTGGTGCTGTGCCAGGTCGTCGACCGCTATCCCGACCAGTTGACGATCACCACCGACGCGGGGAACAAGGCGGTCGCCGCCGATCCCGCCCTGGAGCGCCGCGCCTGGCTGCTGGGCCGCAAGGATGCCCGCCTCCTCCTCCAGAACGAGGAACACGCCGTCTTCGAGTTGCCCGAGGGCCGCCTGCCCGAGATCGGCGACTACCTGCTGGCCGTGCCCGGCCACGTCTGCCCCACGGCGATCCGCTTCCCCGGCTGCTACGTCATCGACGGTGAGGGCGCCGTGGTCGACTACTATCCCCACACCGCGCGCGACCGGCTGTAGCGCCCGCGCGCCGGTCGTGCCCCTCACGCCGTTCCACGTCAACTGGCTCGTCCACCGCATCCACGCCCGCCACGTGACCGCCGCCGTCACGGCCCACGCCGGCGGCCGGCTCCTCGACGTCGGCTGCGGCGCCCGGCCCTTCGCCGGGCTGCTGGACCGGCACAGCGAGCGCTCCGTGGGCGTCGACCCGGACCGGCGGCGCTACGGACCGTCCGCCGGGGGCGGCCCCCGGCGGCTGCCGGAGGCCTGGGCCAGCGGCCTCGACCTGCCCTTCCGCGACGCCAGCTTCGACACCGTCCTCTGCCTGCAGGTGCTGGAGCACGTGCCGCGGCCGTGGCGACTCCTGGACGAGATCGCCCGCGTCCTGCGCCCCGGCGGCGCCCTGGTGCTGACGGCGCCCCACATCTGGGGCCTCCACGAGGAGCCCCGCGACTACTACCGGTTCACCCCCTTCGGGCTGCGCCACCTCGGAGAGGCCGCCGGTCTGCGGGTGGTAGCGGTGAACGCCCTGGCCGGGTACTGGGTCACGGCGGGAGCGCGCTTCGTCCACTACCTGCGGCGCCTGGAGAGGGTCCGCCTCTACCCGCTCACGCGGCCGCTGATGGCGCTGGTGCAGCTGGCGTGCCTGGTCCTCGACAGGATCCACCGCGTCGAGAGCGACGCCTGGAACCACCTGCTGGTGGCGCGCAAGCCGGCCCCGGCCCCGTGTGGCGGGTCCTGAGATGACGGCCGCGGCGGTCTCCAGCCCCTGGCGGGTAGCCCCCGACAACGGCCGCCTGGTGGCGCAGAAGCCCCAGGCGGGCGGGTCCTGAGATGAATGCGATCTCCAGCCCCTGGCGGGTGACCCCGGACAACGGCCGCCTGGTGGCCGTGGCGGCGGCCCTGGCGGTGCTGGCCACGGCGGGGCCCCTGCTGCTGCTGGGCACGGCGCTGCACGTGGTCCTCGCCGCCGGAGCACTGGCCGCGGCGGCCCTGGTCCTGTTCTCGCCGCGGCGGACGCTGGCGGTGCTGCTGGTGGCCACGGCGGCGCTCCCGGTCCACCTCCTGGACGCCACGCGGCTGCCCCTCGGCCTGCGGCCCTGGGAGATCCTCCTCCTCGCCGGGGTCCTCTTCGCCCTCGTCGACCTGGCCGCCTTCGACCGCTGGCGGCTGCGGCGCACCAGCGCCGACGGCCTGGTGGCCGCCTTCCTGCTGCTGGCCCTGCTCTCCGGGGCGGTCGGCTTCTGGCACGGGAACGAGGCGGTCCTGCGCAACCTGCGCTACCCCCTGTACTACGCCGTGTTCTTCCTGGTGCTGTGCGCGGCTCGCCCCGGCGACGGCGCCCGGCTCTTCGCGCCCCTGGTGGTGCTCGCCGGCGTCGTGGTGAGCGCCGAGTACCTGCTGGAGTTCCTGGGCGCCGTCGACCCCGCCGCCGGGGAGAGCTTCGTGCGCGTCAGCCGCCGCCAGGGGATCGTGCTGCCCGTGGCCATGCTGCTGCTGGCCAACGGGTTCGTCCACGACCCCCGCCGCTGGGGGCGGTCGCTGCTGCTCGCCCTGTTCCTGTTCATCGGCCTCGGCTTCGCCATCACCCTCGGCCGCGGCATGTGGGCCGCCTTCGGCCTCGGCCTGCTGGTCACGGTTTGGCTCTGGCACCGGTCCCAGCCGGCGGCCCGGCGCCGCGCCTGGAAGGCGGCCCTGCTGGCGGCGGGCGTGGTCGCCGCCCTGGTCCTGACCGCCCTCGCCTTCCAGCGCCTCACCGGCGCCGCCCTCTCGGCCCACGCCGTGGAGCGCTCCCGCACCTTTCTCGACGTGACCCGCGACGTGCAGGTGGTGGGCCGCTTCCTCGGCTACGCCAGCGCCTGGGAGGAGATCCTCGAGCACCCCTTCCTCGGCGGCGGCCAGGGGGCGACCTTCACGGCCTGGTCCTTCAACCCGGATGCGGGCCGTTTCGAGACCTGGAAGGCGTGGACCGTGGACAGCCTCTACCTGACCTTGTGGCTGAAGATGGGGCTCGCCGGTCTGCTGCTGTTCCCGTGGCTGTGCCTGCACGTGGGCCGGCGGGCCCTGCGCCTGTGCCGCGGCGCCGATCCCCCCACCCGCGCCTTCGCCGCCGGCTGCGTCGCCACGCTGACGGCCATGGGGCTCCTCGGCCTCAGCGACGGCTCGATGATGAACGGCCGCTTCGCCCTCCTCTTCGGGACCCTCTTCGGCCTGGTGATGGTGGCCGACAAGGAGAAGCCGTGCAGCGCCTGATCGAGAGTGCCTCCAGGGAGTCGCGCCGCGTCGTGGGACTGATGACGGGCACCTCCGCCGACGGCATCGACGCCGTCCTCGCCGAGATCGAGGGCTGGGGCGAGAGCACGGAGTTCGAGATCCTCGCCCACCTGACGCACCCGCTGCCGGAGGCGCTGCAGGCGGACTTGTTCCTGCTGTTCCAGCCCGACGCCCTGGTGGAGGATCTGTGCCGGGTGAACTTCGCCCTCGGCGCCGCCCTGGCCGATGCCACCCTCCAGGTGGCCGAGGCGGCCAACCTCGAGCCGGCGGCGATCGACTTGGTGGGCAGTCACGGCCAGACGGTGCGCCACCTGCCCAAGTCCGACCCGCCCTCGACCCTGCAGATCGGCGAGGCCGCCGTCGTCGCCCGGCACACGGGGATCCCGGTGGTGAGCGACTTCCGGCCCGCCGACATGGCCGCCGAGGGCGAAGGGGCGCCCCTGGTGCCGCTGGTGGACGTGCTGCTCTTCAGCCACCCGGACCGCGGCCGGCTGCTGCTCAACATCGGCGGCATCGCCAACGTCACCGCCCTGCCTCCGGGGGCCCGCCGCGAGCAGGGGGTCCTGGCCTTCGACCTGGGGCCCGGCAACGCCCTCGTGGACGCCGCCGTCATGCACCTCACCGGGGGCGCCGAGCGCTTCGACGACGGCGGACGGCGCGCGGCGGCGGGCACCGTGGACGAGGACTGGGTGGAGCGGCTGATGAAGCACGAGTTCTTCCGCCGGCCGCCGCCGAAGTCGACGGGCCGCGAGGAGTTCGGCACCCTGTACCTGGCCGAGGTCATGCGCCAGGCGCAGCTCGGGCCGGCGGACCTGGTGGCGACGCTGACCGCCTTCACGGCGCGCGCCATCGCCGCCGGCGTCGACCGCTTCGCCGATCCCGAGGGCGCCCTGGAGGAGGTCTGGGTCGGCGGCGGCGGGGTTCGCAACACCCACCTCATGGGCCTCCTCGAGGAAGCCCTGGCGCCGCGCGAGGTGGGGTCGATCGACCGCCTCGGCGTGCCCGCCGACGCCAAGGAGGCCCTCGCCTTCGCGGTCCTGGCCAACGAGACCCTCATGGGGCGCGCCGGCAACGTGAGGGCCGCCACCGGGGCCAAGGCCGACGCCGTCCTCGGCAAGATCTCGCTGCCGCCGGTGCCGGGGCAGGGATGGTGAGTCCCACAAGACCTGGGGCCGCGCCAGCGGCCGGGGAGAGACCGAGTTGATCGTCGACACGCACGTGCACGTCTGGGAGATCGATCCGCCGCGCTACCCCGTGGGGCCCACGGCGCCGAACTGGACCTCGGAGCCGGACGAGCCCGGCACCGCCGACGAGCTGCTCGAGGAGATGGACGCCAACGGCGTCGACCGCTCGGTGCTGGTGCAGACCTCGTGGTCGACCTGGGACAACGGCTACATCGCCGACTCGACGGCGCGCTTCCCGGAGCGCTTCATCGGCCACGGGCTGATCGACCCCCGGGACGAGGCCGGCAACGCCGAGACCGCCCGCTACTGGATGGAGGAGCGCGGCTTGGCGGGGTTCCGCTTCCACCCCATGTACTACCCGGAGGAGGAGGTCCTCACCACCGGCGGCAACCGTGCCATGTGGGAGGTCCTGGCCGCCCGCGGCGCGGTGATCCAGTTCCACACGAGCCCGCCCTTCGCCGGCCAGATCGCCGAGATCGCCCGCCGCCATCCGCGCATGAAGCTCCTCATCGACCACATGGGCTACCCGCGCCTCGAGGACGGCCCCGAGCCCTGGGAGCCGATCACGGCCCTGGCGAAGCTGCCCAACCTGTTCGTCAAGATCTCCGACGTGAAGGGGAGATCGATCTCCAAGGAGTTCCCCTTCACCGACACCCACCCCTACGTGCGCGCCCTGGTCGACGCCTACGGCGCCGAGCGCTGCCTCTGGGGCACCGGCTACCCCGGCCATCACCGCACCCGCGCCGGCTGGCTCTCCCTGGGCGAGGAGCTGCGCCTCGTGCGCGAGGGCTTCGACTTCCTCACCACGGCCCAGAGTGACCGCATTCTCGGGGGCACGGCGGCCGAGGTCTGGGGGCTGTCATGAGCGCGCATCGCTTCGAGGCGGAAGCCCGGCGCAGCATCCCCGAGCTGGGCTCGGAGGCGACCTTGTACCGCCATCCCACGGGGGCCCGGCTCATGTCGGTGGTCAACGGCGACGACGCCAACAAGGTCTTCGGCATCACCTTCCGCACGCCGCCCTCCGACTCCACCGGCATCGCCCACATCCTCGAGCACTGCGTGCTCTGCGGCTCCCGCAAGTACCCGGTGAAGGAGCCCTTCGTCGAGCTGCTCAAAGGGTCGCTGAAGACGTTCCTCAACGCCTTCACCTATCCCGACCGCACCTGCTACCCGGTGGCCAGCCAGAACCTGCGCGACTTCCACAACCTCGTCGACGTCTACCTCGACGCCGTCTTCCACCCGCGGCTGACGCCGGAGGTCCTCAAGCAGGAGGGCTGGCACTACGAGGTCGAGGAGGGGGAGCTGGCCTTCAGCGGCGTCGTCTACAACGAGATGAAGGGCGCCTACTCCTCGCCGGAGCGGGTCCTGGGCGAGGCGATCCAGCAGGGCCTGTTCCCGGACACCACGTACGGCGTCGAATCGGGAGGCCACCCGCGGCACATCCCGGACCTGACGTGGGAGAGCTTCTCCGCCTTCCACCGCGACCTCTACCACCCCGGCAACGCCTTCATCTGGTTCTACGGCGACGACCCGCCCGAGCGGCGCCTCGAGATCCTGGAGGAGTACCTGGCGGAGTTCGAGCCCCGGGCGGTGGACTCCTCCGTCGGCAGCCAGCCGCGCTGGAGCGCCCCCCGCCGCTGCGATCGCATCTACGCCGCCGGCGACGGCGACGACGGCGGCCGGCACTACGTCACCGTCAACTGGCTGCTGCCGCCGGCGCCGGACTTCGAGAGCCGCCTCGGCCTGGAGATCCTCGACCACGTCCTCCTGGGGACGCCCGCCTCGCCCCTGCGCAAGGCCCTCATCGACTCCGGCCTCGGTGAGGACCTGGCCGGCTCGGGCATGGAGACGGAGCTGAAGGAGACGATCTTTTCGGCCGGGCTGAAGGGGGTCGCCGCCGACGACGAGGAGAAGGTGGAGGCCCTGGTGACGGACACCCTCGGCCGCCTGGCCCGCGACGGCCTCGACGGGGAGACGGTGCGGGCGTCGCTCAACACCTGCGAGTTCCGCCTGCGCGAGAACAACACCGGCTCCTACCCGCGGGGGCTGATCCTCATGCTGCGGTCGCTGACCACCTGGCTCTACGACGGCGACCCCTTCGAGCCCCTGAGCTTCGACGCGCCCTTGAAGGCGGTGCGGGACCGGGCCCTGGAGGGGGGCTGGCTCGAAGGCCTGATTCAGGGCTGCCTGCTGGACAACCCCCACCGCACCACCGTCCGCCTGCGGCCCGACGCGGGACAGGCGGAGCGCGAGGAGGGGGAGGAGAAGGCGCGGCTGGCGGCGGTCCGGGAGCGGATGGACGCGGGCGACCTGGAGCGCGTCCGCGCCGAGGCGCGGGACCTGAAGGCCCGCCAGGAGGCGCCCGACGATCCCGCCGACCTGGCGAAGCTGCCGCGGCTGCGGTTGGCCGACCTCGACCGGCAGGTGCCGACCATCCCCCTGGAGCGCGCCGAGGCGGGGGGCGCCCCGGTCCTCTACCACGACCTGTTCACCAACGGCATCCTCTACCTCGACGTCGGCTTCGACCTGCGCGCCGTGCCCCAGGAGTTGCTGCCCCTGATGCCCCTCTTCGGGCGCTGCCTCCTCGAGGTCGGCACCGAGACCGAGGACTTCGTGCGCCTGTCGCAGCGCATCGGCGCGCGCACGGGCGGTCTCGCGGCCCACAGCCTGGTCACCGGCCAGCGCCGCGGGGACCGCGCCGTGGCCCGGTTCTTGGTGCGCGGCAAGTCCACCGTCGAGCGCGCCGGCGACCTCGTCGACATCGTCCGCGACGTGCTCACCACGGTGCGCCTCGACAACCGCGAGCGCCTGCTGCAGATGGCCCTGGAGGAGAAGGCGGGAGAGGAGGCGGGGCTGGTCCCCGGGGGCCACTCGGTCGTCGCCCTGCGCCTGTGCTCGCAGTTCGACGAGGCCTCCTGGGTGAGCGAGCAGATGGACGGCGTGAGCTACCTGTTCTACCTGCGCCGGCTGGTGGAGCGCATCCGCGGCGACTGGCCCTCGGTGCTGGACCAGCTCGAGGCCGTGCGCTCCCACCTCGTCGACCGCGATACGCTGCTGATGAACGCCACCGTGGCCGACGCCGACCGAGCCGCCGTGGAGCCGCACCTGGCCGGCCTCGCCGGGTCGCTGCCGGCCCGCGGGGGGGACCTGCAGGAGTGGTCGCCCCGCTACGGCGCCGGCGACGAAGGGCTGACCCTGCCGGCGCAGGTCAACTACGTCGGCAAGGGCGGCGACCTCTACGCCCGGGGCTACGAGCTGAGCGGCTCGGTGGCGGTGATCACCAAGTACCTGCGCAACAGCTACCTGTGGGACCGCGTGCGGGTCCAGGGCGGCGCCTACGGCGCGTTCTGCTCCTTCGACCCCTTCACCGGCGTCTTCGGCTTCGGCTCCTACCGCGACCCCAACCTCCTCGACACGATCCGCGTGTACGACGGCGCCGCCGCCTTCCTGCGCGGCCTCGACCTGTCGGAGGAGGAGCGCGCCAAGGCGATCATCGGCGCCATCGGCGAGATGGACGCGTACCAGCTCCCCGACGCCCGGGGGTACACCTCCATGGTGCGCGAGCTGACGGGGGTGGACGACGACTTCCGCCAGGGCCTGCGCGACGCCGTGCTGGCCACGACGGCGGCCGACTTCCGCGATTTCGGAGAGCGTCTGGAGGGGCTGGCCGAGACCGGCCGGGTGGTCGTCCTCGGGTCGAAGGAGGCGATCGAGTCGGCCAACGCCGAGCGCGGGGGAAGCTGGCTCGAGGTCGTTCCCGTGCTGTAGGCGGGCCCCGTCCGGGGTCAGTTCAGGGCGGTGAGCTCGATGTTGCCGTCGTGATGGCGGCGGCCCACGTCGCGCCGGAAGCGGTAGGAGATATCCACCGTCTCCACCGGCTCGTCGCGGTAGTCGAAGCGCAGCATGGCATCGTCGATGACGACCTCCACCTCGCTCACGTCGGCGTGCAGGGCGGGGAAGACGACGAAGCCCTCCGTCTCCTGGCCGTTGAAGACCGGTTTCGGCTGCGCCATGGAGTTCATCATCACATCGATGCGCATCCGGTAGCGCTTGTAGTCGTTGCCCCGGTAGCCGATGGCGTAGACCCGGTAGTAGTTCTCCAACTGCTCGACGTTCAGGCTCCAGTAGTGGCGCCCGTTGCCGGCGACCATCCGCACCCGCTCCGGCTCGATGAGGACCTTGGGGTACTCGTAGTTGCGGATGGACAGGTTGAAGACGGTGAACCGCTGGCGGTCCTTGCGGCCGACGAAGAACTCGGTGTCGCCGAAGGTGTAGGGGTTGGTCGACTTGGCGCCCGCCCGGGAGTGGGCGGCGAACTGGCGGTTGAGCTCCTCGGCGCTCAGGGGGCGTATCACCACCTCCAGCCGGCCCTTGGCGTAGGTGACGCTGCCGTCGTCGGCCACGTCGAGGGAGGAGCCCTGCTCGCCGGTGGGCTCCAGGGGTCCGGCGTAGTGGTGGTAGCCGCAGCCGGAGGCCAGGCAGAGGAGCAGAAAGCCGAGCACGGGAGTTCTCATGATCACCCCATCCTTTTGCGGGGGAAGGACCTGCGCCCACGGTAAGGCGGCCGGGGGCGGTTGTCAACGGGAGGGGCCGGCTGCCGCCCGGACCTACAGATACCCCAGACTCTCCAGCGCTTTCCCCGTCTCCTCGTCGACCCGCCCCCCCGGCCCCGCGGGACCCGGCGCCGGCAGCCCGTCCACAAAGCCCTTCAGCCGCCCCATCATCGCCTCCGCCCGCCGCGGCTGAGAAGCGAAGAGGTTCTCCTCCTCCCCCGGGTCCTTCTCCAGATCGAAGAGCTGGTGGTTCCCCAGGCTGTTCCAGAGCAGCTTGCGGCGCCCTTCCAGCAGGGCCCGCCAGTGGCCGTCGGAGCTGAGCACGGGCAGGGGATAGGCTTCCGCCGCCACCGGGTGGCCGATGTCGGGGGGCAGCCCCGCCTGGACGCCCTCGGGCCGGGGCAGCTCCAGGCGCTCGAAGAGGAGGGCCATCACGTCGACGAGCTGCATGGGGGCGTCGGTGCGCGCCGGCGCGACCTCACCGGCGGGGTACTTGACGAAGAGAGGGACGTGGATCTCCTCCTGGTGGAGGTAGTTGCCGTGGCCGAAGCGGCCGTGCTCGCCGAGGAGCTCGCCGTGGTCGGCGGTGACCAGGATGAGGGCGTTGTCGTAGAGGCCGCGGACCTTCAGCTCCTTGAAGAGGCGGCCGATGTAGCGGTCCATGTAGAGGATCTCGCCGTCGTACAGGGCCACCCGTTCCTCGAGGGTGACCTTGCGGCCGCGCAGGTCGGGCCCCGAGGGCACGAAGGTCCAGGCGAACCGCTCGGGCGGCATGTAGGGGCTGTGGGGGTCGTAGTAGTTGAGGAAGAGGAAGAGGGGCTCCTCCTCCCGGCCCTCGAGCCAGCGCAGGGCGCCGCGGGTGATCTCCGGCGCCAGGCGGCCGGAGATCGAGCTGATGGAGGAGTCGTCGTAGTGATCGAAGCCCTTGTTGAGGCCGAAGATCTTCTTCATCCAGGGGCCGCCGAGGACGGCGCCGGTGGCGTACCCGGCCTGCCGCAGGAGCTGCGCCAAGGTCGTCTCCCCCGGGGCCAGGCCGCGCGCCCGGAAGACCTCCCACGAGGCGGGCGCGTCGATGGCGCGGTCGAGGCGCAGGGGCCCCTCGGGATCGTAGCGGGCGCCGTGGGAGGCGGTGAACTTGCCGGTGAACAGGGCGGCGTGGGAGGGCAGGGTCCAGCTCGACGGCGCGGTCGCCTGCTCGTAGAGGACGGACTCGGCCGCCACCCGGTCGAGGTGGGGGCTCGTGTGCCGGGCATAGCCGTAGCAGGAGAGGTGGTCGGCGCGGGTCGTGTCGAGGGTGATGAGGATGACGTGAGGCCGCCGGCTCCGGCGGCTGCAGCCGCCCAGCAGCAGGGAGGGCGCCAGTCCCGCGGCGAGGCTGCCGTAGAGGCCGCCCTTGAGGACGGCGCGGCGGCTCAGGCCCCGGGAGCGGTTCCGCCCGCTCATCGCCGCCCCACCGAGGCGTGACCCACGGGGCCGCCGGTGAGCATGGCCGGGGCTGACCGGGTCGATGGTGGCCGGGCCCCGGGCGGCGCGGCGAGGGCGGCCTGGCTGATCTCCACGGGACCGGTGGTGAACTCGTCTCTCACGGAGCGCAAGCATAGGTCCTCGCCGGAGCGGATTCCAAAGGGGGCCGCGGCTTGGTGACAGGCCGGACCTCGCCCTATGCTAACGCCCGCTCCCCGCGTCCCCGGCATCCCGCCAACCCAGCGAGGCCTCTTGTCCCTGGCCCTCCACTCCGGCGACCCCCTGATCGCGGATCCCTTCCCCGGCTGGCCGATCCAGGACGCCACCGAGCTGGAGCAGGTGCAGGCCGCCCTCGAGAGCGGCACCTGGGGGGTCGGGGGCGGGTCTCTGGCCGAGTTCAGCCGCCGCTTCGCGGAGTTCCAGCGCGCCGGCCAGGTCCTGCCGGTGGCCAACGGCACCGTGGCCATCGAGATAGCCCTCGAGGCCCTGGGCCTCGGTCCCGGCGACGAGGTCATCGTCCCCGACTACACCTTCGTGGCCACCGCCACCGCGCCCCTGCGCCTGGGGATCCGGCCGGTCCTGGTCGACGTCCGGCCCGACACTTTCACCATCGACCCCGCCGCGGTCGAGGCGGCGGTCAACGAGCGTACCCGCGCCGTCATCCCCGTCCACTTCGGCGGCAACCTGTGCGACATGGAGGCCCTCCTCCATCTCGCCGACCGCTACGGCCTCGCCGTCGTCGAGGACTGCGCCCACGCCCACGGCGCCCATCTCAACGGGACGTACGCCGGCGCCTTCGGCGAGATCGGCACCTTCAGCTTCCAGTCGAGCAAGACCCTGTGCTGCGGCGAGGGCGGCGCCGTGGTCACCCGCTCCGAGCGTCTGCTGGCGAGGATGCGGGCGATCCACAGCGCCGGGCGCCACGGCAGCGAGGACGACTACAACCACTTCACCCTCGGCAGCAACTACCGCCTCTCCGAGCTGCAGGCGGCGCTGCTGCTGGCCCAGATGAGCCGCCTCGAGGAGCTCTGCGACCGGCGGGACCGCCACGGGGCCCTGCTCAACGAGCGGCTCGCCGCGATCGACGGCGTGCGCCCCCAGGCGCGCCAGCCCGGCCTCGGGCGGCACGGCCACTACCTGTACCCCTTCGTGCTGGAGGCCGGCGTCCCCCGCGACGCCTTCAAGCGGGCCCTGCGGGCCGAAGGCGTGCCCGTGGAGGACCCGTACCCGGCCCTCCACGAGGTCGCCTGCCTGAGGCACCGCGGCCTCACGGAGGGGGAGTTCCCCGTCTCGACGGAGCTCTCCGAGCGCTCGGTCTGGATCTTCCACCACGCCCTGCTCGCCGTAGAAGGCCAGGTCTGCAGGATCGCCGACGCCGTTGGCAAGGTCCTCGACCACCGCGGCGAGCTGGTCTGATGAGCGGGACCGTCTTCCTCACCGGCGGCGCCGGCCGCATCGGCCGGCGGGTGCTGGCCAAGCTGCTGGACCGCGGCTACCACGTGCGCGTCCTGGTCCACAACAACGAGCCTGAAGGCATCACCAGCGGCGGCATGACCCTGGTCCACGGCGACGTGCGCGACCGCTCCTCCTTCGCCGACGCCGTGGCCGGCTGCGACTTCGTCTGTCACCTCGCCGCCGTCTTCGAGATGGGCACGGCCGTGGAGGACAGCCTCGAGAACGACCATCTCTTCGACCACCTCGTGCGCGGCACCTACAACGTCCTGGAGGCGGCGCGCCAGGCGGGATCGGTGCGGCTCTTCACCTTCGCCAGCAGCGACGCCGTGTTCTGCGCCATCTACCGGGAGCACGAGGAGGTGATCACCGAGGAGGTGGAGATCACCCTGCGGCCGGGGCGGTTCTACTCCCTGGCCAAGGCGACTCTGGAAGGCCTGTGCGCCAACTACGAGAAGTCGTACGGGCTGCCCTGCGCCATCTACCGCGTCGGCTGGACCCTCGACGAGAGCGACGTCCTGCAGGCCTTCGAGCCGGAGTTCTGGGAGACCCTGCTGGCGCCGGGGGAGCAGGAGCGCCTTGACGCCCTGCGCGCCGAGGGTTCCGGCCTCATCGCCCCCCTCTACGAGGACGGGACCTCGGTGGAGGTGCAGCTGGCCCACGCCGACGACATCGCCGACGGCTTCGTCCTCGCCGTGGAGCACCCCCGGGCGGCGGCGGGCGAGATCTTCAACATCGCCAGCGCCGCCCCCTTCCGCTTCCTGGACTGCATCGAGAAGGTGGCCCTGGGGCTGGACCGGCCGTGGGCGGGGATCCGGCTCTCAGGGCTGGGGCGTTACCGCATCAGCAACGAGAAGGCGGGGCGCCTCCTGGGGTACGCGCCGCAATACACCATCGACCGGATGCTCGACCTGGCCCTGGAGCGGCGCACGGGCGGCTGATGCGCATCGCCATCGGCGCCCTGATGCACGAGTCCAACACCTTCGCGCCGGGGCTCACGACGCTGGACGACTTCCGGCGGACCCAGTTCCTCACCGGCGCCGCCGTCGTCGAGGCCCACGCCGGCACCGGATCGGAGGTCGGCGGCGCCCTGGAGGCGCTGCAGCGGCATGGCGCCGAGGTCGTTCCCACCCTGTCGGCCTGGGCCATGCCCTCCCCCCTCGTGGAGAGGTCCGCCTACCTGGAGATCCGCGGCGAGGTGCTCCGGCGGCTGGCCGGCGCCGGACCCCTGGACGGCATCCTCCTGTGCCTGCACGGAGCGATGACGGCGGAGGGGACCGAGGACCCCGAGGGGGACCTGCTGCAGCGGGTCCGCGCCCGGTGGCCGGAGACCCCGCTGGCCGTGACCCTGGACCACCACGCCAACGTCACCGAAACGATGGGGGCCGCCAGCGACGTCCTCGTCGGCTACCGGACCCACCCCCACGTCGACCAGCTCGAGGTCGGGCGCCGGGCGGCGGAGCACCTGGTGGAGCGGATCGAGTGCGGGGAGGAGTTCGCCACCGCCTTCGTCAAGCTGCCCCTGATCACGCCGGCCGAGAACCGCGGCGAGCCGATCGACCGGCTGCGCGCCGAGGCCGAGGAGATCGACACCGACCCCGCGGTCGTCTGCAGCTCGTTCTACGTGGGCTATCCCTGGGCCGACGTCGGCATCCAGGGGGCCGCCGTCTCGGTCACCACCCGCAACGACCCCGCCCTGGCCCGGGCCTGCGCCCGCCGCCTGGCGGCCCGGATGTGGTCCCTGCGCGACCGGTTCCGCTTTCCCATCCACCCGGTGGAGGAGGCGGTGCGCATGGGCCGGGCCGTCCCGGGGAGGCCGGTGGTCCTCAACGAGCTGGCCGACTGCACCCTGGGCGGGGCCTCGGGGGACGTGGTCTCCACCGCCCGCTACCTCTACGAGCACGCCGTGGGGCCCTCGGCGGCGGTGGGCGTCGTCGACGCGGTCTCGGCGCCGCAGGCGGCGGCCGCCGGGCCGGGAGCGCCGGTGCGGCTCTCCATCGGCGGCCGGGTCTGCACCGAGGACAACCCGCCCCTGGAGTTCGCCGGCACGGTCCGCTCCGTGCGCCGGGACGTGCACGGCCACACCTCCATCCACTCCGGCTACGAGACCCCCGTCGGCGCCATCGCCGTCGTGGAGGGGCGGGGCCTGTCGATCGTGCTGATCGAGCGCGCCGGAAAGCTCGGCGGACCGACCTTCCTCGAGGAGGTCGGCCTCGATCCCCGGGCGCTGGAGTTCATCGTCGTCAAGGAGGGGCTCAACCCGCTGGTCACCTACAAGGATGTGGCGGCGTCGATCCTGATGGTCGACAGCCCCGGCTTCGACCGGCAGATCCCGCGCCCCCGGGACTACAGCCGCCTGCGGCGACCCGTCTATCCGCTGGACCCGGAGATCTCCTGGGATCCCGGCTGAGGGCGACCGGAGCGACACGTCACCGACGGCGCCCGGAACCGGCGGGCCTCCGCGGCAGCCACCCGGGTCCAGCGCGGCCACCCCAGGTTGCGAGACTGCATCCGGGCGCCCGTTGGGCCTTCGGTCAACTCTCCCGCAACCCGGCCGTTGCCGTGGCGGTCAGCCGCCAGCGCGGCAGCACCACCTTGGGGGCCCTGGCGCTTCGGCCCGCGGCAACCCGTTCGGGCCTCCCGGCAGGTCTCCCGCAACCCGGCCGTTGCGGTCCCGGCCAGTTGGCGGTTCGGCCGGTCGGCAAGACCGTTCGAACTTCCCGGCAGGCCTCTCGCGCCCAGCGGGTTGCTCCAAGCCACCTGGCATCAGCGCAGCAGCATCACCTTGCGCGACTGCGCCCGCCCGCCGGCGGCCAGCCGCACCAGGTAGAGACCGCTGGCGCGGCCTCCGCCGTCCCAGCGCGCCAGATAGCGGCCCCGCGGCAGCAGCCCTTCCAGCAGGACCTCGACTCGCTGGCCCTCCAGGTTGAACAGCTCCAGCCGCACCTCTGCCGCCGCCGTGAGAGCGAAGGGGATCGCCAGACCCGCGTTGGCCGGGTTGGGATACGGCGGCAGCAGGGCGAACTCCCGGGGCAGCGCCCCCTCTCCCGCGGCAGCCTCGACCGCCGTCGGAGTCCCGAGGCGCTCGATCCAGCGGCCGACGAGCCGGGCCCCCAGAGTGTCGACCAAGGCGGTCGCCAGCGGCGGCATGCGCCAGCGGCCGGTCTCGAGCATGCGCAGGTGGAGCAGGGAGCGGCGCGGCTCCCCCGGCTCGACGATCGACCCATCCCGCACCCCGAGGTTCACGAGGCGGGCCTTTTCCAGGATCCCCGTCTCCTCCAGCGGCGTGTCGAAGCGCAGGTCGAACCGCGCCCGGATGGCGTGGCCCGGGCGATGGCAGTTGGCGCAGTTGGCGGCGAGGTAGGCGCGGGCCCGCCGCGCCAGGGGGGCGCTCTCGTCCGCCGGCTCCGGCCACCTCGCCCGGCTCTCCGCGGGCGGCAGCCCGCCGGCGAACAGACCGTCCCGCTCCCAGCGCTCGACCAGGCCGCCGCGGTTCATCTGCCCGGTGCGCAGGCCGAGGACGTATCCCGAGGCCGGGGTGTGGCAGTCGCCGCACTGACCGCGCGACGGGAAGTAGTGGCTGCGGGTAACTGCCCCGTCGGCCGAGGGGACCGCGTACTCCGCGGTCTCGGCCACCCCGAGGAGGAAGGCCTCGGTCCGCTCGTCGTTCCACTTGTAGGAGTACCCGTCCCACCCCGGGTGGCCGGTCCGCTTGACCAGCAGCCGCGTCTCGACGATCCGCTCTCCGAGGTAGAAGCTCTTCACCAGCACGGTGCCGTCCGGCAGCTCCCAGGCGCCGTCGGTCCGATACCGGATGCGGCCGTCCTCCGGCAGCACGAGGTAGCGCCTCTTGCCGGCCCCGTCCGACCACAGCGGCGCGTTGACCTCGTACGGCCTCACCCCCGGCGCCGGCTCCGGCGGACTCATGCGGGAGAAGACCCCGGTCTGCGACAGCCGCGGCGGCGGCAGCTCGCGCCCGGCGGCGGGCTCGAGTTGGTACACCCCGTCGCCGGCGAGCACGTAGAGCTCCTTCTGCGCGTCCCTCCCGAAGGCGAGGACATGGTCGTCGGCCACCGCCAGCAGCTCGCTGCTCCACCCGTCCCCGTCCCGGCGCAGGGCCCAGAGCTTGCGGGAGCCGAAGTCGCCGAAGAGGTAGCGTCCGGCCAGTTGCGGCCAGCGGCGGCCCTCGTAGACGAAGCCCCCGATCACGGCGAGTCCCTCCTCGCGCCCGTACTCGAAGACCGGCGGGACGAGGGCGGGATCGTCGCAGCCATCGGGGTCCCGGCAGAGGCGGCCCTCCATGCGCGCCCAGCCGTAGTTGCCGCCGCGCTCCACGACGTTGATCTCCTCGCGGTCCTTCTCGCCCACGTCGCCGGCCCAGATCCGCCCGGAGAGGGGGTCGAAGCTGAAGCGCCAGGGATTGCGCAGGCCGAAGGCCCAGATCTCCTCGCGCCAGCCGCGGCCGTTGCCGGCGAAGGGGTTGTCCGCGGGAGTGGCGTAGCCCTCGCCGGCGTCGACGTCGATCCGCAGGATCGCGCCCAGCAGGGTGGTCAGGTCCTGGCCGTGGTCGTGGCGGGGCTCGCCCTCCACGCCGCCGCCGTCGCCGAGCCCCATGTAGAGATAGCCGTCGGGCCCGAACTCGATGTGTCCGCCGTTGTGGCTGTCCGTCGGCTGCGGGACCACGAGGAGGATCCGCTCCCGCGGGCCGGCGCGGTTCGGGTCGTGCGCGGAGACGCGGAACTCCGAGAGCACGGTGCGGAAGTTCCTCCCCGAGTAGTGGACGAAGAACCGCCCGTTGGCGGCGAACCCGGGGTGAAAGGCGATCCCGAGGAGGCCGGTCTCCGGCCGGAAGTCGCGGGCCCGGGGCCGCAGGTCGAGGAAGATCCCGCCCGTGTCCTGCCGCGCCGGGTGGAAGACGCGGACGAGGCCGGACTTCCCGGCGACGAAGAGGCGGCCGCTGCCGTCCCCCGAAGGCTCCATGCAGACGGGGGCCTCCAGCGGCAGGTCGGGGAAGGCCCGCACGAGGGTGAAGGGAGGGGATGCGGCGGCGTGGGCGGCGGAAGCGGCGGCCGCGAGGATCAGCGGGAGCAGCATGGCGAGGCCCGGCGGCTCTGCATCGGCGCGGGCAGGCCGCGGCGGGTGGTCTAGCCGCCGGAGTCCGAGATCTCCCGGTCCCCGGGGGCCGGTTGCGCGAACTTGGCGGGGTCCACCCACTGGCTCGCGGCCGTGGACAGCAGGGCGAGGACGGCGGCGGTGAGGAAGATCACGCGGTGGCCGAAGAACTGCCAGGCGATCCCGAAGAGGAGGGGCACCGCCACCGCCGCGAAGTGGTTCATCGTCACCCCCATGGACAGGGTCGGCTTGAGGTCTTCCGGCAGGGCGATCCGGTTGATGTAGGTGGTCAGGGCGATGCCCGACATGAAGAACAGGTTGTCGAGGCAGTAGAGGACGTAGAGCGTCGGCCGGTGATCGATGAGGCCGTAGCCGACGAAGACCAGGCTCAGCAGGCCGTAGCCGATGGTCAGCATCCAGCGCTCGCCCAGGCGGTCCACGAGGCGGCCGATGGTCGGCGCCGTGAGGGTGACCAGCACCTGGTTGATCAGCAACAGGGCCATCGTCGTCTCCACCGGCATGCCGTGGACCTTGACGAGGGCGAAGACGGCGAAGGTGGTGAAGATCTGCCGCCGGCAGCCCTCCAGGAACTGCAGCACGTAGTAGAGCCCGTAGCGCCTCTTGAGGACGAAGCCCTTCTCCTCCACCTCGGCGTCGCCCCGGGAGGCGAAGAGCAGGGCGGCTCCCCCGAGGATGGTGGCTCCCCCGGCGAGCAGGTACATGCCCTCGTAGTTCACCACCTTCAGCAGCAGCATGCCGCCGCCGATGGTGAGGAGCATGGCGACGCTGTGCACGGCCCGCAGCTGACCGAGCCACCGCCCCTTGCCGCCGGCCGGGGAGAACCGCAGGGCCAGGGTCGCCTCCATCGGCAGCCAGCAGTGGAAGCCGATGCTCCACAACACCGAGTAGAGGATCAGGGCCGGCACCGAGCCCACGTCGGCGTAGGCCATCAGGCCGAGGCCCATGACCGCCAGGGCCGCGGCGCCCACCAGCGACGGCGCCATGCGGATCATGAGGGCCACGAAGAAGGCGTTCATGAACCCCGGGATCTCGCGCAGGGACTCCACCCAACCCAGCTCCTGGGGCTCGATGTCGAGGCGATCGACGATGAAGTTGTTGAACAGGGTGAGCTGCACCCCGAAGAACACGCCCACCCCGACAGCGGCGGCGGCCAGCAGGGTCCAGTCGCGGGTCCACTCGGCGAAGGGATTGCGGAGTCGGGGCATCGATCACCCCGGGGGCCGAAGAAAAATCATTGACAATCGCTCAGCCGGACATACCTTGATACAAATGTTCGGTATGCCAAACAGACAGCCTGTAAGGCAAACGACAGTGCCGTTCATGGAACGATGGTGAGGAATACAGCACAGATGGAAGATCGACAAGACCGCCGACACGAGTAAGCACAAAAAAGGGCTATTGGCCGCGCCTGCCAGCACTTCGCCAATAGCCCGTCGAGAGAAACGCAAGCCCGAAACGATCGGTCCCGGTCGGCCGACCGGGATCCGTCTGGGCTCTTTCGTCTCCGGTGAGAAAGATATCCCATGGAGCCCATCGTCAGCAATCCCCCCGTGGCCACCATCTACCGCTGTGAGCACGGCGGTATCCACCTGGTCACCCAGAACGTCAACATCGGCATGCCCCCCGGCGAGTTCCGCGAGCTGAACCGGGAAGTGCAGCGGGCCAGGAGCCTGGTCGACGCGGGCCTCCTGACCTGCTCGTACCTGTCCCTGGCGTTCTGCACCACCGTCATCTGCCTGAGCGCCAGGGTCCTGCCGGCGCTGGCCGAGGCGATGCAGGAGGCGGCCGAGGCCATCGGGGAGAGCCTCGAGTCGGGTCAGGGGCCGTCCCCGGAGGAGGCGTGCCCACCGCGCGGCGCCCGCCTGCAGGTGTTCTCAGGGCCGCGGGTCGAGCCGCCGCAGCTCCACAACCTGAACTGAGAGGACTGCGCGATGAGGAGATCCGTCTTGCCCGCCGGCCTGGCGGTGTGGCTGGGCGCCGCCGGCGCCCTGTGCTGGATGGTGCTGGCCGGCTGCGAGAGCGACCCCGTGCTGTCGCCCCAGCCCGAGGAGGAGGAGGAGGGCAGCTACGGCCGCAGCGTCATCGCCCGCGAGGCGGACGACCCGGGCTCCCGGGAGCCCAATCCGGCGGTGTTCTGATGCGCGGGATTCCGAAGTGGATGGTCGTGTCGGGCCTGCTGGCGGGGATCGCCGCCGCGGGCGCGGAGCCGGCCGCGGCCGAGGCGTCGGCGGAGATCGCGGGCCGGGTGATCGACGCGGAGACGGGGGAGCCGGCGGCCGACGCGCCGGCGGAGATCACGGGACCGATGATCGACGGGGTGACCGGCCAACCGGCGGCCGGGAGGGGGGCGCCGGGGCAGATCTGCGGAGCGGTGACGGACAAGGAGTCGGGACAGCCGGTCCCCGGGGGTCTGGTAGGCCTCGAGCGGGAGGGTGGGCGGACCCGCAAGGCCGTCACCGGCAGGGACGGGTCCTTCTGCCTCGACGATGTGGCCCCCGGCGGCTTGCGCCTCACCGTGAGCCTCATGGGCTACTTCTCCCACCTCGAGGAGATCACCCTGGCTCCCGGAGCGGCCCTCGACCTGGAGATCGCCCTGCGCAGCGATCCCATCCAGCTGGCCCCGGTGGAGATCCTCGGCGAACCGCCGCTGGTCAGCCGGAAGCGCACGGGAACGGTGTCGAAGCTGCCGCCGCGGACGGTGGAGCTGATCAAGCCCGTGGGCACGCAGGAGCTGCTGGAGCTGCTGCCCGGCATCAACGGCTACGCCGACGACGGCTTCGGCAACTCGCGCCTGAGCATCGGCATCCGGGGGCTCAACCCCCGCCGCAGCTCGCGGGTGCTGATCCTCGAGGACGGCGTGCCGATCCAGCCGGCGGTCTACGTCTATCCCAACGCCTACTACAACCCGCCGTCGGAGCGCATCGACGCCATGGAGGTGGTCAAGGGGAGCTCGGCGGTCCGCTTCGGCCCCCAGACGATGGGCGGGGTGATCAACTACACCACACGCAGACCCGACGGCACCCGGGGGATGGTCAACCAGGTCGCCGCGGGAGGCAACGGCTACTACGGCCTCTACTCCGAGTGGCGCGGCCTCGGCGGCGGGCGGACCGCCTCCGACGCGCAGCTGCTCTACAAGCATGGCAACGGCTTCCGCGACAACAACACCTTCGACCAGCTCAACGGCACGGTGAAGACCCAGGTCCGCCTGAGCGGTCGCAAGGTGCTCTACCTGAAGCTCAACGGGAACCTCGAGAAGTCGAACGCCACCTACACGGGCCTGACGGAGTACTCCTTCCGCACCGACCCCGCCTTCAATCCCAAGGAGGACGACGTCTTCGACGTCCGGCGGGCCTCCCTCGACCTGATGTACACCAGCCGGATCACCCCGGACCTGACCGGCAACACCACCCTCTACCTGAACGCCTTCGACCGCCGCTGGTGGCGCGAGGACGACATCTTCGTGCGCGCTTCGGCCCTGGAGACGGGGGATCTGACGCCGGTGCCCTACTACCAGAGCGGGGATCTCGTGCGGGTCGGCGGCGGCGCCGGCAACTTCGGCATCCTGCGGACCTTCTACGTCGGCGGCGCCGCCCAGGACTACACCCTGCGGCACACCCTCGCCGGCGGTGCGGCCCGGGCCGAGGCCGGGGTCCGCGCCCACTGGGAGCGCTTCGTCGACGACCGCAAGATCGGCGGCGCGCCCGGCGCCCGGGAGGGCGTCTACTACACCGGCACTCCGGGGGATCCCGGCGACCCGGTGAAGGTCGTCGGCCAGAGCCACCACTACGAGACCGCCGCCCTCGCCCTCTACGCCAGGGAGCGGGTCGAGTGGGGCCGCTGGACCCTCTCCCCGGGCGCGCGCTTCGAGATCTTCGAGCAGGAGCGGGTCGACCGGCTGCGCGGCGCCATCCTGGCCGACAAGCTGTCGTGGGTGCTGCTGCCCGGCCTCGGCGTCAACTACCAGCGCGGCAGCGTCAACCTCTTCGCCGGCGTCCACCGCGGCTACACCCCGCCGTCGAGCGGGGCGTTGAAGATCACCAACTTCGGGCAGGACGCCGGCGCCGGCGGGCTGGACCTGAAGCCGGAGAAGAGCTGGAACCTGGAGGCCGGCCTGCGTTCCCGGGGTCCGGCCCTCACCGTGGAGGCCTGCGCCTTCCTGCTGCGGGTCGAGGACCTCGTGGCCGCCGGGCGGGGAACGGCCTTCAGGAACCTGGGCGAGGTGGAGACCTACGGCCTGGAGACGGCCCTGGCCCTGCACGCCTCCAGGTTGGGGCCGGTCCTGCCGGACCTCCACCTCGCCCACACCTGGCTCCAGACCCGGGTCCGCAACGGCCGCGTCACCTCGGCCACTCGGGCCGGCGATGTGGAGGTGGACATCTCCGGAAACGAGCTGCCGTACGCGCCGCCCCACACCCTGACCGTGAGCCTGGTGAAGGAGACGCGGGGCCTGCGCCTGCGGACCGACGTGCGCTTCGTCGACGACGTCTTCACCGACTTCGAGAACATCGACCGCACCTTCAACCGCGGCGACACCGGACCGATCCCCGCCTACTCCATCGTCAACGCCAGCGCCGACTACGCCTTCGCCCCGCGCTGGAGCGCCTTCGTCACCGCCAAGAACCTGCTCGACGAGGTCTACATCGGATCGAGGCTGCACTCCCACGCCGGCCAGCCCCAGGCCGACCTCAGCTCGGGCATCCTCGTGGGGCCGCGGCGCCAGCTGACCGCCGGCATCCGCCGCGGCCTGTGATCCCCCAACTCTTCGCACAAAGGAAACCGGACATGCGAATCCCGAGGTCCATCCCACTCCTCGCCGCCGCCCTGCTCTTCGCCTGCGGCGGCGACGACGATTCCAATCCCGTCAACGGCAACGGCGACAAGGCCGTCGAGGCGATCGACGTCCCTTCCGCCTACGTCTTCGACAGCCGCTTCACCGAGGGCGAGAGCAGCGTCGCCTACTCGGGCCAGACGGTGCGCAACCTGCTGCTGCAGGACCTGAAGATCCTCACCGACAGCGTCGGCAAGGACGGCGCTCAGCCGGTCTCGGTGCAGGAGATGCTCGACCTCTACGCCTACGACGACGCCCTCGACCTGGAATCCCGGACGACCACGGGCGATCGGCCCGCCCTGGAGAGCCGGTACTCGTCGATCTCCACGGGCAAGAACCTGGTGGGCAAGATCTCGGGTGACGCGGTCATCGGCTACGGCAAGACCGCCGACGAGCTGGTGCGCGGGTGGTTCGAGGTGATCGCCGCCAACTCGCAGGACGCCGGCAAGCTCGGCACGCCGGCGGCCTACACCGACGAGAACGGGGTCGATCTGAGCCAGATGGTCAACAAGGTGCTCATCGGCGCCGTGCCCTACTACCAGGCCACCGGGGTCTACCTGGCGGGGCTGCTCGACCGCGGCAACGGCGAGCCCCACGGCGAGGGCAAGGCCTACACCTCCATGGAGCACGGCTGGGACGAGGCCTTCGGCTACTTCGGCGCGGCCCGGGACTACGCCCGTTACACGGATGCCAGACTCGCCGGCTCGGTGGGCGACTACACCTTCGACTCCAACGGCGACGGCCGCATCGACTTCCAGTCGGAGTACAACTTCGGCCTGTCGCGCAACGCCGGGAAGCGCGACAGGGGCGGCACCGGCGTCGACTTCAGCGGCGACATCTTCGCCGCCTTCCTGGCGGGGCGGACCCTGATCGTCAACCAGGGATCGGAGGGGGAGATCGCCGCCGAGCGGGAGGCCGCGGCCAACGGCATGGAGAAGGTCATCGCCGCCACGGTGGTGCACTACATCAACGACACCCTGAGCGACATGGCCGCCCTCGGCACGGATGACGAGAGCAGGGTCGACCTGAACAAGCACTGGGCCGAGATGAAGGGATACACCGTCGCCCTCCAGTACAACCCCTTCGCCCTGATCAGCCACGGCCAGCTCGAGGAGCTGCACGGGATCATGGGAGAGGCGCCCTCGTACGACGCGCCGGGATCCGCTGCCTACGACGAGACCGTGCGCCGGTACGGGCGCGCCAAGGAAATCTTCCAGGCGGCGTACGGGTTCTCCGACGCCAACATGGCCAACTGGTAGGGGCCTCCGGATGGCGCCGGGCACCCCCGTGAGCGAAGGCAGAGCATGGGGCGCGCTGCTGGTCCTGTGCGTCGCATCGCGGCTGCTCGGCGCCATCTACTACATCGAGGACCTGGACAGCCTGCGCTTCGCCCTCGGCGTCGTCGACTTCGACGTCGCCCGGCTGCAGCCGCACTTCCCGGCCTACCCGGTCTTCTGCTTCGCCGCCAAGGCGATCTACGCCCTCACCGGGCGCTACGCCGTGGCCTTCGCGGTGCTGGGGGGCCTGTCCACATTCGCGATCCTGTTCTTCGCCCTCGGTCTGGCGCGGATCAGGCTCACCACGCCCCCGGGCCTGATCGCCGCCTTCCTGGTGTTCTTCAACCCGCTGCTGTGGCTGATGAGCAACCGCTGGATGCCCGATGCCATGGGGCTCGCGTGCGCCCTGGGCGTCCTCTGGTGCATGGGGCGGCCGGAGCGCGGCCGGGCGGCATGGGGATCGTTCCTGGCGGGTCTCACCCTCGGCGTGCGGCTGTCCTGCGCGCCCCTGGTGCTGCCGGCGTTGTTGCTGCGGCTGAGGGAACGGGGCCGGCGGCTGCGACTCCTCGGCGCCGGCGCAGCGGGGGCGGCCCTGTGGCTGGTCCCGCTGATCGCCGTCACCGGCTGGCCGGAGCTGGTGCAGGCGGCCCTGGCGCAGACCCGGGGCCACTTCACCGACTTCGGCGGCACCCTCTCCACCGAGCCCGGGTTCCTGCAGCGGTGGGCGGCGATCTTCCGGAGCCTGTGGGCCGACGGCTTCGGACTCTATTGGCCGGGGCGCCACTGGGCGACGGCCTGCACCACCGTGGCCCTCGTCGGCGTTCTGGCGGCCGGCTGGCGCGGTGTGGCGCAGCGGGTGAGCCCCTCCACCCTTCTGAGCGCGCCCTTCCTCGGCTGCCTCCTCTACCTGGGCTGGATCCTCCTCTTCCAGAACGTGCTCCACAAGAGCCGGCACGTGCTGCCGCTGCTGCCCTTCCTGGCTCTCGTTCCGGCCTTTGCCGGCGACTGGATCATCAGGGAGGGCGCCAGGTGGTCGCGGCTGGTCCTCGCCCTCTTCCTCTGTTGCTACGGGTACGTGACCGTGCACCTGGTGGCGCAGCACCGGAGCCCGACGGCCATCGCCCAGGTCCACCGCTACCTAACGGACCGCGAGACCGGCGGCCTTCGCGTCGCGTCGGTGCCGCTGATCAAGTACTACCTGTCCTCCCAGGGGCTGGAGGCCGAGTATCTCTCCGTCGAGAGCCCGGAGGACCTGCGCGCCGTCGGGGCGAACGTCGGAGGGGATCTTGTGGCCATCGGCAGCCCGCTGCCCGACCGCGAGCCGAAGGCGGTCCGGACCTTCTACCACAACCCCTACGTCAACCGGCTTTGGCCGGAGCTGACGGTGTATGAGTACTGAGACTGAGTCCCGTGGCGCCGGCATCCACATCCTCGGCGGGGGACCGGCCGGCCTCGCCGCGGGCTACCACGCCGCCAAGAGGGGCCTGGACTTCGTGGTCCTCGAAGCGGGGTCCCGGCCGGGAGGCAACTGCCGCACCCTGCGCCTTGGGGAGTTCCTCTTCGACACCGGCGCCCACCGCCTCCACGACAAGGACCCGGAGGTCACCAGCGAGATCAGGGCCCTCCTCAAGGGAGAGCTCTTCGAGGTCCGGGCGCCGAGCCAGATCTTCCACGAGGGCCGGTACTTCCGCTTCCCTCTGCAGCTGGGCAGCCTGATCCGGGGGCTCGACCGGCGGACCCTGGTGAGGATCGCCGCCGAGAGCCTGCGGCCGCGGCCCCGGAAGAGACCCGGGAGCTTCGGTGAGTTCGCCGTGCATCAGTACGGCCCGACCCTCGCGGGCCTGTTCCTGCTCAACTACTCGCGGAAGTTGTGGGGGACGGACCCTTTCCGGCTCTCCACGGAGGTCTCGGGCGGGCGCATGAAGGGACTGGACCTGGCCGGTTTCCTGCGCGAGACCCTATTGGGCAGGGCCCGCCGCGCGAGTCACCTGGACGGCTCCTTCCTGTACCCCCGGCACGGGTTCGGCGCCATCGTCGACGGCATGAGCGAGGCCATCGGCGCCCGGCGGATCCGCCTCGACAGCCGGGTGACGCGGATCATGCACTCAGGGGGGCGGATCGACCGGGTCGTCGTCAACGGCGGCGAGGAGGTCGAGGTCTCCACCGTGGTCAACACCCTGCCCCTGACGCTCTCGGCGAAGATCCTCGATCCGCCGCCGCCTCCGGAGGTGCTGGCCGCGGCCGACGCCGTGCGATACCGCAACCTGATCCTGTGCGTGTTCTGCCTGGACCGGCCCTCCTTCTCGCCCAACGCCTCCCTCTACTTCCCCGGCGAGGAGTTCCCCTTCACGCGCCTCTACGAACCGAGGAACCGCAGCCGGCACATGGCCCCGGAGGGACAAACGGCCATCGTCCTGGAGACGCCCTGTTTCCCGGAAGACCGGGTGTGGAACCTGCCGGTAGAGGAGCTGCGCCGCGGGGCATGGCAGGCCCTGCGGCGGGTGAAGCCGCTCCGAGAAGGCGAGGTCCTGCGCTTCTCGGTGCTCAAGCTGCCCTTTGCCTATCCCGTGCTCGAGGCGGGACTGGCGGGGCAGGTGGAACTCCTCGTCGACTACTTCCGGAGCTTCGAGAACCTGCACCTGACGGGGCGGAGCTCCATGTTCCGCTACGTGCATCTCCACGATCTGTTCAGGGAGGGGAGGGAGCTGGTGGGCTGCCTCTCCGGAGCTGCGAGACGGCACCCCCGGGTATCCCGGCAGGATTCATCTGTGTACACTCCCTGAGTGAAGGTTCAGGGAAAGAGGTACCCATGACGCCCGCCGCCCTGGTCACCGCCGACGAGTTGCTGCTGATGAGGGAGGATGGCTATCGCTACGAACTCGTCCGGGGAGAGTTGAGAAAGATGAGTCCAGCCGGCCACCAACACGGCAGAATCGCGCTCAATCTCACCATCCCCCTGGACCAGTTCGTCCGGGCGAATCAACTCGGTGCCGTATATGCTGCCGGAACCGGCTTCAAACTGGCGGCGGACCCCGACGTGGTGCGGGCCCCGGATGTTGCCTTCGTCCGTCGGGACCGGGTCGAGGCGGTGGGCGAGACCGGAGGCTTCTGGCCCGGCGCACCCGACCTTGCAGCCGAGGTCCTCTCACCCGGGGAAACCTCCGGGGAGGTGGAGGAGAAGATCGCCGACTGGCTCGACGCCGGAACCCGCCTGGTCGTGGTCGTCGATCCGGAGAACCAGACGGTAACCCTGTACCGCTCGCACGAGGACATCCGCGTCCTGACCAACGACGACGTACTCGAAGGCGGGGAGGTCGTGCCTGACTGGACCCTTCCGGTGCGGGATATCTTCCTCTGAGAAGCGGATCGTCCCTGGCTCCACCCTCCCCGGGGCTGGCAAGCTCACCACGGCATCGCGCTCGCGGAGCAGCCGTCGCAGGTGCTCCGGGTCCCGCGTGAA
>JAJDTN010000311.1 GCA_022827165.1 Candidatus Latescibacterota bacterium
GTAGAACGCGTCCATGTCGATGTGAATGATCTTGCGGCCGCCGCTCACCGGCCCGGCCCGTCCGGGCGCCAATCCGGGTCGAATGGAAGGCCGCTGACTACGGCCGCTGCGCCGTCCACGGACAGGTGCGTTCCGGGCCGGCAGTAGTCGGTACGCACGTAGGCCAGGGCGAGTAGCCCAAGCCTGGGCGACGAGACGCTGCTGGTCACCAGGCCCGCGGGCCTGCCTCCGGCCTTCACCTGCGCGCCGGGCCGGATCTCCCGGTTGGGGCGCAGGCCGACGAGGTGCTGCTTCACCTTCTGGTAGGTATCCAGGCGGGCGACGACCTCCTGACCGATGTAGCACCCCTTGTCCATGTGGACGGCATCTCCCAGACCGGCCTCCCAGGGATTGTGGTCCAGGGTCAGCTCGCGACCCGCCGCGGGAAGCCCCCACTCGACTCGCAGAATCTCCCAGGTCCGGGCGTCGAGTTCAGCCGCTCCCGCGGCCAGCAGCCGGCGGCGACATCGCTCGATCTCGGTGCGCGGCCCCCACAGGCGAAGAGTCGGTGAACCGCCCATCCGGCGCCGCATCCCCAACAGGGGCCCGCCGGGGGGAAGGATGGCTGCAGACTCCCCGGGGTCCGCACCGAGGGTTGATCGAGAGACCTCCGCCGCGGCGGGTCCGAGTAGCTCGATCTGCCCTGTAGCCCCGGTGATGTCCGTCCACTCCATGCGCTCGGCAAACCGGTAGGGCTCGAGCCAAGCGAGCAACGCCGGGGAATCCTCGACGAAAGCGGTGGTCTCTTCCTCGGCGGTGCGGCTCAGGTCAGCGACCTGAACGATCCGCCCACGGGAGTCGCAGAACACCGTCTCCAGGCCTTGGCCAACAGCGCTCCCGGCGATCCCGTTGGTCGACATCCGGTGCAGGAAGTCGAGGTGGTCGGGGCCCGTGAACAGGATGCGCCCCCGGCCGCAGGCGTCGAGGAGAGCCGCTCCCCGTGCAGCGGCGGTGTACGGATCGGAAGAGAGGCTTGAATTCGCTGCCACGAAGCGGAACCTAAGCGCCCTCCCCAAGGCAGGGCAAGGCGGATTGCCACGGCGCCTGCGAGGGACCCGAGGGGCGCCGGTTCCAGGCGGGCGGCGTCCGGGTCCCACCCGCTGTCCGAGTCCCGCGGTCGCGGTTCAGCGGCGCTGATGGGGGACGCCACCTTGCCACCGGGGTTTGCTGCAATTATATTGGCCGGGTCACTAGCGAAGGTTGCTCGAATGCGGAAGCGGCCCCTTCAGGAATGGGAGCCACGCTTCCGCTTTTTGTTTCACCCTGCGGGGACGGGGCGCCAGGGGCATCAGGAGCCAGCTATTGCCATGACCGAGGTCTATCTGTCGCGAGAGGGCCTGCAGAAGCTCAAGGACGAGTTGGTGCAGCTCCGAACGGACGAGCGTCCCAAGGTACGTCAGGCCCTTCAACGGGCCCGTGAGTTCGGGGATCTCTCCGAGAATGCGGAGTACTCGGCCGCCAAGGAGAGACTGATGTTCCTCGAGCAGCGGATCGGCCGGCTCGAGGAAACCCTCAGCAGGGCCCGGCTGATCGAGGCCGAGGACATCCCCGACGACAAGGTCTACATCGGCGCTACCGTGCAGTTGGCGGACCTGGGCAAGGGAGGGGAGCTCACCTATACGCTCGTATCCCCGGAGGAGGCGGATTTCGACCAGGGCAAGATCTCGACCGTGTCTCCCATCGGCAGGGGGCTGCTGGGCAGGGAAGAGGGCGAGGAGGTGGAGATCAAGGTGCCTGCAGGAGTACTCCACTACAAGATCGTCAGGATCACCCGTGACATGGACGCCCGCGGCGGCTCCCAAGGGTCCTGAAATCGGTCCTCTCGGTTAGGGTTGACACCTATCCCGACTAGCTGTATTTTCTCAAGTCTGTATCCGGCGGGCATCCTGCCGGCAGCCGGAGCCTTGGCGCCCGGCGGCGGGCAGATGGAGGGCGGGAGTAGCTCAGTTGGCTAGAGCGCGAGCCTTCCAAGCTCGATGTCGCGGGTTCGAGTCCCGTTTCCCGCTCCATTTCCCGCCACCACGTCAGCCATGCGAGCCGATGTAGCTCAGTCGGTAGAGCGCGTCCTTGGTAAGGACGAGGTCACCAGTTCAATCCTGGTCATCGGCTCCAGCAAACAGGGCAATCCTGGGGCTTGGGCAGCCCCGGTGCCGGTCGCCGGGGCGGTCACGAGATGCCAAGGCATCGCATCACACTCGAGTGCGAGGTGTGTAGCCGTCGCAACTACTCGGCTACGAAGAACCGCCGGGCTCATCCGGACCGGGTCGAGTATCGGAAGTACTGTGCCCACTGTGGACGGCAGACCTTGCACCGGGAGACGCGGTAGGCCTGTAGCTCAATCTGGTAGAGCACCGGTCTCCAAAACCGGCGGTTGCAGGTTCAAGTCCTGCCGGGCCTGCCAAGATCATCAGCGGGGGGAAATGCGGGGATCGCACAGGAATCCCGACTCTGGATGTTCGACAAGCTGACAGGCTTTCTGGGCGAAGTGCGCGGCGAGTTCGCCAGGGTCATCTGGCCCACCCGGGAGGAATTGGTGAATTCCACGACGGTGGTCATCGTATTCTCCATCGCCTTCGCGATCTTCGTCGGCCTCTTCGATCTCGTTCTTTCCTACATCCGGTCCATCCTCATCGTGCTGTAGGGGATAGAGAAAAGCGGAAGGTCGCACCATGGCCGAACAGTGGTACGCGCTCCATACCTATTCCGGACACGAGAACAAGGTCAAGACCTACCTCGAGACCCTGATCCAGCAGGGCGCCGCCGAAGGCGCCATCGCCAAGGTCGTCGTGCCGACGGAGGAGGTGGTGGAGATGCGGGGCGGCAAGAAGACGATCTCCAAGAGACGCTTTCTCCCCAGCTACGTCCTGGTGGAGATGGAGATGAGCAAGGATGCCTGGCATCTGGTGACCAACGTCCCGGGGGTCACCAACTTCGTCGGTCCGGCCCGCAAGCCACAGCCCCTGACCCAGGCGGAGGTCGACCACATCCTGGGCCACGCGGACCGGCGAAAGGCTCAGGAAGTCGAGGAGATCCCCTACGTGGCCGGTGACCAGGTGAAGGTCGTCGATGGCGCATTCAAGGACTTCATCGGCACGGTGCAGGAGGTGATCCCCGAAAAGAGGAGACTGAAGATCGTGGTCAGCATCTTTGGTCGTGGGACCCCGGTCGAGCTCGACGTGCTCCAGGTGGAGGCGGTCGACGAGAGCGTAACTACCTGACGGAGAGACGGAACGCCGATGGCGAAGAAAGAACTGGCCCAGATCAAGCTGCAGATTCCTGCGGGCTCCGCCAACCCCACGCCCCCTGTCGGCCCGGCCCTTGGCCAGCACGGCGTCAACATCATGGAGTTCTGCAAGGCCTTCAATGCCCAGACCCAGGACAAGCAGGGGCTGCTCATTCCGGTGGTCATCACCGTCTTCGCCGACCGCAGCTTCAGCTTCATCACCAAGACCGCGCCTGCCTCGACGCTGCTGAAGCGGGCGGCGGGGATCGACAAAGGCTCGGGAGTGCCGAACCGCGACAAGGTGGGGACCGTGACGCATGCCCAGTTGCGCGAGATCGCCGAGATCAAGATG
>JAJDTN010000414.1 GCA_022827165.1 Candidatus Latescibacterota bacterium
CATGTTGCCCGCCTCGGTGCCGTGGTACATGGCGATGACCCGGTCCTCCTCGACGAAGGTGGCGCCCGAGAAGCACTTGTCCTCCGGGCCGGGGTAGATGCAGTAGGGCAGGTCGCGCCAGTGGACCAGATCGTCGGAGACGGCGTGGCCCCAGTGCTGGCGCGTGTCCTCGGGCGGATAGGCCTGGTAGAACAAGTGCCAGCGGCCCTGCCAGCGGCACAGGCCGTTGGGGTCGTTCAGCATCGCCTCGGGATTGACGTAGTGGTAGAGCGGCCGGTGGCGGTCGCCTTCGTAGGCGCGGCGGGCCTCGTTCAGCCGCCGCAGGAGCGGGTTGGCCGCCAGGGCCGTCTCCTGCTCGTCGAGGGTGCCGGGGAAGGTGTACTTGGGGACGAGGGACGTGGTGTCGGTCATCGGTCCTCGCGGTCGGGGAAGGGGGGAGGGGCCGGGCGGGAAAGATCGGCCCCGAAGCGTCGGTACTCCAGGCGCCGGCAGCCGTCGTACATTACCGGAAGACTTCACAATCCGGAGAGAATCGATGATCGACTTCGAGCGCTCCCTCTTCACCTGGAAGCACCGCCCCTGGACCCACGACCCCCACTACCGCTACGCCGGCGGATTCGTCGGCCAGGAGGGCCAGTCCTACCACGTGCGCTTCCGCCTGGAGGCGGCCTGCGAGATCCTCGACCCCGGCACGGGAGAGGTGACCCGCCTCTACACCGGGGCCCCGTGCCGCTCCGAGTACACCATCGCCCGCCGCAACATGTTCCAGATCCCCAGCGCCGAGTGGCGTCTCGTCTTCGGCGACGAGGACCGCGTCGGCATCGCCCGGCGTCCCAGCTGGGAGCCGGAGCCGGGGGAGCGCGGCCCCCTGTCGGAGTCCTTCGCCGAGACCCGCCTGGACCTGCGCAGGCACGACCCGCACCGGTCACTGGCCGATGGCGGCGAGATCGCCAAGGCGACGCTGGCCGGCGACCTGATGAGCGCGCGTTCCACCTACCAGGACGAGGAACGAGGGCTCAGCGTCACCGTGGAGTACCCCGTGAACCTGATCAACATCAACGAGGCGGACGGCGAGTTCCAGGTCTGCACCGGCCCCCTGGTGCTGCCGGACCTGGCCACCTGGGACGGGACCAACGTGTCGCGCGTGTTCATCGCCGACGTGGCGATCACCGCCTTCGACTGGGTGGAGTTCATCCTGCGGCGGGAGGTGAAGGCCGCCGACTCCGAGCGCGAGTGGCTCGACCAGCCCCGGGGCCGGGACCGCCTGGAGTTGTGGGATCCCGAGGTCAAGCCGGAGGGGTATCCGCCGGCGCGGCCGCGTCCCACGGTCTACAACGAGACCTGGGAGCTGGAGGCCTCCAACGTCGTCCTCGCCGCTCCCAACCGCTGAGGGCCGCCCGGTCTACTCCGGCTTGCGGGCGCTGACCAGATGGTAGTAGCCGTGGCTCTCGACGGACTCGAACCCGACGAACCCCGCCGCCGCCAGCATCTCCTCCAGCTCGGAGAGGGTGTACTGCTTCCCCTTCTCGTAGAGCAGCATGGCCACCGAGAAGCAGGCCACCGTCAGGGGTCCGTCGCGGCTCTCGGCCAGCGGCATCTCGTGCAGGAGGATGCGGCCCCCCGGCTCCAGGGCCTCGAAGGCCCGGCGCGCCAGCCGCGCGCAGGAGGCCGGGTCCCAGTCGTGGAAGATGTTGCCGAAGAGGGCGGCGGCGTGCCCGGGTGGCCAGGGGTCCCGGAACATGTCGGCGGGGCAGGTGACGACCCGGTCCTCCAGGCCGTATCCGTGGATGTTCTCCGCGGCGATGGCGCAGACCTGGGGCAGGTCGAGGAGGGTGCAGCGCACCCCGGGATGGGCCGCGGCGACCGCCGCCGACAGCGACCCCGAGCCGGCGCCCACGTCGAGGAGCCGCTCCACGCCGGCGAAGACCGGCTGCCGCGCCAGGCTGCCCGCGGCGGGAAGGGTGAGGGCGTGCATGCGGCCGATGAACTCGCGCACCTCCGCCTCCGGGAGCGCCTCCATGGCCACGGCGAGGGGGGCCGCCGGCTCGCCGGAGCGGAAGGCGCCGCGCAGCTCCTGGAGCGTCGGGTCGTCCTCGCGGCAGAGGCGGCGGCGGAAGGGGCTGGCCGGAAGCAGGTAGGTGCTTCCGAAGTCGGTGAGCGCGAATCGGTTTCCGCCGGTGCGGCGGGCGAAGCCGAGAGCGGCGACGATGGCGACCATGGCCTCGGCGGCCCTCGGGGTCACTCGCAGAGCATCGGCCACCTCCCCGGTGGTGCGGGGCCGCTCCAGGAGCAGCTCGCACAGACCCGCCTCCTGGGCCAGGGCCGCCATGGGCGCGGCGAAGCGCCGGTACTGCAGGTCGTAGAGGGCGCGGTCGTCCACCGGCGGCGGCGACGGGAAGGCGCGGGTCATGCGCCTAACTTGCGACCGCCAGGGCTGCCCGGCCAGCGCCTCCGGTCCGGAGGCGACGCAGGTGCTCGGCATGCAGCGGGTGGCCCTCTCCTGGCGCCGGTCTCCTCCGCGGACCCTCCTCCCGCGCCCGCCGCTCCGCCTGAGAAGGCCCCGCGCTGGCGCCGGGGGCATCCTGGCCCGCCGGCGCCTCGGGCAACCCCGAACCGCCTCCGGGCGCTGGCCGCTCCACCTGAGAACCCCCCGAGCTGGCGCCTGGGGCATTCAGGCCCGACGGCGCCCCGGGCAACCCCGAACCGCCTTCGGGCGCCCGCCGCTCCGCCTGAGAAGTGCCCGCGCGAGCGCCGGGGGCATCCCGGCCCGCCGGCGTGCAGGGCCACCCCGAACCGTTCCCTGGCCCAAGTCACGCACCCCGGTCGGGTCATGCGCGGGCGCCGGAGCCATGCGGCTCCACCGGCTCCCCGGATCGGCCGCCGGTGAAGATCCTCCACACCTCCTACGACGACCCCCGCAACCCGTGGCTCGGGGGCGGGGGCGCGGCCCGCACCTTCGAGATCTGCCGGCGCCTGGCCGGCCGCCACGAGATCACCGTCGTCTGCGGGTCCTACCACGGCGCCGCGCCCGAGGAGGAGCGCGACGGCCTGCGCGTCCTCCACCTCGGCAGCCCCCGGTCGTACGCGGTCAGCCGGCTCACGTACTCCGCCCGCGCCAGCCGCTTCCTGGCGCGCTTCGAGGCCGACCTGTGGGTCTACTCCTTCTCCGCCTTCGCCCCCCTGTGGGCCTCGGCCCCTCGCCGGCGCGCCGGCGTCCTCGAGTTCTTCCACCTCATGCAGGGGCACGCCACCCGCAAGCGCCCGGTCCTCGGGCTGCCCGCCGCCTCGATCGAGCGCGCCACCCTGCGCGCCTACGATCAGGTCATCGCCATCTCGCCGAGCGTCGCCGAGGGTCTGGCCGCCATCCGCGGCGACCGGGGCCTCCACCTGGTCTACACCGGCGTCGACGACAGCTGCTTCCTGGACGGCGCCGAAGAGGGCGACTACGTCCTCTACTTCGGCCGTCTCGACACCTACACGAAGGGGCTGGACCTGCTCCTGGAGGCCTTCGGCCGCGTCATGTCGCAACACCGCGCCATCCGCCTCGTGGTCGCCGGCCGGGGTTCCCCGGAGCGGGTCGCCGAGCTGAAGGAGCTGGCCCGCCGGGCCGGCGTGGAGCAGCGGGTCGAGTTCACCGGTCCCGTGCTGGAGGGGAAGAAGACGGACCTCTTCCGGCGGTCCCTGTTCAACGTGGCCCCCTCCCGCTACGAGGGCTGGTGCATCGCCGCCGTCGAGGCCTCGGCGGCGGGCAAGGCGGTGGTGGGTACCCGCATCCCGGGCCTGGTGGACGCCGTGCGCGACGGCGAGACCGGACTGCTGGCGGAGGCCGAGGACGTGGAGGGGATCGCCGGCGCCATGCTGCGCCTGCTGCGCGAGCCCGGGCTGCGCGCCGAGCTGGGCGCCGCCGGCCGCCGCTGGGCGCAGCGGTTCCGCTGGGACCGGATCGCCGCCGATCAGGAGAGGGTCTACGAGGAGGTGGCCGCCGCACGGAGCGGCTCAGCCGGGTAGCGTCCTCAGCGCCTGCGCCGGGACGGCAGTGGGCGCCCTGGCCGGTGGCGGTCAGGCCGCTGGCGCGGTCAGGAACTCTCCAGGCCCGCGAACAGGCCGTCCACCGGCATGGGCGGGAAGCTCCCCCGCAGGCCGCCGAGGGAGTAGTGCTCCACCTCCATCATGTGCGGCCGCTTCCGGACCTGGGCCCGCACCTCTTCCTCCGTGCCGAACTGCGAGGCGTGGGCGCAGATCGCCGCCAGCTTGCGCTCCCGCTGGCCGCGGATGTCGACGGCGGACGCCACCGAGTCCGCCGACACCCCGAACAGATCGGCGTCGACGTCGGACATCGTGGCGTCTGGATCCTGCTGAGTCCGGCGCACCGACTCCAGAGGGTAGACCGGGTAGTAGAGGCGCCTGGGCGCCGGCTGCATGACGCTGCCGGCCGACCAGAAAGCGGCGGTGGCGGCGCGGTGGATGGTGACGTGGTCGATGTGGGGATAGAGGCCGTGGGGGTCGAAGGTGATCACCACCTCCGGCTTCAGCTCCGCGATGACGGGCAGGATCTGCCGCTCGAGGGCGGTCACCTCCTGGTTCATCAGCGCCCGGGGATTCCGCCGTCCCACCTCGATGGGAAACCCCGAGTCGCAGTGGCCCAGCCAGATGGGCGGCCGGATCCCGAGGGCGGCGCAGGCCCTCTCCAGCTCCCCGAGACGCAGCCGCCCCCGGGCCTCGCCCTTGGGGTGGCGGTCCGGGTCGATGGCGGGGTGGACGATCTCGCCCTCCTCGCCGCGGGTGGCGCAGACCAGGTGGACGTCGTGCCCCTCGGCCGCGGCCTTCGCCAGGGCCCCCCCGCAGATGAAGGACTCGTCGTCCGGATGGGCGAAGATCGCAAGCAGGTTCATCGATCAGCGTTTGTATCGTTTGTATAGCGAATCCGGGCTGGAAGTGCCTTATATTGTTCCCCGCGTTCGGGGGACGCGCCCGGACGCGGATTATGCAAGCAACCTTCGCACCGCTTCACAAGGGAGGCACTCAGATGAAGCGCACTCTTTTCCTCGTGCCGCTGCTTTCCGCCGGCATCGCCGCCGGACCGGCCGCGGCCGAGGATGTCTACGAGATGGAGGAGGTCATCGTCACCGGCTCCAAGCTGCCCCAGACGCCGGGGAACGTGACCCAGAAGATCTCCATCATCACCACCGACGACATGGGCTCACTGGTCCAGGGCAACGGCAACCTGGCGGAGCTCCTCTCGTACAGCCCGGGCAACTTCGCCAACGTCCTGTCCCGGAACGACGCCAACTGGGGCTCCTCCGGCGGCCTGGCCCACACCTACAAGGGCGACATGCTCGACGGCCTGCCCATCGACGCCGTCGTCGATCTCCAGAGCCTCGACCCCTGGGCCTTCCAGCGCGTCGAGGACCAGCGCGGCTCCGCCTCCGTCCTCTACCCGACCTACCTGGCCATGGACTTCGCCGGCAACCAGTCGCCGCTGGCGGGCACGGCCAACTTCATCCTCAAGGAGCGGGTCCGGAGCACCCGCACCAGCGCCTCGGTCTACGGCGGCTCCTACAGCACGGTCGGGGGCCGGTTCTTCCACCAGCGCGCCGCCGGCAACCTGCACCTGTTCTTCGGCGGCCACCACGAGGACTCGGACTACACCGACTACGGCACCGAGGGCTCCTGGCTGCAGATGGACGACAACCCCGAGTACGAGAAGACCAAGCTCTACATGCGCGGCACCTACTACCTCAACGACAGCGGTCAGCGCGCCTCCCTCTACGCCCACCGCACCTGGCACACGGGCGACGCCGGCCGCATCAACCGCGACTTCGGCCACACCTACACCACCCTCAACGCCGGCTACACCCACCCGGTCTCCGACAAGATCACGGCCAACGCCAAGGTCGGCTACCGCGACTACGTGCGGCGCTGGGAGGAGGACGGCATCTGGGAGGACCCGAAGAGCCGCGAGCTGCGCTCCGAGGACGGCGTCGACCAGTCGGTCATTCCGGCCGATCTCTCCGTCTCCGTCATCACCCGCGAGTCGGACGTGCTCACCGTGGGCGCCGACTATCAGCTCGCCTCGTACGCCACTCAGCGCGAGACCGGCGAGGTCAGCCCCGGCAACGACGCCACCGCCACCGCCCTCGGTCTCTATGCCCAGGAGGAGTTCCGGCTGGACAACATCACCCTGCGGGCCGGGGCGCGCTTCACCTCCATCGCCCACGACATCGAGCTGTTGCAGGGAATGACACCGAACGAGGACAGCAATTCCTGGGGCAAGCTCCTCTACAGCGCGGGGGTACGCTACAACCAGAGCGACGACCTCGGCGTCTATGCCAACTTGGGCACCAGCTTCAAGGCGCCCTCCCTCAAGTCGGTGGGCGGCACCGTGCCTCCCGACGGCAAGGGCGGTCACCTGCCCAACCCGGACATCAAGCCGGAGTCGGGGACCAGCATCGACCTGGGCGTGAACTACCAGGCCATGGAGGGACTGCAGATCGGCGTGCGGGGCTTCAACATCGCCCTCACCGATCAGATCACGCAGATCGTGGTGCCGGTGGCGGCGGATGATCCGGCTCAGTCCCAGGACATCAACGCCGGCCAGACCACGACCAACGGCGCCGAGCTGGAGGTCACCCACCGCCTCAGCGACATGGTGGAATGGTTCGCCAACTACACCTACACCAACGCCGAGGTGACCGAGAACGAGGAGTACCCGGACCGGGTTGGCGCAAAGATCAACTTCGTGCCCGACAGCGCCATCGGCGTCGGCGTCCACCTGACCCTGGCCACCGGGCTGCGGGCGACGATCACCGCCCAGCAGTACAGCGGCATCTACCAGGACATCAGCACGACAGCCGAGCCTCTCGACGGGTACGTGCTGGTGAACGCCCGCGTCCAGTACGGCGTCAGCACCCAGGACGGGTACGACCTGACGCTCTTCCTCGAACCCTACAACCTCACCAACCAGACCTTCGAGATGCCCTGGGGCTTCCAGGATCCCGGCTTCTCGGCCAACGGCGGCCTGATGGTCAGCTTCTAGATTCATGACCGCCGAGGTTCTCAGCCCCGCGGCGCCCTCCCGACCGGGAGCGGCCGCCGCGGGGCTTTTCTTTCTGCTCTGCCTCCTCCTCCTCTCCGGCGCCCCCGCGGCCTCCGAAGGGGTGGCGGCCACCGACTTCCGCGGCAAGCGCATCGAGCTGGACAAGCCGGCGGAGCGCATCATCTGCCTCCTCGAGAGCGCCCTCACCGGCCTCTACATGCTCGGGGCCGAGGACCGCATCGTGGGCATCTCCACCAACGTCTACCAGGGCAGCGTCTTCCCCTACTACGCGGCCATGGACGAGCGCATCCGCCACCGCACCCTGGCGACGCCGGGCAACTGGGACTTCGTCAACATCGAGAGCATGGTCGCCCTGCAGCCCGACCTGGTCATCGTCTGGTCGGGGCAGGAGGAATCGATCGCGGCCCTGGAGGAGAAGGGGATCCCCGTCTTCGGGGTCTTCATCGAGCGCTTCGAGGACATCCACCGGGAGATCACCGCCCTCGGCGAGCTGACCGGCACACGGGAGCGCGCCGCCGAACTGCTGGCCATCGCCGACCAGGAGCTGGAGATGGTGCGGCGCAAGATCGCCCCCGCCGAGGGGGAAGAGCCGCCCGCCCTCCCACGGGTCTACTTCATGTGGGCCCAGGGGCCGCTGCAGACGGCCGGCCGCAACAGCACCGTGCAGGAGCTGATCGACCTGGCGGGGGGCACCAACGTGGCCGCCGACAGCGAGCTGGAGGCCCTGCTGGTCAACCTCGAGAACGTTCTCGTCTGGAACCCGGAGCTGATCGTCATGTGGTGCAACGACCGCCTCGGGCCCGCGGACATGGGCGAGATGGCCGGCTGGCGCTCCGTCTCCGCCGTGCGCGAGGGGCGCGTCCACGAGCTGCCGGATCCGTTCTCCTGCGATTTCTGGACCCTCAAGTACATCTTCACCGTCGAGCTGGTGGCCCGCTGGTGCCACCCCGACCGCTTCCCGGCGGACGACGCCGAGAGCCTGCGCGCCAGCCTGCTGAACAAGCTCTACGGCGGGCGCCTCGGGGAGCTGCCGCCCCTGCCGGGTTCGGACGGCTGAAACAAGGATGACGGCCATGGACACCGAGAGCCTGATCCGGACGGCCGCCGGCCACGCCGCCGCGGTCCTGGAGCTCTGCGCCGACCGCTACAGCGGCCGCGGCACCCCGATGCTGGCCGACCACGTCGACCTGTCGACGGGGGAGCCGGAGCGCTGGGAGGGGCGGGTCCTCTCGAACCTGGCCCGGCAGCAGCACTTCCTGCGGGTCCTTGCGGGGCTGGACGCGCTCGGCGAGAGCCGCTTCGGCGACGCCGCGCGGACCTGGATCGGGCACGCCCTGCCGGCGGTCACCGACGAGGGCGGCCTGCTCTACTGGGGCGGCCACGCCACCTATGCCCTGGACGAGGACGGGCCCCTGCCCGGGAACCACGAGCTGAAGTGCGTCTACCCCTTCTACGACTACCTCTACCGGATCGACCCGGAGCGTACGCGGCGCTTCGTCGAGGCCTTCTGGCAGGCCCACATCTGGGACTGGTCGACCCTGCTCTTCAACCGCCACGGCGAGTACGGGCCGTGGGACCGCTCGCGGGTCTGGGAAGAGGCGGAGTTCCTCGCCGGACCGTTGCCGATCGTCGAGCAGACGGCCCTCTCCTTCATCAACACCGGCAGCGACCTGATCTACGCGGCGGCGGAACTCTTCCGCCTCCACGGCGAGGAGCGGGCCCTGCGCTGGGCGGCGAACCTCGTCTCCCGCTACGACCAGATCCGGCACCCCCGGACCGGGCTGGGCGCCTACCAGTTCAACCACCGCGAGCCCTGCCGCGTGCGCGAGTCCTTCAAGCCGCCCCTGGGGGACCGGCCCGACGTCAACGAGGCGACGGTCCTCACCTCGGGGACGATCGTCACCCGGGGCCAGCGGGCGGCGCTGACCTTCCTGAACCTCCGCGACAAGCTCGGGGAGGATCGCGGGCGGGCCTTCCTCGACGTGGCCCTCCGGGACCTGCGGGCCCTGAGGGAGCACAGCTGGGACGCGGCCCTCGGCTGCTTCCACCCCGTCCTCTACGACGGGCAGCGCCTCCGCGAGGAGGACGCCGAGCAGCGGGGTTACTGTCCGCCCGCCAAGCTCGTCAAGGTGCCGGCCGACGGCGGCGCCCTGCTGACCTGGGCCCGGGCCTTCCGGGTCACCGGCGAGGAGGATCTGCTGGAGATGGCCGCGGGTCTCGCCGGCGCCATGGGCTGGACCGGCCAGGGGGGCCCGGTGCCCCTGCCCGCCGCCGGGGAGCCGACTCCCGATCCCGTCTCCGCCGTCTTCGGCCTCCTCGACCTGCACGAGGCCACGGGGGAGCCGGCCTGCCTCGAGGCCGCTGCCGCCCTGGGACAAACCCTCGCCGCCGAACGGACGCGGGACGGCCTGCTGGCCGAGGACCCGGCCGCCGCCGGCGCCGCCAGCCAGGACAACGTCCTGGCCCTGGCGCTGCTCCACTGCGCCGCGGCCCGGGACGGGCGCCGGCGCCTTATGCCGCCATACTATCCCGGCGGCAATCCCTGGGACCCGAAGATCGTGGTGCTAACGGTGGGTCCGCGGGCCGATGCCTGACGGCCCCAGCGTCCTGCTCCTCATCGCCGACGACTGGAGCCCCCTGGCCGGCTGCTACGGCAGCCCCGTCATCCGCACCCCCCACGTGGACGCCCTGGCCCGGCGGGCGACGCGCTTCACCAACGCCTTCTGCACCTCGCCGTCGTGCGCCGCCAGCCGCGCCAACATCCTCACCGGCCACTACAGCCACACCCACGGCCAGTACGGCCACTCCCACGGGGTGCACAACTTCCACACCGCCGCCTCCATGCCGTCGATCCCCAAGCGGCTCGGCGCCGCCGGGTACGCCACCGGCATCATCGGCAAGCTGCACGCACAGCCGGAGAGCGTCTACCCCTGGACCCACGACCTGCAGCAGGTCCCCGGCGGAGGGCGCAACGTGGCCGTCATGGCGGAGATGGCGGCGGGCTTTCTGGCCGACATCGGGCAGCGGCCCTTCTACCTGCACGTGGGGTTCTCCGACCCGCACCGTGACTTCGGCAACCGCCGGAGCTACGAGGGCGTGGAGGAGACGCGCTACGACCCGGCGCAGGTGCCGGTCCCCGACTTCCTGCCCGACCACCCGCAGGTGCGCGCCGAGCTGGCCGAGTACTACCAGGCGGTCTCGCGGCTGGATCTCGGCATCGGCCTGGCGGTGCAGGCCCTGGAGGCAGCCGGCCGCGCCGAAGAGACGATGATCGTCGTCATGAGCGACCACGGCATGCCCTTCCCCGGGGCCAAGGCCTCCTCCTTCGACTCCGGCCACCACTGCCCGCTGCTGATCGCGCGCCCCGGCGCCGGGCAGGTCGAGTGCGACGCCCTGGTCAACTGGAGCAACATCGCGCCCACCGTCTTCGACTGGTGCGGCGTGGAGCCGCCGGAGGGCCTGCCCGAGCGCTCCCTGCTCCCCATCCTCGACCAGCGGAACCCTTCAGGTTGGGACGAGACCTTCTTCTCCCACACCTTCCACGAGGTGACGAACTACTACCCGTACCGCGGCTTGCGGGGGCGCCGCTACAAGTACGTGCGCAACCTCTACCCCGAGCTGACGCGGCCCCTGCCCAGCGACCTGTGGGGCTCCCCCACGTGGAGGGCCGTCGAGAGCGAAGGGATGGCGATGATGGGGAAGCGCCCGACGGATGGCTTCCTGCGCCAGCGGGCCGAGGCGCTCTTCGACATCGAGGCCGATCCCGTGGAGGCGGAGAACCTCATCGACGAGCCGGCCCTGCAGCCGGTGGCCGAGGAGATGCGGAAGAAGGTGAAGGAGTTCCGCGTGCGGACGCGGGACCCGTGGGTGCTGGCCTCGCGACAGATGGGGGAGACGGGGCTGGAGGCCTGACCCCGCCGGGATCCCCGGGCCGTCAGGGCTGGTAGGGAGTTCCCGTGCGCCGCAGCTGCTTGGTGATGGCCAGCTGCACCGTGCAGTAGTCGCCGATGTACTCGGTGGCGAACCCGGGCCTCGCGTCGGCGATCGTGCCGACGATCATGTTGGCGTACTCGTAGGTCGTGTCGTAGCGGTCGATGATCAGCGCCACCATCTCGATCCAGGCCTTCTTCAGCGCCTCACCCCAGCTCGGTCCGATGCCGCCCGTGAGCCACTCCTCGGCCTCCTCCACGTGGCGCGTCTTCTCCACCACGGGGCTGGCGTTCGGGAAGCCGGGGGACCGGTCGACGCGGATGGTGACGGCCGCGTCGATCTCCACGCCGGCGGCGGTCAGCTCGCCCTCCCCCATGCGCGCGTGGGTGTCGCCCATCGACAGGTACCCCCCCGGCTTCTGGGCGCGGATGTGGACGGTGCTTCCCGGCTGGATGGAGTTGAAGTCCATGTTGCCGCCGTGATCGATGGGATGGGGGGCCACCGACGCCAGCTGGATGACCCCGACCATGGGCCGCACGGGCACCACGAAGTCCGGCGGGAAGTGGATGAGGCCGTCGCGCACCGGCGCCACCGCCCGCCAGTAGCCCCAGTGGGGCCCGGCGTTGCGGTAGAAGCCGTAGGGTCCGCACTCCATCTCCAGGATCTCGATGGCGACCCAGTCATCGGGCTCGATCCCCTCGATGACGAAGGGACCGCCGTGGCGCGAGTGCCGCGGCGTGTCGGCGGCCACGATCATGCCCGCCCGGGTCTCGCCGGCGGCCTCGTAGTCGTGATCGGCGCCGCCCACGGTCTCCACCACGACCGTCTCGCCGAGCTTCAGTGTGCCGCGCGGCTGACCGCGCTCCGGGTCGTCGGGGCCGGAGTAGCAGGGGGTCCGGGTGAATCGTCTCACGGGGTTATCCTCCCACCCTCACCCTGACGGCGGGTGAGCAGTTGTTGCGGGTCTCGGCTTCGCCGGCGGGCGGATCCACGCAGGCTCCGTAGTAGTAGTCCCCCGGGCTCGAGGGGGCCCTCAGCCGGATCAGCTTGAAGCTGGTGCCCGGGGCGGACAGACCGCGCACGGGCCGGGTGCCCACCTCGGTGTCGTCCCGGGTGATCGTCGCATCGTTGGAAACGTAGTAGCGGATGGTAGTCGCCGGGGCCGGCAGCTGCCCCCGGTTTCGGATTGCCACCGACAGGGTGAAGGACTGCCCCAGACCGAGATCGCGGGGACTCGCCCACGGGTCCGAGGCCACCAAGTCCGGCGCCAGGATCTCCAGGGCCAGACCAGCCGGTCCGCCCAAACCGCTGAGGAGGTCCTCGACGCGCGTGCCGTCGAGGTTGGACCGCAGGATCTGCTTCCTGCCGCCGTCCGTCCAGTAGATCTTGCCTTCGGCCGGGTCGAGAGCCAGGCCTATCCCAGGATACCCAAGCCCGGAAACGTGGAGATCTTCTGCCTGGGAGCCATCGAGGTTGGCACGCTGCATCCTGAGCGTCCCCGGATCCTGCCAGTAGATCTTTCCACCTGCCCGGTCGAGAGCCAGGCCCAGGGGTATGTTCAGCGGCCCGATGTCACTGCCCCATCCAACAATGGTTTCTGCCTGGGACCCGTCCAGGTTCGCCCGGCCAAGGTTGGATCGGGCGGTGTCGGTCCAGTACATCTTCCCTGCAACGAGGTCCAAGGCAATTCCTTCCGGAATGCCCGCCGTAGTCAGGACTTCCTCGATCTGGGAGCCGTCCAGGTTCGCGCGGAGAATCGCGCCCCAGGTCAAGGCATAGTCCGACGCCGTCCAGGCATAGTCCGTCGCCGTCCAGTACATCTTTCCTCCGACCACGTCCAGGGCCACGTCTATGGGCTCGAACGTTTCACTGGTGACGAGGTCTTCCACCCGGGAGCCGTCGAGGTTCGCCCGCTGGATTTTCTGCGTCCCTGCATCCGCCCAGTACATCTTCCCCCCGGCGACATCCAGGGCCAGGCCGTAGGGAAAAGCCAGGCCGGTGGTGACCAACTCCTCGACTCTGGAACCGTCAAGGTTGGCTCGCTGGATCTTGTCCACCTCCCAGTCCGTCCAGTACATCCGGCCCAGGCTCACAGGCAGGGGGGCGGTCACTCTGACAGAAAAGGTCCTGCTTGTCGTGTTGCCCTCGGCATCGCTGGCCTTCACCGTCACCGTGGCGCGTCCTGGCGCTGCCGGATGTATCGTCAGCTGACTGCCGGACACGCTGACCATGGCCACACCGCCGTCCGAGAGCGCCTCATAGGCAACCTCGCCGCCCTCCGGGTCACGGCCGAACAGATCGATGCGCAGGGTCTCTCCCTCCACCACGCTCTGCTTGACGATGCCCTCCAGTACCGGGGGGCGATTCACATCTGCCTCCGGCAGACCGGGCAGGTGAAGCACCAGACCCCTCGGTTGCCGGACCCCGGTGATGGGGAAGTCCTGAACCTCCGATCCGTCCAGATTGGCACGCAGGAGTTCGCCATCGCCCTCGCCGGAGGCACTCTCCATCCAGTAAATCTTCCCCTCGGGAATCACCAGAACGAGGTTGTCGGGGTTTCCTCGGCTCAGGAGTTCCTCAACCTGGGTACCGTCCAGATTCGAGCGCTGAAGCCGGCCGCTTCCCCAGTCGCCCCAGTACATCTTGCCCCGAGTGAGATCCAGCGCCAATCCCCGTGGACCATACAGATTGGTGGTAAGGAGATCTTCCACGCGGGAACCGTCCAGATTCGCCCGTTGGATCCTCCTCGTTCCGCTGTCCGTCCAGTACATCTTGCCCCCGGGCAGGTCCAGGGTCAGACCGGCTATCAGGAACAGTCCGGTGGTGATCAGATCTTCAACCCCGGATCCGTCCAGGTGCGCCCGCTGGATCCTGGGCCCCCTGTGACTGGCGTTCGTCCAGTACATCCTGCCTTCGGCCACATCCAGGGCCAGGCTCCATACGTAGTAGATGTCAGTGACGAGATCTTCGATCCCGGACCCGTCCAGGTTCGCCCGCTGGATCTTGCCCGTCTCCCAATCCACCCAGTACATCATGCCCTCAAGGACTGCCGCCACGGGGTCGCCGATTCCCTCAGGGAGCGACGGGTCGGCAGGATCGACGTAGTGGGCGACGATGTAGTGGAAGTCCGTCATGTCGATGCGGCCGTCGCGATCCACATCCCCCAGGGAGATGTCGCCATCGTTCGGGCTGGTGATGGTAGCGTCGAAGGCGTACAGCCACACCAGCACCGCGTCGATGAGATCGACCCGGCCATTGCCGTCCACGTCGCCGAGGATACCGCCCCCGGCCGCCGCCTTCGCCCTCGAACCGGAGCCGGCTCGCGCTTCGACGACGATCTCCACCTGGCCGGTGCCGGCCCGGAAGTCCGGGTCCACATGGGTGGCCACACCGGGGCCGCTCACCGTCAGGATGGAGACCGGAGCCGACTCAGGTGTGGGCGCCGTGATGGCTGAAGCGGGGCCGGGCACGCCGGCCTGGCCATCGACGAGCACCATCCGGCGTGTCTCGCTGAGGTCGCCCCCCCTGAGGCGGTAGAAGTAGAGTCCCGCCGCCACGGCACGTCCCGCTCCATCCGTGCCGCGCCAGATCGCCGTGTACACCCCCGCCGACACCTCCTGGTCCACCAGGGTGGCCACGAGTTGCCCCAGAACATTGAAGACCTCCAGCCGCACGTGGGCCTGCGTCGACAGCTGGTAGGGGATGACGGTGGAGGGATTGAAGGGATTGGGGTAGTTCTGGAGCAGCGTGGTCCGCCTAGGCAGCGAACTCGTGCCCGCCGCCCCCGGCAGGGCCAGCGAGAACCGACCCCACTCGTCGGCGGTGGCTCCGTGGGACCGGCTCGGGTCAGCGGGATCGAAGAGCCGCACGTGGGCTCCGGCGACTGGCCGCCCGTCGTCCAGCACCACCCGGCCTTCGACGTGCGGGTCGGGGGCAGCCGCAAGCGCCTTGCCGCACAAGAAGAGCCCCAGGAAACCCCTGCCAATCCGCCGTGAGCTCATGGCTAGGGCCCTGGGGCTCTTCCGCCTGCCTTGGCGGCTTGCCCACTCCCCCTACGGCGCGTACGGATCCTCCGCGTCGAGGATCTTGCGCAGTGTCTCGTCGTCGCCGAAGCGGTTGATCTCGTCCTCGTAGGTAGCGTTCTCGGTGCGCACCTGCACCACGTGCCAGAGGATCCACAGAGCCACGCCGACGACGACCATCAGGCCTTCCAGGCCCACGAAGGGGTAGAGGGGGCCGATCTCGGAGATGTTGCCGCCCCAGCTCTCGACGTTTCCAGTAGCCATGATTCTCTCCTGTGAGTTCCGAAGCGGTTCAGTCCTTGCCGAGTTCCGCGCGCTCGGCGTCGATGATGCCCTGCTCCTCCTGGGCCCGGTCGTGAGCGGTGGCGTAGTCGAGACCGGCCAGCTCGATCTGGCGCGGGATGCGCAGGATCCCCGCGGCGCTGAGGATCTTGGCAGCGATCCAGCCGGGGATGAAGCCCAGCACCCCGAACATGATCACTGCGCCGACGATCTGCCCCAGGGGGTTGATGCTGGCGAAGCTGCCATCCGGCGAGGAGGGGTAGCCCCAGAGCACGAAGCCGCAGATGACGACGCCGAAGAAGCCGGCGTACCCGTGGACGGCCACGGCGCCCACCGCGTCGTCGATCCGGAAGCGGCGCTCCACGAAGTAGTGGACCTTGTACATGAAGACCACGCCCAGGGCGGCGATGATCATCGCCTGCACCGGGTGGTAGAGGTCGTTGCCGGCCGAGGCGGCGATGATCCCCGCCAGGCCCGCGGAGTAGGTCCAGTAGGCGTCGCCCCGGGAGATGATGTATCCGGCGAGGAGCCCGCCCGAAAGGGCCATGAGGAAGTTCACGGTGATCGCCGACAGGGTCGTGGGAGCGAGGTAGATGTTGGTGGCGGAGAAGAAGGTGCCGTCGCCGCTCTGCACGTCCCACATGGGCACGTTGCAGGCCACGTAGAACCCCCAGAAGCCGGTGTAGATCAGGAACAGGCCGATGGTGACCAGCCAGGGGTTGCGGGGGTTCAGGCTCCGCGGGGTGCCGTCGGGGGCGAACTTGCCGATGCGCGGTCCGAGGACCACCAGGACCCCGAGGGCGAAGCCGCCGGCGATGGCGTGGATCACGCCCGAGGCGTAGGCGTCGTGGTAGCCGAGGATCCGCACCATCCAGCCTTCGGCGTGCCAGCCCCAGGCCGCGTCGATGACCCAGAACACGGACCCGATCAGGATCGCCAGGATCCAGAAGGCCGAGGAGCGGATGCGCTCGATCACCGACCCGGAGACGATGGAGGCCGCCGTCCACGAGAACAGGAGGAAGGCCGCCCAGAACACGCCGTTGATCCGGGCCCAGCCGTCCGGGTCGCCGGCGCCGCCCATGTGGGGCCCCATGAGCTGGCTCCAGGCCGTCGCGTGGGGCGCCTCCACCAGCCCGCCGGTGATGCCCGGGCCGTTGGGCAGGGCGAAGTAGATCCACCACCCGAAGAAGAAGAACGTGATCGTCACCAGGGGGATCAGCATCGTGTTCTTCATCAGGGTGTGCATGTGGTTCTTGTGGCGGGAAACCCCCACCTCGTACATGCAGAACCCCACGTGGATGAAGAACATGAGCACCACCGTGATCCAGTAGTAGAACTCGGTGAATATGACGCTGAGGGAACCAAGCTCGGTGGTCATGCTCTCCTCCGTGGGGCTTGGGGCGGAACGGGGGGTTGCGGGGCAATAAACGGCGGGAGGGGCGGGGGGATCAAGGAAAATCCGGCCTCAACGGCCGGCACGGTCACACACGGAACACCCTTCATCACGTCGTCCCGAGGTGGTTGATCACCTTCACGGCGATTCGGCCCGGCTTACGCGGCCGTGGGGATTTCATCCGCGATGCGTCCTGGTGCCGGAGACCTCCGACGGTCCTGGGCGCATCGCTTGACCCATCTACTTGGAGTCCTCGCAGGTCGCGTTCAACAGGTTTCGCAACTGGGGCACCAGTTTCGGAATCGCGTCTTGAATGATTGTCCAGATGATATCGTTGCCAATGCTCAGATAGCTATGAGCCAGCCGGTTGCGTGTCCCCACAATCGCATGCCAGGGAATGTCTGGATACGCCGCCCGCACCTCGCTCGGAATATGGGTCGCTGCCTCCCCGATCAGTTCCAGATTGCGCAGGGTGGCGTCATATGTGAGTTCATCGGCGATGAAGGCATCCCGATCCAGGCCCTCGGCATAGGACAGCACCTTCTCGCTGAATTCGATCATGTCCTGAATGTAGAAACGCCACTCTCGCGCTCCTTGCTCGGCATCAGACATCGATCACCTCCCGCTCCACGTAGGGGCGTATCTCGGCGCGCAGATCCTGATTGGTTGCCAAGTCCACGGGCCGCCCCAGCAGCTCTTCCAGGTAGCCTTGAGCGCCGAAGTAGCGTTGCCAATCCGGGGGGGCGCCGAACCGCACCAGGACGTCGACGTCGCTGTCGTCCGTAGCCTGGTCACGGGCGAAGGAACCGAACAGGGCGAGTCCAGTGACGCCAAAGCGTTGCGAGAGTATCTCCTTGTGGGTTCTGAGCACCTTCAGGACTTCATCTCTGTTCATTGATCTGCTTCCCTTGCGTGCCGGTCGTCGGATCATCCGATTCGTGGGACGTCGAGGTTCGCGCAGATCTCGCGGACGAGCAGGTTGTCCACTTCCACGTGGCGCGGAATGGCCGTCTGCCGGTCACCATGAGCGTTCTGCCAGATCGAATGCCGGCGACCTTCTCGCAACAGCGCGCAGCCGTGCCGTCGCAGATGCCTGAGAAGCGTCCTGCGCTTCATGCAACGGAGATCTTTGCCGTCTCATAGCCGTCCCCAGCCGCCGATCGGGCCGCCTCGCGTCTGATCTCCAACATCTCCCCGAGCGTAACGGCGAGCGTGTCCACGAGTTCTTCGCGGGTGCGTTCCTGGCAGGTGACGCCGGGTACTTCCTGGATCCAGCCGATCCACCATTCGCCCCTGCGTTTTACGATTGCCGTGTAGTCCATGTTCGTTCCTCTCTCGGCTAGGCCCAGCGTCAGAATAGGATGCCCTGCCTGAGCACCAAATCTACTCTCACTCCCCTCCCACCGCCGACTCACTCCCACGGATCCACCCCCGCCAGCTTCCGCCCCAGGCTGGTCAACTCGGCGGTCTTGCCTTCGCGGGCCTCGCGCTCCTCGGCGTAACGCCCCAGCCCGGAGAGCCGCCGCTGCCAGAAGTCGGTGCGCTTGCGCCGCGCCTCTTCGCTGTCGCCGGCGGCACTCATGGTGATGTACTGCGCCACGCGGGGACTGTCGCCGCGGTTGAGGCTCGCCGTGTGCGGCAGGGCGGTGCGCCAGATGACCAGGTCCCCCGCTTCGGCGCCGATGCGCCGCGTTCCCAGGGCCAGCAGGTCCTGGCCGCGGGGGTCGGCCCCCTCCGGCAGCTCGTCGAGCCACGCCTCCAGGCGCCGGTGAAACCCCGGCACGCAGACGAAGGCCCCCTGCTCGGCGGGCGTGTCGTTCAGGTAGAGGACGCCCTGCACCCCGAAGGGCAACGGACGGTTGTCCAGGGAGGCGTCCCAGTGCAGGCCGTGCTCGGGCGCGTCCTTGTCCCTGGCCGGCGGACTGATGCTCGCCCGGTCGTGGCTGACCCACAGCTTGTCGGTCCCCCAGACCTGGCTGAAGGCCCGGTGCACCCGCGGGGCGGTGCGGTTGTCCCACATGGTCTGATGCTGGTAGATCTCGACCATGATGCCGCGCCGATCCTCAGGGTACCAGGTCCCTGAATCGTCCGGGTCCATGCCGGTGAAGGCCCACACGGCGCGTGCCGTACGCTCGGCCTGGCCGCGGTCGATCACCTCACGGGCAACGACATACCCTTGTTCGGCAAAGAAATCGAGCTCTTCCCTGCTCAGGACATCCATTGAGTGCTCTCCCTCTCGCTGGCTGGTTCGTTCAGGATCCGTCAACCTCGCTCCCCTTCCTGTTCATGCGCCGCGATGCCGTAGTTGGCGGTCAACCGCCACCCTTAGTCGACATGTTGTCCGAAGGTGCTGCCGAGCAGCCCCTCGAGCGTCGGTGTCACCTGCCAGAAGTCCCGAAGCTCCCGGTACTCCCGGACCAGGTCCGGGTCGCCGGGCGGCAGTCCGCGCCGCGCCCGGATCAGCAGATTCTTCGCGGTATGTTCGGGATCGACGAACTCCAGGACGTCGGTGCGATAGCCCATGATGCGCAGCGTCAACGCGCGCAGGGCATCGGTCAGGATTTCGGCGGTACGCTGCTTGAGCACGCCATGGCGCAGCACCGGTTGGAACAGAGGCGCCTGGAGTTGCGGGCGCAGCTCATGCTGGCAGCAGGGCGCGGCCAGGATGATGCCGCTGCCCCGCAGGATCCCCTGGGCCAGCGCCTCGTCGGTGGCGGTGTTGCACGCATGCAGACTCAGCACCAGATCCGGCGGCCGCTCCAGCACGAGATCGGAGATCGCCGCCGTCCGAAAGCTCAGGTCGGTCCAACCCAACTCGTCCCGCAGACGGTCGCACTTCGTCACCAGCTCCCGGTCGCGGTCGATTCCGGTAACGCGGACCGGACGCCCCTGCATGTGGTGCAGGTAGTGATAGGCGGCAAAGGTGAGATAGGCGCGGCCGCAGCCGAAGTCCACGATGTCGAGAGGCCGCTCCGATCCGTTCGCTTCATCCACCACTTGCGACACGATGCGCAGGAACTCGTTGACCTGGCGGAACTTGCCCTGCGCCGGCGGACGCACGTGGCCGCTGCCGTCCATGATGCCCAGGGCCTGCAGAAGGATGTCCGGCGTCCCACGCGGCAGGAGATGCCCCTTCACCCGGTCATGGGCGATGAGGGGTTGGCCGGACAGCGAGGCCGGGGTGCGGTTGATGAGAGGCTTGTCCTTCCTGCTGACGCGCACATAGAGGTCGCCGGAGGTCGCCTGCAGGTGGAACTGCCGGAAGGGCAGGGCCAGCGCCTCCTCCAGCTTCTGCTCCAGGTCCGAATCGGCGCAGTTCTCGGTGATGTCCTTGCGGCCATCGAACCAGGAGAACTGCATCCTCGGCTGTCCCTGAATCAGGACGGGGCGCACCACCGCCTTGTGCCACTGGAGGTCGCTGCCCTGCCGCCTGCCGCTCATCGTCAGACGGAGGAAGGTCGCGTCCTCGAGGACCGCCCCGCGCAGTATCTCTCGATAGTCGCTCTCCGCCATGGCAGCGCGCCCCGGCTGATCAGTCCTCCCGCCGCCGCCTCGCCGCGTCGCGCTCGCTCTCGCGCCAGGCCCGGTACGCGGGCGTGTCCACGTGGTCGTGCAGGGTCGCCCGCGTGCGGTAGGGCACGTAGCTGCCGATGTGCCACAGGGTGTTGCGGTAGAGGCAGAAGTCCCCGGCCCCGAGGTGCAGCTGGCGGGCGCCGGGCAGGGACCGGCAGTACTCCAGGCAGGCGCGCTCCCGCTCCTCGAAGGTGAGCCCCTCCAGCTCCGGCCGGGGCACGGGCCGCTCCGGGAAGCGCGCCTCCTCCCGGGGCAGGTCGGGCCGCAGGTGGGAGCCGGGCACCACCCAGGTGGAGGAGTCCTCGTAGAGGGCGCAGTTGAGCTGGTTGAAGAGGGCGGGGTCGCGGTAGTCGGCCTCCCAGCGCTCGCGGTCGAGGTCGAGAACGTTGTCGCGCCAGTCCCGGTGCCAGTGGGTGCACCAGGGCTCGTCCGCCGGCTCCAGCAGGACCCCGAGACCGTCCCGCAGGCCGAAGGTGTGCTCCGGCGACAGGGTCCTGTGGACGGCGTCCACCAGCTCGGGCAGCTCGGCGAAGTCGGTGAAGGGCCGGTGGTCGAGGTCGTACTCGAAGACCGGCTGCAGGCGCTGGGCCTGCGGACCCGAGCGCTCGCGGGCCAGCTCCCGGGCCCGCCGGCAGACGCGGCGCAGGTCGGCCAGCAGCGGCGGCGGCACGATCCCGGCGAAGACCGTGTACCCCAGCATGCCGTGCTCCTCGAGGTGGCGCTCGCTGAAGGTCCAGGCCATCTCAGCCCATCTTCAGCGAGATCCAGCCGGTGACGAGCTCCACCATGGGGGCCGCATCGTCGCTGAAGACGTGGTCGGCTCCCCTCCGCGCCACCAGCTCCGCCCGCGGGGCCCGGGAGACGATCTCCTTCGAGTCCTGCAGGGGCACCACGTCGTCCTCGGTGCCGTGATAGAGCAGCCACGGCACCGAGACCTCGGCGCCCTTGTCGACGACCGAGCCGATGGCGGCCATGTCCCGCATATACGCGCTGGAGAGAGGGCAGTCGGGTTCGTCCCACATGCAGCCCTCGTCGGGGGTCACGTCTCCGAACTCGCGCTCGGAGAAGGCCCGGGTGTGGACCATGCCGGCCAGCGACACGAGCCAGCCGATGCGGCGGTCGAAGCTCGCCCGCAGCACCCCCACGGCGGCGCCCATGCTGTGGCCGACGTAGCACAGGGGCCGCTCGCCCACGGCGGCGAGGACGCTGCCCAGGTCGTCGACCTCCTTGGAGACGGTGCACTCGGCGAAGCGCCCCTCGGAGCCGCCGTTGCCGGCGAAGGAGAAGCGCAGGGCGTGGAGGCCGGCCGCCGACAGGCCCTCGGCCAGGGCCGCCACGAAGGGCCGGTCCTTGTTGCCGGTGACGCCGTGGCCGATGACGACGAGGCCCTCGCCGCGGCCCTCGTGCAAGGTGTAGTCGAGCCTCTCGCCCCGGGAGTTGCGGATCTCACCGAACATGGGATCGTCCATCCTCCTTCAGCCGGAGCGCACGACGATGTCGCGGTCGGCGCCGGACAGGGGCAGCTCGACCCAGGCGCCGCCGGCGAGGTGGGAGGCGTGGAAGGCGACGATCGCCTCCAGGGTGCGCACCGCCTCGGAGGCGTCGTAGCCGAACGGTCCCGCCCCGTCGAGCCAGTCGACGATCTCGGCCACGGCGCGGTCCATGCCGCTGTCGGGGGAGTCGTCGGGAATCAGCTCGCGGTCGTCGCCGCGGACGATCTCGATATCGCGCTTGCGGCAGGTGGCGTAGCCCTCGGTGCCGTGGTAGCGGTGGCGCGGCGGCGCCGTGCCGTAGTCGGCGCCGTCGACCATGCAGATCAGGTCGCCGCTGGGCCCCTCGCCGTCCCCGGGCAGGTCGCGCCCGAGGCGCAGCATGCCCCAGCCCCCGGGATCGGTGAAGTCGGGGCCGCGGCAGTCGGGCTTCCCGGACAGGTCCAGGGTGCCGGAGACGGCGGTCACCGGCAGGCCGGTGACCATCTGCACGGCGTCGAACTGGTGCGTCCCCACGTTGCCCAGGCGTCCGGAGGTCCACTGGACCGAGGCCGAGGTCAGGGTGCCGAGGGCGCCTTCGGCGATGCGGTCGCGCAGCTGCCGGTAGCCGGGGTGGAAGCGCAGGTTGTGGTTGACCACCAGCAGGGTCCCGGACCGGGCGCAGGCGGCCAGCATCTCCTCGGCCTCGGCCAGGGTCGCCGAGATCGGCTTCTCGCAGTAGATGGCGCGCACGCCGGCTTCCGCCGCCGCCGCCGTGATCTCGGCGTGGGTGGGGGTGTAGGTGGCCACGGACAGGATGTCCAGGGGCGCCGTCTCGCGCAGCATCTCGCGCCAGTCGGCGAAGACGGGCGCGCCGTAGGTGGCGTGGAAGCGCTCCCGGCGGCCGTCGTCGCGGCTGCTGCCGGCGACCACGTCGACCCGGGGGTGGCCGCACAGGGCCGCCACGTGGGTGCCATCGAGGTCGACCACGCGCTGGCCGACGCCGTCGCCCGACACCTGGTCGGCGCCCCCGATGAAGCCCAGCCCCACGATCGCCGAGCGGTACCTCGTCTCTTCGGACATGTGCTCCTTCTCCTCTCTCGTTGTCAGGTTTCCGTCTCGCCGCCGAGGCCGAGGACGCGGGCGCAGGCGCCGCCCATGATCGCAGCCAGGTCTTCGGCGGAGAGGAACTCGCAGTACTCCTCGATCCAGCGGCGCGACTGGCGGTAGGTGCAGAACCGGTTCTGGAAGGGCATGTCCGTGCCCCACAGCAGCCGCCCCGCGCCGATGCGCTCGACCATCTGTTCCAGCGTCGGCCACAGCTCCCGGTACGGGTAGTCGAAGAGGTCCCCCAGGCGCACCGGGAAGCAGACCTCCAGGCTCAGGTTGGGGTTGTCGAAGGGGGCCCAGACGCCATCGGGCAGCAC
>JAJDTN010000419.1 GCA_022827165.1 Candidatus Latescibacterota bacterium
TCTCCTCGACCCGCCGCAGATCCCTGTCGCTCAGGGACTGGGCGTCCTCGACGAGGGGGCCCACCACCAGGTCGTCCTCGAGGCCCTCGCTGTGGGTGTAGTTGGTGAGTGAGTTCACCCGGCCGGAGTAGGGAGTACGCCACCCGGCCTCGGTCAACTCCTCGATGACGCCGAGGGTCTGGCGGCTGAAGACGGTGCCGTCCCGGGGCGTTACGGCTATCAACACCTGGTTGGAGACGGAGTAGGTGTTCTGCAGGGCGTCGAAGGCGGCCAGCTGCGGGTTGTCCTCACCGAGGAGGATGCGGTAGTCGTTGGTGACGGTGATGAAGCGCGCACCCGCCGCCAAGGCCAGCATCCCCACCGAGGCGAGGAGGACGACGGGCCACCGGTAGGAGAGGACAGCGGCGATGTAGCGGTCCAGCGTCATCCCTCACCAGGGGCTCGACCTGGATGCGCGTACGTGGTCGGGCATCCGGTAGCTCAGGCCGGTCTTCTCGGATTCGTCGTACGCCGAGATCTCCAGGAGCTGGCAGAAGTTCTCCGATCGGAGCAGCTCCTTGCTCTTGATCAGACCTTGGAAGCGTTGCTTGATCCGGTAGGCGAAGAGGGCCCCGAAGGTCCGGGTCTTCGGAAACTGCAGCTGGTTGGCCATCTCGTTGCCGATCAGGGCCCGGGAGAGAGTGTAGGCGAGCTTCATCACCGCTTCCTGCTCGTCCGGGTCGGCTATTCCCGCGGTCAGTGGAATCGCCCCGATCAGCGCGTTGGCCATGGTGGCCGAGTCCTGGTCCGGGGCCGGCTCGCACATGTGAGCGACCTTGAAGATCTCCTTCGCGTCTTCCCTGTCGGTGAAGAGCATGCCTTCGGGGACACCCATGACGTGGCCGGTATAGCGCCAGATGTCCATGACGCTCTTCTGCTCTTCCTCGTTGAAGATGGCGCCCACGGCGGCGGCGTGTTGCAGCAGGCGCATGGAGAAGACGGTCGTGGCAAGGCCCAGGTGCGCCGCGTGCAGGGGCGTGCCATGGGCCTCCTGATCCCATTCGTCGGAGTTCGCCAGCAGGTGCCTCACGCGGGCGTGAACGAAGCGCAGGCGCATCGACAGCTTCCAGCCGTCGCCGTTGCGCCGCAGGCCGCCCGGAAAGAACACCTCCAGCAGATGCCGGTTGTTCTGCATGAGGCGCCTTCTCGCCGTCGACCGGTTGAGCACGCGCCCGGTGGTGGCGAAGGACTTGGCGATGAGGGTGGAGAAGCCCTCGATCAGCACCCCCGTGACGAAGGCGACGAGCACCCGCGTGGCGTTCAAGTGGAAGGCGCGGACGCCGGGCCTGAAGGCCTCGTAGTCGAACCAGGGTGGATTCTCCGAGTCGACCCTGTCGAAGAACTCGCGCATGACCCGCGGCGCGGTGCGCAGGCCCTCGCTCTCCTGGTCTATGCCGGCCTGGATGAAGCGATGCAGGTCCGGCGGCGGCAGGGACGCCAGTTCATCCATCACCTGGTCCAGCGGAGGATCGCCGATGTGGATGTGGCGCATGTAGTTGTCGGCCCTCTCGGCGTCGTGCCGACGGGCCTTCCCGTATCCCTCGAGGTAGCTCTTGGGGGGTACCGGCCCGGTCATGGCGCGGAGGAACGCTGGGGGGGTGTGCAGCTTGGCATGGAAGGACGCGGAACGAAGGATAGGGATGCCACGGAATTCGGGGCAACCATGTGGGGAGCCACTCCGCTCAGGGCGATTGCGCGACCTGCACCGCGACGATGTCCACGTCGTGGTACTTCTGGTGGCGCACCGAGGTGGCATAGTGCCGCAACAGGCGGAAGGAAATCTCGCGCTCGTCCACGAACTCGGGCTGGTCGGTCAGGAAGGCCAGCCGGTCCTCCAGGTTCCCGGCGCCGGAGGATGCCGAGAACTCCATCTCCATGGCACCCTCGGCAAGACGCGCCGTGAGGATCAGCCGCCGGTCCCTGCCGGCGGAGCCGTCCTCCTCCGCCTGCTGCAACAGGATCGCCAGCGTCTCCTCTCCCGCCGAGCGCAGCCGCCCCGTCGACGCCTCGCTCCAGCCCGCCCGGGCCGCCCACTTCTCGAGGAAGGCGTCGATCTCCGGCAGCGACGCCGCCGCCAGCTTCACCTCCAGGCGACGGCGCCGGGGAGCGGTGATCTCCATGAAGGCGGTGAGGGCGATGGCCGCCATCCCGCCGGCGGTCATGCCGTTGCCGAGGAGGGTGCCCCAGGTCTTCCCCAGCAGATCGGCGAAGATCACCTGGTTCTGAAAGCCGACGCCGATCCAGAACGACAGCCCCACCACCGCCGCCTTGCGGTGATCGAGACCGTCGGCGACGACGATCTTCATCCCCTGCACGAAGAGCATGCCTATGAGCAGGGTGACATACGCCGCCCCCACGGGGTTGGGGATGGCGATCACCAGGGCCGTCACCTTGGGCGAGAGGGCCAGGACCATGAAGATCACGCCGATATACACCCCGACCCGGCGCGCGGCGACCCCGGTGAGCTCGGCCAGGGATATGCTCGTCGAGTAGGTCGTGTTGGGAGGGGTCCCGGCGAGTCCGGACAGCAGGTTGCCCACCCCGTCGGCGTTGAGAGCGCCCTGGACCACGCGGAAATCGGTGGCCCGCGGCTGGCGCCTGGAAACCCGTTGGATGGCGACCCCGTCGCCGATGGTCTCGATGGCGCCGACGACGGTGACGACCACGAAGGCGGGCAGCAGGGCCCAGAACTCCGGGCCCAGGCTCAGGTCCAGTCCCGGCCATGCGCTGTCGGGAAAGCCGATCCAGGGCGCATCGATCACGGACTGGACGTCATACAGCCCGAAGGGGACGGCGGTGACGCAGCCCACGGCGATGCCGATGAGGGGCGCCCACAGCCGCCAGGCCGGCGGGGCGCGCAGGGCCAGCACCACCAGGGCGAGGAAGGTCGCCCCCGCCGCGGAGGGCGCCGCGGCGGGGGGCGTGCCCTCGGGCACATCGGTGAGCAGGCCGAAGATGATCGGCATGACCGTCACCGCGATCAGCATGATCACCGTTCCGGAGACGACCGGGGTGATCACCCGGCGCACCAGGGAGAGCCGCGCCGACAGGGCGAACTGGAAGAGCGCGGAGACCGCGATCAGGCTCGCCATCAGGGACGGTCCCCCCTGGGCCAGGGCCGCGATGCAGACCGCGATGAAGGCGCCGGAGGTGCCCATGATGAGCACGTGGCCGGCCCCGATCCGCCCGAGGCGGACCGCCTGCAGGACCGTGGTCACGCCGCTCACCACCAGCGCCGCGAAGGCGGTCCAGGCCAGGTAGTCCGGACCCTGACCACCGGCGCGCCCGATGATGATGGCGCTGAGCACCACGGGGGCGAGGACGACCACCGCGGCCTGAAAGCCGACCCCGGCGGCAACCGGGTGGGGGGGTTGTTCATCCGGCTCGAAGCGGATGTTCTCGTTGCCGTGCGCGGTTTCCAGGACCCTCTCCGATCAGGGACGCCAGACCAGCAGCAGCTGGGCGGTGCTCTCCTGCTGGTCCGTTCCGAGCTTGTTGCGCCAGTGCTGGTACTCGATGCCGGCCAGCAGCCGGCCGGGCGCCCCGAGGAGCGCCCGGCCCAGGTCCCACGTGAGCTGGGGCTGAGCGAGAATCCACCCCCTCACCTCGCCATCGACCTCGTCGGTGCTGCCGGCGACGTACTCGGCGTGGCCGCCGACGGCGAAGGACTGGCCGGCCGCCTCGAAGGGGAAGGCCCAGCTGACGTCGAGCGTGAAGCTGTTTCCGGTCTCCGGGGGACCGCCGGCGGCGAGGCCGGCGTTATCGTCGATATAGGCGGTGAGATCGGTGTTGAGGAACAGGAATCCCGGCACCTCCCAGGAGGCCCTCAGACCGGGGAGGTACTTCACGACCTTGCCGTCGCCTCCGGCGTTGATCCCCGCCACGAGGGAGAGGTCGGCCACCGGCCCCAGGCGCAGGTCCCGGCCGGAGAGTTTGCCCAGGCTGAGCGTCGGATACCACTCGGCGTAGAACTCCCTGTCGTTGAAGCCGTCCTCGCCGCCGTCGTCGAGGTAGTCGACGAAGAAGAAGCTGTCCCCGAACTGCCATCCGGAAGCCCTCTGGACGGTGAGCACGAGGGTCGCCTCTTCGGTGGCGGAGAACGGGTTCAGCAACTCGCCGTACTGCAGGTGGAACTCGGTCGCCGCCGGCGCCGGGGCTCCCGTGGCCAGCATCAGGGCCGCCACGGCGGCGCACTCGATCTTCATCGCTTGTCCTCGGAATCCAATCCTGGCTGGTGGAATCAGGAACCCTCAGCCGCTGGAGCGGGGCGCTTTCGCGGCAGCACGATCCTGAACTCGGTGTACTCCCCCACCTCGGTCTCCACCTGGAACTCCCCGCCGTGCTCGCGGATGATCTCGTGGGAGATCGACAGCCCCAGACCGGTGCCCTGGGTCCCCGACTTGGTGGTGAAGAAGGGGTCGAAGATCTTGTCGACGATGTGGTCCGGGATACCCGTGCCATTGTCGCGGATGGAGATGCAGACGGTCTCCCCGCGGCTCTCGGTCTTCAGGCTCACGGTGGGCTCGTAGGGCCCTTCCGCCTCCTTGCCGCGGGCGATGGTGGCATGGCAGGCGTTGGTGACCACGTTGAGGAAGACCCGGCTCAAGTCACGGGAGACGGCATCGACCTCGCCGGCGTTGTCGTCGAACTCCTGCACCAGGTTGACGTTGAAGGTCGAGTCGGTTCCCCTGAGACCGTGATAGGCGAGCTTGGCGTACTCGTCCACCATCAGGTTGATGTCCACCGCTTCCACCTGTCCCGCCTCGTTGCGGGAGTGGGCCAGCATGCCCTCGACGATGCGGTTGGCGCGCTCGCCGTGCTCCCTGACCTTGACCACGTTCCCGCCGAGATCGTCGAGGATCTCCTCCACCAGTTCCCGGTCCATGCCGCCCTCGCCGTCCCCCTCGCCCTCGCCGTTCCCCTCCCGTTTCAGCTCTTCCCGCAACTCGTCGATCAGCTCCGACGACAGGCCGGCGAAGTTGTTCACGAAGTTCAGGGGGTTCCGGATCTCGTGGGCGATGCCGGCGGTGAGGGCGCCCAGGGAGGCCAGCTTCTCCTGGCTGATGACCTGCTGCTGGGTCCGTTTGAGGTCTTCCAGCGTCGTTTCCAGCTCGGAGTTGGTGGCCTCGAGCTCCGAGTTCTTGGCCTGCACCTCCGCCGCCAGCTTCTCCACGAGATTGAGCCGCTGCACCTCGACGGCGTGCTGCCGGAAGATCTCCAGGGCCCCGGCCATGTCGGTCACCTCGTCGTTGCCCTCGATCCGCACCTGCACCTCCAGGTCTCCCTCCGACATCCGCCGGGTGGCGTCGAAGAGGCTGTCCATCCGCGCCAGCAGACGCTCGCCGAAGAGCTTCCAGACGAAGCAGGCAGCCACCAGGGTCAGCAGGGTGACCCCGAGCAGGAACCAGAACCCGAGGCGCACCAGATTGCGCGAGCGATTGGCCGCGTTCCGGGTGGAGGCCTCGGCGTCCTTCACCAGGCCCTCCACCATCGCCACCAGATCCGCCGTCGTCTGCTGATTGCGCGCCAGGAGATCCTCGGAGCGGCGGATCTCCGCCAGTTCGCGGGTTCGGGTCTCGAAAGCGCCGTCGGACGCGGCGTAGAGATCTCTCAGGACCTCCACGCGAGGCTGGAGCCGCGACCGGATCCCGGGCCGGATCCCGGACAGGGCCCTCCTCACGTCGCTCATGGCCGTCTCCACCCGCTCCCGGTTCGCCCGCAACAGCTCGGGGTCATCCTCGGTCATCGCCTGCTGCACGAAGGTGGTGGTGACGTTCTGCGAAGCCTGGAAGTCGAGGAGACCGGCGTAGTGGGCGAGCTCGGACCTCGACGTCCGCCGGGCGGCGGGGACCGGGGCGTCGTCGAGGCCGCGGAGTCCGGTGTACATGAAGAAGTGCTGGTCGTCCACCAGCTCCTCCAGCAACAGCTGCAGCTCCAGGGCCAGGCTCTCCACCCGCCCTTCCAGCTCCCGGAGCCGGTCCCGGTACGCCATCCTGCGGCTCACCGACTCCTGGATCCGGGTGATGCTCTCCACCAGACTGTCGGCCAGCGGCACGACCCGGTGCCCCACCCCGCCCTCGACGCCGCCCTTGGACTCGGCCCGCTTCACCTCCACGAGCCACCTCCGGAGGATTTCTTCCTCCCGGGCCACGTCCCGTCCCACCTGCTTCAGGTCCGCGGGATCGGCGGCGGCCAGGAGCCGGGGCGATGCCCGCACCAGCTCGGAGCTGCTGCGGGCGACCTCGAAGGCGGCCACCAGGGCCGGCATGTGGCCCTCGGTGACCTCGCTCTGGCGGGAGCTCACGACTCTCATCAGCACCAGCGCCAGGACCACCGCGCCGATGGTCAGGGTCACCCCGCCCCCCAGGACCACGACGATCTGGCTGCCGATGCCGAAGCGGCCTCCCGTGGCCCTGCGCAGACGGGCCCCGAGACGGCTCGGGAGCCGCTTCAGGAACCACGCGAAGGCGGCGTGAATGCGGTCGTCCATCGCCTTCACGGCGACAAGTGGGTCACCGGGGCGAACCGGCCCCCGCGGATCATGGTCAGGAAGACCCTGTCGGACCCCTGGTTGTCCCCCGGTCCGTACTCGACCCGGAAGCCCCCGAGGTCGATGGGGCCGGCCTCCTCCAGAACGCGGAGGAAGGCCTCGCGGGTGGGCGGGACCGGTCCGCCGTCGCCGGAGGCGGTGGCGGCGCGCAGGGCATCGACCACCAGGCGCCCGGCGAGATACCCCTCCAGGGAGACGAACCCCGGTTGGGCCGCCGCTTCCACCGCCTTCAGGGCGGCGTGATAGCGGACCACCACCGGGATCCCGGTGTCCCGGGGGAAGGGCACCACCTGGGTCACCACGACGCCGTCGCCGTGGCGGCCCAGCTCCTGCAGCAGGGCGTTGCTGCCGACGAAGGAGATGTTCACGAAGACGGCGCCCAGGCCGATCTTCCGCGCCCACTTGATGAAGTGGGCCGCCGGACGGTAGGCGCCAATGATGATGACCGCCTCCGGGTCGCTGTCCTGAAGGCCGAGGAGGGCCCGCTTCACGGCCACCGTGTTGCGCATGTAGGTGACCTCGCCCACCAGCTCCATGCCGCGCCGGCCGAGGGCCTGGCGGACCCCCGTCAGGCCGGCCATGCCGTAGCTGTCGTCCTGGTAGAGGATGGCGATGCGGCGGAAGCCCAGGTCCTCGGTGAGCCGCGCCACCATCTCTTCCGTCTCCTGGAAGTACGAGGCGCGCACGTTCACCACGTAGCGCTGGTCGTCCCCCCGGAGCAGCTCGGCGCCGGTGAAGGGTCCGATGTAGGGGACCGAGGCGCCGCTGGCGATCGGCTCGGCGGCGTTGGAAGTGGGTGTGCCGACGGCGCCGATGAGGCCGAAGACGCCGCGGGCGATGAGCTCCCGGGTGTTGGCGACGGCGGCTTCGGGCTCGTAACCGTCGTCCCGCACCAGGAGCTTCAACTGGCGGCCGTCGATGCCGCCGGACCGGTTGGCCTCCTCGAAGGCGGCGCGGATGCCGAGGTTCATGTTGCGGCCCAGCTCGGCGGCCGGGCCGCTCAGCGCCGCCGACTGGCCGAAGAGGATGGAGTCGGCATGGACCCCGTCGCCGCCGCCCTGCGCCCCCTGCCCGACCGCCGCCGCCGGGGCCAGCCCGAACGCCGCGGCGGCGAGGAGGGCCAGCCGGGTCATCTCAGGAGCCACCTCCCAGGTAGCGGAGGGTCATGCAGGTGATGTCGTCGGACTGGGGGGCCTCGCCGGCGTGGGCGTGCACGGCCTCCACCATCCGCTGACTGAAGTCGGCGGCGCTCGATCCGGCGGCTTCCGCCAGGACCCGGGTCAGCCTCTCGTCGCCGAACTCCTCGCCGTTCTCGTCCATCGCCTCGTTGACGCCGTCGGTGTAGAAGAACAGCGCGTCTCCCGGCTCGAGGTCGAGGTTGCCGCCGGGAAAGTCGAACTCCGGAAGCACGCCGAGGACGAGACCCGGGGGGCAGTCGATCTGCCGGACCTGGCCGGAGGGCTTGACCACGTACGGCAGATTGTGCCCCGCATTGGCGTATTCCACGTGCCCCGTCTCCGGGTTGAAGCTGGTATAGAAGACGGTGACGAACATCGACTCCTCGTTCGACTCGGTGAGGAGCTGGTTCACCTCGGTGAGACAGGCCCCCGGGTCGCCCTCCCCGATGGCGGTGCCCTTCATCAGGGTCCGGCTCACCATCATGAAGAGGGCCGCCGGCACCCCCTTTCCGGATACGTCGGCCACCACGATACCCAGGCGCTCATCCTCGAGCCGGAAGAAGTCGTAGAAGTCGCCGCCCACCTCGCGCGCCGGAATCATGGAGGCGTGAAGCTCGAAACGGGGATCCCTGGGAAAATCGGTGGGCAGGATGGACTCCTGCATCTGCGCCGCCACCCCGAGTTCCTGGCGCAGGGCCACCAGCTCGTCCCGGGACCGCAGCGCCTCTCGCATGATCACCAGGTGCTCGAGGGTCTTGTCGATCGTCGCCTCGAGATCCTCGAAGTCGATCGGCTTGGTGACGAAGTCGAAAGCGCCCCGGTTCATGGCGGTGCGGATGTTCTTCATGTCCCCGTAGGCCGTGACCATCACGGCGCG
>JAJDTN010000032.1 GCA_022827165.1 Candidatus Latescibacterota bacterium
GAATGCTACTCTCGGAGGACAGCTCTTGGCCTATGGCGCCACGAGAGGGATGGTGGAAGACCTGTGCAAGGAGCTATCAACCCGCCTGCCTGGCGCTACCTTCACAGTCGACGGCCTATACAGTCGGCGAGAAACGAAAGCCTGAGCGATAGTCACCGAGTCACCGCCCAGGTCACACGGTTCCTTGCTGATGGGGGTCATCTGGCTCATCGGATTGGTGGCTTGCGCCCATGCAGCGGCCGAGCCGGTGCTCGAAGGCCGGGTGCTGCGGCCTTCCGGGGCCCCCGTGGCCGGGGCGCAGGTGCTCCTGTTCGATCTGGCCGATCTGGGGGCGGCGTCCCTGGAGGCGACCGCGGATGAGTCGGGGGCATTCACGCTCCCTCTCGGGGCCCTGGGGCTGGCCCTGCCCGAGCGCTTCGAGCTGGGGGCGAACTACCCCAATCCGTTCAATCCGTCCACGCTCATCCCGTACCAGCTGCCGGTCCCGATGCGCGTGCGGCTGGAGGTGTTCAACCTCCTGGGCCAGCGCATCGCCACGCTCGTGGACGGACAGCAGCCGGCCGGGTTCCACACGGCGGCGTGGGACGCCACGGACGCCGCGGGTCGGGCGGTGGGGGCCGGGGTCTATCTGTATCGCCTGAGCGGGGGAGGGACGAAGCTCACCCGGCGGATGCTGCTGCTCGACGGGCAGGCGGGGATTTCGTCGGCAACCCCGGGGGGCCCGGCCACCGCGAGGGGCGAATCCATGGAGGCGGCCCCGGGCTACGGGTTGGCCGTCTCCGGCCCGGGGCTGATCCCCTACGTGGCCCCGGCCTTCCCGGTGACGGCGGGCATGGCCCCGGTGGAGGTGGTGCTCGAAGCGCCGGCAGCGATGCCTCGGGCGAAGGTGGCCTCCTCGGGCGGGATCCTCGGCGATGTGGACAACTCCGGCCGGGTCAGTCTCACCGACCTTCTGCTGGTGGCCCTGTACAGCCAGGACGCCAGCATCGTCATGCCCAACAGCGGCGACATCTGGCTGGGCGACGTCGACGCCGACGGCCAGGTCGGTCTGTCCGACATCCGGCTCCTCTACGCCTGGCTCCTGGATCCGGCCGACCCGTCGCTGCCGGCCGGCATCGGCGAAGCGGCGGGTCCGGCCGCGGCCCTGTCGCCGGACCCCTCGACGGTCTCCTTCGCCGACGACGAAGCCTGGCACCGCTTCACGGTGCAGGCCCGCGCGCCGGTCTCGGTGGTGGCCAACCCCGGGGCGGGTACCCCGCGGCTGCAGATCACCCCCCTCGGCGGCCGCTCCAACGACTGCCCCGCCGAAGCCGACAAGAGCGTCGGGCGCCGGGACGGCGAGGCGGTCTACCTGTCCGGGTGCGCCGCGGGGGAGGCCACGGTCGAGCTGCGGCGGGAGTCGGACGGGACCGTCCTGCGGACCTACACCTTCGAGGTGACCGGCCGCCCGGACCTGGTGGTGGAGTCGGTCTCGGCCAACAGCAGTCTGACGAAGGGTCAGTTCTTCATCCTTCGCGCCACGGTGCGCAACCAGGGCACGGCGGCGGCGGCGGCCACGACCCTGCGCTGGTACCGCTCCCCCGACGCCACGGTCACCACGCGGGACTCGCTAGTCGGCACCGATGCGGTGTCCCTCCTGGCCCCTTCCGGCACGAGTGCGGAGTCGGTCCACCAGACGGCCCCTTCGAGTGAGGGCACCTACTACTACGGCGCCTGCGTGGTGGCGGTGGCCGGAGAAGCCGATACCCGGAACAATTGCTCCGGCGCGGTGACCCTGAAGGTGGTCCGAACCTTCGACGTCGCCTCAGACCGGGAGGCCCTGGTGGCCCTGTACCATGCGACGGATGGGCCCAACTGGCATTTGAGTACAAACTGGTTGAGTGATAAGCCGCTGGACGAATGGTACGGGGTGAGCACCGATCACACGGGACGGGTAGGAGACTTGAACCTCTACGCCATCGAAAGAGAGGACGGCACCATCGGCCCTTGGGAGGAAGCGGGTTACGTAATCGGCAACGGATTGACGGGCCGTATCCCGGTCGAGTTGGGCAATCTGACCCACCTGAGATCCCTGGATCTTGGGTGGAATCAGTTGACGGGCCCGATCCCTTCCGAGTTGGGCAATCTGGCCAACCTCGAATCCCTGGACCTTGCGAGCAATCAGTTGACGGGCTCGATCCCGGTCGAATTGGGCAATCTGACCAACCTCAGATGGTTGAGCCTTTGGGAGAGTCAGTTGACGGGCCCGATCCCTTCCGAGTTGGGCAATCTGGCCAACCTCGAATCCCTGGACCTTGCGCTGAATCAGTTGACCGGCCCGATCCCCACCGAATTGGGAAACTTGGCCAACCTCAGATGGTTGGGGCTTGGGAGCAATCAGTTGACGGGCTCGATCCCGGTCGAGTTGGGAAACCTGGCCAGCCTCGAATCCCTGAGTCTGGGGGGCAATCAGTTGAACGGAGAGATCCCGGTCGAATTGGGAAACCTGACCAACCTCACACGGTTGGTCCTCAGAAAAAACCAGTTGTCGGGCTCGATCCCTCCCTGGTTGGGCAATCTGACCAACCTCACAGAGTTGGTCCTTGGGTCGAGGGGTGAAAAGGGTCGTCTTACCGGTCCGATCCCTCCCGAGTTGGGCAATCTGGCCAACCTCGAATCCCTGAGTCTGGGAGGCAATCAGTTGACCGGTCCGATCCCTCCCGAACTGGGACAACTCACCAAACTCGAACAGCTTTGGTCCGGGCATAATCTGTTGACCGGTCCGATCCCTCCCGAGCTGGGCAACCTGGCCAACCTCTTTCGGTTGGAACTTCATAGCAACCCGTTGACGGGAGAGATCCCTCCCGAACTGGGGCAACTCACCAATCTCGTATACCTGATCCTCAATGACACGAACCTGTCCGGCCCTCTGCCCCGAGAGCTCATCGGTCTCCCGCTCGAAGCCCTCGTGCTCTGTGTCACAGATGTGTGCGTGCCCCGGGCCATCGACTTCCTGGAATGGCTCGATGTTGATGGGATAGACGCAGGGTGCCCCTATACTCATTGCCGGGATCCGGAATGGGACGCCCTGTCGGCGCTCTACCACGGAACGGACGGGCCGAACTGGACGAACAGGACCCACTGGTTGAGCGGCGAGCCCCTGGGCGAATGGTACGGCGTGACCACCGATGCCGGCGGTCGCGTGACGGAACTGAACCTCGAGGACAACAACCTGCGGGGGATCCTGTTTCCCGCCCTGGGGGATCTCGCCAACCTCAAGAGGCTGAACCTCGCCTCCAACCCCTCCCTGTCGGGCCCCCTGCCTCAGACGATCACCGGTCTCGCCCTCGACGGGCTGAGGTTGGAGGGCACCGAGGTGTGCGGGCCACCGCAGGCCGAGTTCCAGGCGTGGCTGAACGGGATATCGGCTCGCACCGGCGTCGCCGCCTGTACTGACATGCGCGTGGACTACTATGTGCTGGTCGAGCTGTTCACCGGGACGGATGGACCGAACTGGACGGATGCGACGAACTGGGGCAGCGCCGCGCCCCTGAACGAATGGCACGGCGTGAGCACTGACTCCGGGGGGCGCGTGACCGAACTGAGCCTGACCGGGAACAACCTGCGGGGACCCCTGCCTATGGGACTGGAGCAGCTCACCAATCTTTCGGGATTGAAGCTTTCTGGGAACCAGTTGACCGGTGAGATCCCCGCCGAACTGGGGCAGTTGAACAATCTCTCGGAGCTGGACCTCTCCGGGAACCAGTTGACCGGTGAGATCCCCCCCGAACTGGGACAAATGACCAGTCTCAGTGACTTGGTCCTTTCGGGGAACCAGCTGAGCGGGGAGATTCCCCCGGAACTAGGCCAGCTCACCAATCTTCTTCTTGCTAACCTTACGGCGAGCCAGCTGAGCGGGGAGATTCCTCCGGAACTGGGCCAACTCGCCAATCTCCGTTTCTTGTACCTTGGGGGGAACCGGCTGAGCGGGGAGATCCCTCCCGAACTGGGACAAATGACCAGTCTCAGTGACTTGGTCCTTTCGGGGAACCAGTTGACCGGCTCGATCCCCCCCGAACTGGGCCGGTTGACCAACCTCCGGGAGTTGAATCTCTCCTCGAACCAGCTCACGGGGAACATCCCGCCGGAATTGGGCGACCTCGTCAATCTGGAATCGCTGAACCTCGCCTACAACGGCGCCCTGTCCGGCGCCCTGCCCGAGGCCCTCACCCGTCTCGGCCTTGCGGACCTGTTGCTGCGCGGGACCTTCCTGTGCCCCCCGCAGGACGCCGATTTCCAGGCTTGGCTCCAGGGGATTCCCAACAGCGCCGTGGCCAACTGCGCCCGCCTCGACGCGTCCACGGCCTACCTGACGCAGGCGGCGCAATCGCTCGAATACCCGGTGCCCCTGGTGGCCGGCGAGGCGGCCCTGCTGCGCGTGTTCGTCACCGCGGCCCGGGAGGTGGACGCGACCCTGCCTCCCGTGCGGGCGACCTTCTACCGGGATGGTACCGAGGTACACACGGCGGAGATCGATGGCCAGGCCGCGAGCATTCCCTGGCAGGTCAACGAGGGGGACCTGTCGGCTTCGGCCAACGCGCTGGTGCCCCGTTCGGTGGTGAGGCCGGGGACGGAGATGGTGGTCGAGATCGATCCGGACCGGAGCCTGGACCCGGACCTGGGGGTCGCCGTCCGCCTGCCCGAGACGGGCCGGACGCTGTTGAACGTACGGTCGGTGCCGCCCTTCGATCTGACGCTGATCCCGTTTCTGTGGACCGAGGATCCGGACAGCACCGTCCTGGCGGTCACGGACGGGCTGTCGCCGGAGTCGGACCTGTTCCGCCTGACCCGCGATCTGCTTCCGGTGCGCGACTTCCGCCTGACCGTGCACGAGCCCGTGTGGACTTCGGTGGATCCCACGTCGGACGCAGCGGCCGAATTGCTCCCCGAGACCGACTTGATCTACGCCATGGAAGGCGCGTCGGGGTACTACATGGGCATCTTCCGAAGCGCGGGCCGCGGCGGCCCGTTAGGAATCGCCCAGACGCCCGGATACACCAGTCTGTCCATCCTCGACGGGAACACCATCGCCCACGAGCTCGGTCACAACCTGAGTCTCCTGCATTCCCCGGGGTGTGACGCGGGCGGACCCGATCCCGACTATCCCTACGAGGACGGCTCCATCGGCGTGTGGGGATACGATTTCCTCAACGAACGGTTGGTGAGCGCGGGAACGTCCGACCTGATGACGTACTGCGAGCCCCAATGGATCAGCGACTATTCCTTCGCCAAGGCCCTGGGCTACCGTTCCGTAGCCGAGACCCCGCCCCGGGCGGCGGCGAAGTCCTCGTCCCCGCCGCGGGGCCTGTTGCTCTGGGGCGGATTGAGCGAGGACGGAGAGCTCTTTCTGGAACCCGCCTTCGTCGTCCGCGCCGCTTCCTTCCCGCCGCGGATGGACGGCCCGTACCGGCTCACGGGGGAGGATGAAGACGGGGATGCGGTCTTCACCCGGTCCTTCGGCATGGCCGAGATCTCCTGCGGCCGCCGGGGCGGCACCTTCGCCTTCATCCTTCCCGTGGGGGCCGACTGGTCCGACCGGCTGGTGCGCATCGTGCTCTCGGGCCCCGAGGGCGTCTCGATCCTCGACGGCGAGGAAGACCCCGCCGCTACGCTGCTGCTGGACCGCACCACGGGAAGGGTCCGGGGCCTCCTGCGCGACTGGGCCGAGCCGGCCGGGCCCCGGCCGGCTGGGAAACCGCTGGCTCCCCCCGCACTTCTGCCGGAGCCGGGGCTGGAGGTCCTGACCAGCCCCGGCCTGCCGGACCCGGCCTCGTGGACGCGCTGATGAGGGTCATCGACCAGACGGGTAGAGGAAGCTCCGTGGCCCGGAACCCCGACGCCCTCGCACAGCGCCGTGAGCACGGCCACGCGCTTCTCGCGCGACAGGACATTTCAACAGGGGCACCGTCATCTCCTGGTTCCAGCTGCAGCCGGGGCGGGCGCGCCTGGAGGTCTTCGCCCTGACCGGCCAGCGGGTGGCGGTGCTGCACGAGGAGCCGCGAGAGGCGGGGTTCCACCGCCTGCTGGGACGGGCGGGACTCTCGGGGCCGCGTCTTGGCCAGCGGCGTTTGCGTGTACCGGCTGGTGACGGCCGAGAACGTGCAGACGCGCAAGCTCACCCTGCTTCGCTGAGCGCGCTGATCCCTCTCCGCTTCAGGCCCGCCTCCGAAAGGGGTGCTCCTTGATCTCCTCCGCTCCCCAGAGGTTCCCCGTCAGGTAGCTGTTGATGTTGCCGCGCTCGCCCCCGACGCCGCCGAGGTGGTAGGCGCCGCCCACGGGGTTGTCCTCGATGTGGCTGACGACGGAATCGCGCTCGCGCAGCAACCGCTGCAGGTGCTCCGGGTCCCGCGTGCGGTTCCAGGTCTCCGCCGTCCGCCGAGCCCCCATCAGCCGCTCCCCGTACTCCAACTGCAGGCCGCCGGTCTCCTGCCGGGCCCGCGCGCCGACCAGGATTCGCACGGGGGCGCCGCCCAGCTTCCGCAGGTAGCGCACCAACTCCCGGGCGGCCGTCTCCTCCCCGGCGCCGGCTCCGCCGCCATCTCCACCGCGCAGCGCGCCCGGCCGCCGGCAACCAGGACCACTGGCTCAACCATCGGGAATTACATGCTAGCCTTCGTCGTCGTGATCGTGTTCCTCGCCCGGGCCGCCTTCTTCGACATGGATCTCGATGTCCTTCGAGACGAAGTCGGCATGGTCGTTGTGGTTCAGCTTGAGCGTCAGGGTGGTATGCCCTGTTTCCAGGCCTGCGATGTGGAAGGACCAGGCGCCGTCTTCCTCGTGGTGCTCGACTTCGGCGATGCTCTCGTCGCCGATTTCCCAGGCAAGGCCATATCCTTCCATTGGCTCCGGGACGAACCGGTCGCCGTCCTCGGTGAGGAAGCGCACGGTCAGCAGGGGTGTCTCCAGCCCGGGCCCGACTTCGATTTCGCCTTCTACCTTCCCCTCTTCCTGGCGGACGAGTTCCTCGCCGCTGCTGAGGATGACCAGGCCGAAGGCCTCGGCGTGGTCATCCCACGCATGGGGGTCCACGGGATTGTCGTCGTCGCCACAGCCGGCAAACAACAGCAATGCGAGAAGGGATGATGCGGATGGGATGATCCTGCGCATGGTACAGTTCTCCGGGAAGTGTCCCTGTGCCCCGGATGGGTTCAGGGAACGATGTGGTAGTAGATGTGAACCGGGCGGGGAAGGCTGAGGGGATGAGCCCTCCAGCCTGCTCCGGCCGGAGCCGGGAAACAGCCGCGCTTCACTTGTTGCTCACTCGCCAGACCGTCGCGCCACCCTGGGCGTCGAGGGCGGCGAGCGCGCGTCCATCGGGTCGCCAGTACAAGTCGCCGACAACACCTGCCACAAGCGCAACTCCTGTGGGATCGCCTTGTCCGTCGCGCCCGAGCGACCACACAACTACGCCGCCATCCCGGGCTCCGGAGGCCAGGCGCATCGCGCCGGGAGCGAAGGAAAGGGTGGTGACGGGTTTGACATGAAACTCCAGAACGCCCGGCCGCGTGCCTTCGGGACCTTCTCCCTGAAAGCACCAGACCGTCACCTCCTCGCTTCCGCCGGTGGCCAGGAGGGTGCCGGTGGCGTCGAAGGCCAGGGCCGACGGCTTGGCAGGGTATCCTGACATCATCGAGTCATGCTCGGTGGAGCGGCGCCAGAAGTGCACCGAGTTGTCCTGGCTGCCGCAGGCCACGATATCCCCGTCCGGGCTCAGTACCATCGACACCAGGGATCCCTGCCACTCCAGCTTCTGGCGAAGCTTCCCAGTGGACGCGTCGAAGAACGTCACTCGACCGTAGCAGGCCGTCGCCAGCTCCCCCGCCCTCGACCAGGCGATGGCGCTGACGGTGCTGGGATGATCATCCGATCGCCAGACCTCCGCGCCGTCGGCGCCATAGGCGTGAACCTGCCGGGAGCAGGAGGCTGCCAACCACTGGCCGTCCGGCGACCACGCCACGTGCTCTACCCAACCGCTGCCGACGTCGATGGCCCGGCTCACCTGACCATCGGCGGCATTCCAGATCAAGACTCGTCCGTCCTGGCCGGCCGTAGCCAAGGCGGTTCCCTCCGGGTGGATCGCCAGCGCGAGCACCCCACCTTCATGAACCTCCCGCCGTGCCCAGGCGGTGGCGCCCGACTTGCCGTCGAAGGCGTAGACGCCACCCGCGGCGTCACCGACCATCAGCGCCTCGCCGCGCAAGCTCCAACCCCCGGCGATGGCGTAGTCGCCGACCTCCGCGGACCAGCCCCGGCGAAGAGCGCCTTTCGGGCTGCCGACACTCAGGTCAGACATGCCTCGAATCTCTGCCGCATGCCCTGCTCATCGAGGTTGCGGCCGATGAAGACGAGCTGATTGCGGCGGGGGGCGTCTCCCCATGGACGATCCGGCTGTCCGTCGAAGAGCATGTGAACCCCCTGAAAGACGAAGCGGCGCGACTCACCCGCGAGGCTGATGAAGCCCTTCATCCGGAAGATGTCCACCCCGCGCTCACCGAGCAGTTCGCCAAGCCAGGCGTTGAGCCTGTCGGGATCGACATCGCCCTCTGCCTCGATGGCGATGGAGCCGACTTCGTCGTCGTGCTCGTGCTGTGCGACCCAGGTGCGCTCGACCTCCTGCCTGATGGCCGTTCCTTCCGCGTTCGTCAGTTGGAGATCGAACTCTGCCGCGGTGTGCTGGGCGTAGAGGCCAACCCGCGCCTGTGCATCGACTTCCAGGAAGAACGACTTGCGCCCCGGGGAATCGAGGGGAAGGTTCACATGCTCTCCGACAGGGATCTCCTTCCCCGGGCGAATGAGCTGCGCAGGTTCGGCGTAGCGCCGCACGCACCACTCCGCACCCTCACGGAGGGCCGCGTCATCCGTGCCCTGGCCGGAGACGACGACGAGGGACATCGCCGGATCCGGTCCATCGGCGAGGCTGAGTTCGTAGCGGCCGGCATCGAGAGAATAGACTCCCGTCCATTCGAAGGGGTACTCCGGCTCGAGGAAAGTGGGACGACGCTCGAGGGCCTGGTCCAGGTCGAAGGCGCCGAGGTTGAGTACCGTGTCGACGGGGACGTTCGCCCGCTCGCCGCGCACGACCCGCGCCATTCGGTTCATCTCCCGGAGCCGGGCTTCGAGCCTGTCGAGGGCCTCGCCGTCGACGAGGTCCGTCTTGTTGAGCAGGAGAATATCCGCGAAGGCGATCTGCTCCGTGCTTTCGTCGCTCCGGCCGAGCTGTTGCTCGATGTGGGCTGCATCGACGAGCGTGACGATCCCGTCGAGGGAGTACTCGGCGCGAATCTCGTCGTCCATGAAGAAGGTCTGGGCCACCGGGCCGGGATCGGCGAGGCCCGTGGTCTCCACCAGCACATAGTCGAACTTGTCGCGGCGCTTCATGAGATTGCCGAGGACGCGGATCAGGTCTCCGCGCACCGTGCAGCAGATGCAGCCGTTCGACATCTCGAAGATCTCTTCGTCAGCGTCGATGACGAGGGCCTGATCGATGCCGACCTCGCCGTACTCGTTCTCGATCACGGCAATGCGCTTGCCGTGCTCCTCACTCAGGATCCGGTTGAGCAGGGTCGTCTTGCCGGAGCCGAGGAAGCCGGTGAGGATCGTTACGGGTACCGTTGGAGGCGTGTCCATCTAATGCTCCTGGGTGAGTGATGTGCCGAACGGCGAGACCAGCCCGGATGAGCCACGGTTCCGACAGCCCTTCCGCCCTGGACCCATCGAAGAGCAGCCGCCGGTCTCGCAGCAAGACGACGCGCGTTGCCCGGGACGGCAGTGAGTGAAGGTCGTGGGTTGCCCAGACGCACGCGGCCCCGGTCCGGCGAACGGACTCCTCCACGAGCGCGCGCAGCTCATGGGCGGCGACGGGATCGAGCCCGGCCGTGGGCTCGTCGAGGAGCAGCAACGCGGGCTCGAGCACCAGGAGACCGGCGAGGGCGACCCGGCGCTGCTCGCCAAAACTGAGCTGATGACACGGTCGCTCCAGCAGATGGTCTATGCGCAAGGCCATCGCCACCTCGCGGGATCGACGCCGCGCCTCGCCTGCTTCGACGCCGCGATGAAGCAGGCCCCAGGCAATGTCCTCGGCCGCGGTGCTCGCGATGAAGTGGTGTTCGGGGTTCTGGCCGAGAAGCGCCACGCGTCCGTCGAGCCGGGTGCGGAGCGTCCCATCGGGCGGCACCTGGTTTCCGAGGCGAGTCATGGTCCCTTGGGCGGGTCCGTCGAGCCCCGCCAGGAGGCGCAACAAGCTCGACTTCCCGGCTCCACTTGGCCCGCACACCAGCAGCCACTCTGCTCTTCCCAGGCGCAGTCCGAGCTGCTCCAGCACCCGCTGCCCACCGCGTTCGACGTCGATGGCATCGAGGTGGACGCCGTCATGAGCCCGAGTCTCTTCGCACGGGGCGCCGCGCAGCAGTGCGTTTTCCTCGGCACCTTCGAGGCGCGCGAAGGCATGCAGGGCCCCTTCGCCGAGCAGCGGTCCCCAGGCGGCCAGAGGCAAACGCGATGACCCCAGGCGGAGGCGGGCCGCGTCACGCCGCTGGACCCACTCGCGCTGGGTGAGAACACCGTGCATGAGCGCGTGGTCGAGGCTGGCCACGACGTCCTCGGGAATCCGCAGCCGGAGCAGGAGTTGCCGAAGCGACGCCCAGTCAACCTGGGTGCCAAGCCAGAGGACCCAGATGACGCCGCACAGGACCCGGAGGCTCGTCTGGACGATGACGTCCGCGTTGGATTCCAGGACAACCCCGCCAAGCAGTGCGAGGGCCACGAGGGCCAGGGCCCACGCGAGGGCCGGCTCGATCCTTCGGCGTCCGCGGGCCCTCGCCAACAGCAGCAGCCCCGCGCCGAGCCCCGAGCCGACCAGGGACAAGGTGATACTGCGGGTGCCCGCGTTGACGATCAGTACGCTGCTGGTCAGCGCGATAGCCAGGGCCGCGACCCACAGCGGTTGGCGGCGCTCGAAGAACAGAGCGTGGTCAGCGTGGAGGTGCATCGCGCCCTCCTCCGAGCACTCGTTCCCAGGCGCGCCCCGCGATGAATCCCATCCCGAAGAGTATGAGGATCGACATGGCGAGCCCGGTCTCGCCCTGGCTCAGGTCGACGACGCTCTCGGTGGGCGGCCGCCCCGCCCCCGCGGCGGTCGCACCGAACACGGTTCCGTCGATGCCTTCATAGCCACATCCCGGCAGGCCGGTCACGAGCAACAGAAGCATGACGGACGCAGCGGGCGCGGGCACCGTGCGAAGCCTCCTCAGCGAGTCCGGCAGGAGGCCCGGCCGGCGCGCGGCCAACAGCCGTACGATGCCGACGGAGGCGACGGCTTCGAGAACCGCCAGGGGAACCTGGACAGGGGCAAACCCGAGGAGCACCGCGCCGAAGGTCGTGACATGCGCCGTTACATCGGACAACGCCACGGCGAGCACCACGGCGTCGGCAACGTATACGCTCAGGCCGCCGACGCCGCATGCGAGAGCCAGGCCGAGAGCCCCGTCTGCACCGAGTCGCCGCAGCAAGGCCCAGAGCCCGACGGTCGCCAGGGGCCCCAGCAGTCCGAGTGTCAGGGTGTTGACCCCCAGCGTCGTGAGCCCGCCGTGAGCGAAGAACACCGCCTGCAGCAGGAGCACGAAGAACGTGGGCCACACGATGCGGCGGACGCCGACGACCAAGGCGAGGACCGGCGTAAGGCAGATGTGACTGGTTGCGCCCACGATGGGGACCGGCAGCGGCAGCAGAGTGCCGGCAAAGAGCAGGCTCGTGACGCCCGCCATGACGAACGAGGACGACGGTGTGTCGCGTCGAGCTCGTTGCTCGCCGCGAAGGCTCCAAGCGACAGTGGGTGCGGCCAGGGCGCTCCACCCGATGGCCTGGCTGAGGGGAAGCACCCCTTCTGCCAGATGCATCAGCGCCCTCCCCGGCAGGGGCCGACGCGACGACCGTCAGGCCTCATGGGCACACGCATCGCAGGTTCCGAGCAACACCACCTCATGTCCGGTCATCCGAAACCCGTCCGGAACCAGGGACTCGAGGCCCTCGACGCAACCGAAGAGGTCGAAGGCGTGGTCGCAGGTCGAGCACAGAAAGTGATGGTGATGCTCGCGGTCCTTGGGCTCGTAGCGAACGCCGCCGCCCAATCCCTCCACCGGCTCCAGCGTGCCTTCCTCGACACCCCGTTGGAGAGCGCGGTATACCGTGGCGAGGCCGACACCCGTTCCGCTCAGGCGGCTCCACAGTTCCCTGGCCGACAGGGGACCGTCCGCCTCGACAAGGGCTCGGAATACGATCAGCTGCTGCTTGGCTCTTTGCATGGGAGAAATGATAATCGCTTCTCAGTTATTGTCAAGACTTCTCTCGCGCCAGGCCGCGCTAGGCGCCGTCCCCTTCAGCCCGAACCCCGGACTTCGACCCCGGCGGCTACGGCTTGGTCACCTCCACGTGCCAAGTGTACTCCGCGGAGCCGTTGGCGTTCCCGGCGCGGCAGGTCACCCGGTGCCGGCCCGGAGTCTCCGCCGCAAAGCGCAGGGACGCGCCCTCCCCGGGGATCGCCTTCCCGTCGGCCGACCAGGAGAACCGCAGGTCCGGATCCTCGACCTCGGCCACCGGCAGCTCCGCGCACCCGATGTGGCGATAGACCCCGTCCGGGTCCTGCTGACGGGAGCCGTCGGGGGCGGTCCAGCCGTCGTCGAGGTCGCGGGCGGAGTAGTACATCAGGTAGCGGCCCGGCAGCTTCAGCACGTGGGGGGTGGAGGTGTAACGGCCGTCGAAGGCGTCCCGGTCGTCGCTCGGCGGGAAGATGGGCATGTCGTTCTGGTAGTACCAGGTACGGCCGTCGTGGGTGCGCCCGAAGGAGATGTCGAAGAACCCGCCGGCCCGGTGGCCGCCGAACCACATGGCCAGCCCGCCCCGGTCGCGCATGACGAAGGGATAGACGCAGGAGCGGTAGATGCCGCCGTAACGGACGGCGTCTCCCTCCGGCTCCCAGCGCAGACCGTCGGCGGAGCGGAAGGAGGCGATGTTCAGGGTCGCCTTCAGGTCGGGATCGTCCCGTGAGGGTGCGTTCACCCACATCCGGTACGTGCCGTCGTCCAGCTTCAGCACGCACGGCCGTCTGCCCGTCCTCAGCACCGGCCCGGGGTGGAAGGTCCACGAGATCCCGTCCGGACTCTCGCCGTACCCCACCCGCTGGTTGAGGTACGGGGCGCCTTCCGTATCGACGGTGTCCACGGCGGTGAACCACATCTTGTAGATCCGGTCCTGCAGGTCGTAGAGGACGTGGGGCGTCTGGAACCTGTGCCCCCAGGGGATGGCATCGTCGGTGACGATGGGGTTGCGCGGCGACTCCTCCCAGAGCAGTCCGTCCGAAGACTCGGCGTATCCCAGGTGGATGTACGAAGGCGAGCGCGCGTGATCGGAGCTGCCCACGTACCACATCTTGAAGAGGCCGTCGGCGCGGAGCACGCAGGGCATGTAGAGGATCACCCGGCACCAGTCCTGGTGCGTGTCGCCCGCCGAGAGGATCGGCCCGGGAAGGCGGCGCCACTCCTGCCTGCCGGGCAGGCGCTGACAGGGCTCCAGCTCCAGGCGCAGATCCACACATTTCCCGGTTCTCGCCGAAACGGTCGGACCGGTGGGATCGACCCCGATGATACGGGGGACATGCCAGGCCGAGGCCTTCGGGACAGGTTCAGTCAACTGTATCGCCGCCAAGGCGCGCGGTCCTACGCCAGTCCACTGGCGCGCCGGAGAGCTGCGCTACCACGGCGCCTACCGCCCGAGTGTCGAGGCCCTGGCTCACCTCGGATGCCCCGCCGGAAGCCGGTCCGTCCGTGAAGCGCTATCGATCCGTCAGGGCGAGCGGCCCCGTCGCCAACCTCGCATGCCAGGCCCGCCGTCACGGCGAAGGGCCTGACGTCCGCCAGGGCCGTGCGGCCCCCGCCATCAACCCTGGGAGCCCTCTCCGTCTTTCAGAGCCGCCGCCTTCTTCCCCAGCTCGGGAAGCGCCTCCGTGATCGTCCGCAGGCGGGGCCGGGCCAGGAGGGCGGGATCGACGTCGAAGGCGTGGCCCGCGTAGTGCTTCATCGAGCGCAGCTTGGCCTCGGTGTCGGGCGGGGTGACGAACTTGAAGGCGACGTAGCGGCGCTCGGGGAACTTGCCGTAGGCGGAGTGGAAGAGGCTGTGGTGGAAGTAGACCACGTCGCCGGGGATCGTCTCCAGGGGGCAGCAGGGGACCTCCTCGCCCCCGTCCAGCCCGAAGCTGTCGCCGACGGTGCCGTCCTTGAAGTGGTTGGCCTGCAGGGGCCAGAGCCACTCGTGGAAGGGCATGCGGTGGGAGCCGGGGATCACCCGCAGCGCGCCCTGGTCGCGGGTGGTGGGCGCCAGGTAGACCATCATCTTGAGGCGCCGGTACTCGGTCTCGGCGGATCCCGGCCTGTCGGCGTGCCAGTTGTGCTCCCCGTCGTTGGCTCCGTCCTTGTTGCCCTCCGAGCCCGACCACAGGAAACCGGGGCCCAGCAGGTCGGAGGCGACGCCGAAGATGCGGTCGTCCTCCGCCAGGTCCAGCAGCCGGGGGCTGCGCTCGACGAACTTCCCCATGCTCTGGGGCCGGCCGTCGTCGGGCTCCCCGCCCCGGTCCTCGCGCCACAACTCGTCGGCGGCTTCGGTGATCTCGGCCATCTCCTGCGCGGAGAAGATCTGCCTCAGGCAGAGGAAGCCGAAGACGTCGAAGTGCTGCAGTTGTTTAGGCGTCAGCATGGGAGGTCTCTCCGGTGGTGTGTGCGAGGATCGGCAGAATAGAGGAGGGGCCCGCCAGGGCCAACCGGCATCTTGAGGGCCCGCGGCCGTCTGTCCGAGTCGCGGGTGGAGGGTCAGGATTGACAGGGGAATCACAAGAGGTATGCTAATCGCGTTCACCGGAGAGGGAGTATGGCTGTCGATACGGCCGCCGCCGCCCGCTGGGTTGTCAGCCGGCACGAGCGGCGGCGCGAGGCTCTTCACCGGCGGTTGCAGTCGGCGCAGCGAGATGCCGCCCGGATCATCTCCGCCATTGCCGCGGAGTACCGGCCCCTGCGCATTTTCCAGTGGGGATCCCTCGTCCATACCGAACGCTTCTCGGAGATCTCGGACATCGACATCGCCCTCGAGGGGATGAGCTGCGACGAAGAGACCCTCGCCGCTATCCGCTCGCAGGCGGATTCGATGACCGACTTTCACGTCGACCTGGTCGTCATGGAGCGCCTCGATCCGGGAAGAGCCGACCTCATCCGGCGGTTCGGCGCAGTGGCATGGGAAGATGGAGACCCGGCCTGAACACGGCATCGACGAGCTGATCGCCGAGCTCGCACAGGCACGGGAACGAGTAGAGGCCATCTACTCGAAGCTCCGCCATGCCCGGGACACGACGCTGCCGCGCATCGGCCGCACCGATGACAGCGCCCTGGTCGTTGCCGGCTACCTCGAAACCTACTACACCGCCCTGGAGACCTTCTTCGTCCGGGTATCGGGGTACTTCGAGAACGGCCTGCCGCCGGGCCGGTGGCATGCGTTCCTGCTGGAAAAGATGAACCTCGAGATCGAAGGCCTGCGCACGAAGGTGGTGGGGGACGGCAACCTCGTCCGCCTCCGCGAGCTGCTGCGTTTTCGCCACTTCCGCCGTTACTACGTCGAGATGGAATACGACTGGGCCCGCATCGACTTCCTGCTGGCGACCCTGGACGGTGCCCATCCGGCGGTGCTGAACGATCTCGGGGCCTTCGGAGCGTTCCTGCGGGAAGTCCGGGGCCGCACCTCGCCGGAATAGTTGCCAGGCGCTTCAAGCGGGGTCCGAACGGCACCATGTTCGGCGCTCCCGTTCCGCGGGCGTCCAACGCAAGGAACCGCTGCCCCATGTCAGATCATCCCACCGGCGCCGAGCGCTTCTTCTTCGACAACAACGGCTACCTCGTGCTGGAGGACTTCCTCGCCCCGGAGCGGGTCGAGGCGCTCTCCGCGGCCCTGGAGCGGACCATCGAGCGCCGCCGCTCGCCCGGGTTCCGGCGGGAGCACGAACCCGCTTTCGCCGACCGCCTCGACGGGCCCAACGCGCGGGTCATGCACCTGCTCGACGAGGACCCCCTCTTTCTGGAGATGCTCGACTACGGGCCGGTCATGCCCTACGTCCACGGACTCCTCAACGAGAGGCCGCACCTGCACTCGACGGACGCCTTCCACGAGGTCGAGCCCGCCGATCACCACGGCCGGGGCTGGCACATCGACGGGATCCAGGACGGCTTCCGCAACCTCCAGCCGCACATCCCGCTGCTGCAGCTGAAAGTCGGCTACTACCTGAGCGACATGAGCGCCCCGGACCAGGGCAACCTCACCCTCGTCCCCGGAAGCCACAAGGCGCTGCTGGAGCCGGACCGGGAGGGCCTGCTGCCGGGGGCGGTGCAGATCTGCGGCGGACCGGGGACGGCCGTCCTCTTCCACAATGCGATGTGGCATGCGGCCGGCCCCTTCACTCGCCCCGGAGGCAAGCGGGTGATGCTCTACTACGGGTACGAGCATCCGTGGATGCTGGCCTGCGCCGAGCAGTGGCGCTACGGCCGCGACTTCCTGCGGGGGCTTTCTGCGAAGCAGCGGCGGTTCTTCCACGGATTCGTCTTCGACCCGCCGGAGTACCGCTGGGGGTGAGCCGGCCCCGCCGCCGGCAGGAGGTGCTCGACCCCGAGGATTCCCGCGTGTCCACCGCGGGTGAGCCGGCCCGCGGCCGGCGGAGGTGCCCCCGGGGCCCTCGTGTGTCCTGGCCCCGGTGAGCCGGGACAGCGCCCGGCAGCTGGTTCCAACCCCTTGGCAGTCGCGCCCGGTGGGGCGCCGGCCCTATGCGCCGGACCCGTTCCCCCGCTCCCTGACCGCGTCCCCGATCTCCTGAACGGCGCTCTCCAGCCTGGAGAGACGCTCGTTGGTGTCGCTGATCTCCTGCTGGATCTTGGTGACGATCCCCACCTGCTCCTCCAGCTCCTCGGCCTTGAGCGAATCCTCGTCGCTCACCAGGATGCTCGTCAGGGTGGCGGTGAAGACACCGACCAGGACCATGCCGGTGATCACCAGGAAGACGGTGAGGATCTTGCCGGGGGCGGTCTCGGGGTTGTGGATGTCGGGGTAGCCGCCGGTGACCAGGGTCGTGAAGCTCCACCAGAGACTCGGCCCGAAGCCCGAGCCGGAGTCCATGCGCTCCACGCCCATGAAGATGATGGCGCCGAAGACGAGGGAGAGCAGGCCGTAGAGCAGCGACCGCTTGAGGAGCCTCACGTCGAGGGTTGTGCTCAGGTGGTCCATGCCCCGCCAGAAGAACAGGGCGATGCGGAACAGTCTCAGGGCGCGCAGGATGCGCACCGCCCGGAGCAGGCGCCCGAGGCGGATGACGCCGAGGTCGCCGCCGGCGGCTGCGATGATCTGGAAGGGGGGCAGGGGGATGGAGGTGATGAAGTCGATCCAGTTGTTCATCCAGTACCACTTCTTCGAGGCGGCCAGCTTGTGCTCGAAGATGAAGTTGGCCATGAAGAGGGCGCAGCAGATGACGTCGATGATCCAGAAGATCCACAGCTTGGCCACGGAGAAGTGGGGGAGGATATCCACCACGGGATCGACGTAGCCCTCGCCGCGGTGGATGATCTCCACCTGCGTCAGCTGGCCTCCCGTGACGTGTCCAGTGGCGAGACCGCCCGAACCGTGGGGGTCGGAAATCTGGATGATCACCCGCTCGTACCCTTCGCCGCCTTCGAGAATTCCTATCTCACCTATGCTTCCCTCCACCACTTCGGCCCTGGCCGCTGCGCCGCCCCCCGCGGCCCCGATGCCCATCAGGTCGACGACGAGGATGGTCACCAGGCCGAGGATGAGGACGAAGATCACGAGGTCCTTGATCCTCACTCTGGCGGCGCTGCCCAGGACCCGGGCCTGCTCGTCGAAGAGGTGCCGCTTCTGCCTCGCCTGCTCGATGAGCCGGAGCTTGTCCGCCAGCTTCTCCCGGGCGGCGTTCAGCTTGGTGACCTGGGACTCGGCCTTGTCGAGGCCCAACTCGTACTGGCCGTGCCTCATGCTCAAGGTGACCGTCTCCGCCTTGGCCGTCATCTCGTCGAGCTCGGCCTCCACTTCGGCCACCTGGCCGTCGATGCGGCCGATCTCCTGCTCCACCACGTCCTTCATGCGGGTGATGCGTTCGAGGGAGCAGGATTCCAGCCGTCTTGATATCGACATCGTGAGTTCGTCCCTGCTTCAGCCGTCTCCGAGGCGTCTCTGCAGCTCGCCGCGGCGCTGCAGCTCCTCGAGGGTTTCCTCGGTGCCCAGGTACTCGCCGTCGACGAAGACCTGGGGGATGGTGGAGTCTCCGCCCGTGCGACGCACCATCTCCTTGAAGGCGGCCGTGGGCAGCTTGATCCCGAACCAGAAGCGGATGGGGATCTTCCGGTAGCGGATGCCCTCGCGCCGCAGCAGGAGGCGCGCCTTCCAGCAGAAGGCGCACAAGGGGCTCAGGTAGATCTCGACTCTCGGTTCGGCCATGACCAGGGGCTATAATACGGTACTTCCGAAATCCCGCGACCCGAGGAGGTCCTCTTGCCCAAGCTCGTCCTGGCGACCTGCCAGTTCCCCGTTGACGAGGATCCCCGGCGCAACCTGGGCTTCGCCACCCGTCAGATCGCCGCCGCCAGGGCCCGGGGCGCCGACCTCGTGCACTTCTCCGAGGCCTGCATCTCCGGCTATCTCGGCGTCGAGGTCTCCTCCCACGACGCCGCCGGCTGGGAGCGGGTCGCGGCGGCCATGGAGGAGGTGATGGCCGCGGCCCGGCGCCACCGGGTCTGGGTCGTCGTCGGCTGCAACCACCGCCTCTCGGGAAAGCACAAGCCCCACAACTCCCTCTACGTCATCGACGCCCGGGGCCGCATCGTCAGCCGCTACGACAAGATGTTCTGCACCGGCAGCGCCAGCGGGAAGGACGGGGACCTCGCCAGTTACAGCCCGGGCGAGGCGCTGATCACCTTCCCGGTGCGCGGCCTCACCTGCGGGCTGCTGATCTGCCACGACTTCCGCTATCCCGAGCTGTTCCGCGAGTACAAGCGCAAGGGCGTCGACCTGATGCTGGTCTCCTTCCACAACGCCGGTGGCACGAAGGAGACCTGCGACAAGTACAAGATCACCGTGCCCGCCACCCTCCAGGCCGCGGCGGCCAGCAACTACTACGCCGTGAGCGCCAACAACGGCACCCGGCGCTACGCCTGGCCGAGCTTCGTCGTCAACGCCGAAGGGGTGATCGTCAACAAGGCGCCGCAGCACCGGCCCACCGTGCTGATCACCGAGATCGACACGGCGGAGAAGCTCTACGACGCTTCCGCCGACTGGCGGGACCGCTGCATGCGGGGGGTGCTCCACAGCGGCCGGCTGGTGAGGGACGCGCGGTCGCGGGAGCGCACCGCCCTGTAGCACCACGCCCGCCCGATCAGAAGGGAGGAACCGATGTAGCGGTTCAGTGGTTTGAAGCGATGAGACCTCGTGTGATGCAAGTGGGGGTGTGAAGGGAGATGGTCTCATGGCTGTTGATCGGGCCAGGACCTGGTCGCGGGCTCCTCCGAGGATGGGTGGTTCCTCCCGCCCACCTCGCAACCACGGAGCCGCGACATGAAATGGTCATCCACTCTTTTTGGCCTCACGCTGGCCATCCTCGTCGCCTGTGGAAACGACTCCAGGCCGACGCGGTCGACCGAGCCGACCGACGACCTGCGACTGTCGCCGGCGGGGAAAGCGGTGGCGGTCAGGAGCCACGGGAGCAACCATCCCCCGGCCTTCTCGATCTCCATACAGAACCGCGGGCTGACCCTTCTGATGCCGAGGGGTACGGCTGCCCCGCTGACGTTTCCTGGCGAGCCGGCGACGGACCCGGAGGGAGAGGACGTCTCCTACCGATTCGCCTTCGCCGTGCCCGGCATGACGGGCATCCAGACCCCCGAGGAAGCCTTGCTGCGGATCACGCGAGAGGGGAACACCTTCAACCTGGGCCCCGATGGCGACATCAGCCCCGGGCGGTTCACCTCTGTCTACGGCGAGTTCGCCAACCTTCCCAGCTCTGCGGCCGCCATCTACGCGAGCGACGGAACCGACGAGACCGGTCCCCAGGCCTTCAGCCTCCAACTGGTCTACGACGGATCGGCCCAGTTTTCGGATCCGGCCCAATACGCGGGGGACCAGCGCTGGGAGATCTCCACTCCCCTGGAGATGTACGAAGGGGCGACGACACCCGAGGAACCGCCCACCTGGACGGCGGTTACGGCCGACTTCCGCGAATGGGGCTTCGACTGGACGCCGCCCTCCATCCGCTGCGAGATCGTCACGGCCTACCATCCATACACGTTCCCCGACGGCGGCGGTGACAACTCTCTGTTCAACCTCGCTTCCGAAGAGAGGGCGACCTCGGGGACGGTGTCGCTGGCGCTGAAGAGCGTTCCCGACTATGAAGCTCCGGGCGACGGCGACGGTGACAACGAGTACCAGGTGCGCGTCGTGAACACGCACGACATCCATTACCTCAATAACGAAGGAAGTCCGACGGGGTGCAGCGGTTCGGTGCTCGACCTGGCCATCCGGGTCAAGGACGTGGGGGTCCCGGTGCCGCCGGGAGGCGGACAAGGTGAGTACCGGGAGGAGGACGACACGAAGATCGACGTGAGCTGGACCGCGCCCGGCGGCTTCAGCGAGGACGGAAGGGTGGTGCCGTTTCCGCCCGGCTTCGAGGTCACGGACTACGACTACCGTTACCGGCCGGCGGGCACCGGGGACTGGACCGAGGTGACGGACACGGACTTCACGGAGACCGAGGTGACGATAGCGGATGCGGCGGAGGACGCCTACGAGATCCAGGTCCGGGCCACGAACGGCGAAGGCACGGGAGACTGGTCCTCGACGATGCGTGCAGAGAAGATCGAGCGCACCGTCTCCTTCGGGGAATCGCGTTACACCACGATGGAGGGGGACCCCTCCGGCGTCGAGATCGCCGTCTACCTGGACCCGGCGGCAGGGGTGTTCCCCGTCTCGGTGCCGATCATGGTGGAGGAGGGAGAGGGGACCGGTCCCGAGGACTACTCGGGGGTGCCGTCGAGCCTCACCTTCGAACCCGAGGAGAGCATGCAGACCTTCACCCTCGTGGCCATGGAAGACACGGATCAGGATGAGACCGAGGAGGAGATGATCCGGCTGAACTTCGGCGACCTCCCGCGGAATGTGAGGTCCGGGGCGCCGGCCATGGCGCAGGTGGTCCTGGAACAGCAGGCAGCGGCCCCGGTGATCCAGGGACTGCGGATCATCTCCTCCCCCGAGACGGGGACGACCTACGGCCGTGACGAGGTCATCCAGGTGGAGGTGGCCTTCGATGGGCCGGTGACGGTCACCGGCACTCCCTATCTGCGGCTCGAGTTCAACTGCCGCTCCACGAGGAGGACGTACTACCGGAGCGGGTCCGGCACGGAAAGCCTGATCTTCGAGTACCGGGTGCGCCGCAGCGACTGGGACACCAACGGCCTCTCGGTTCGGTCGGGCCCGGTGAGCCTGAACGGGGGCGCCATCAACGCCGTCTCGGGAGGCGCCGCGGCCCGGCTCGACCACGGGGGCCTTGCCAGCGACCCGGACCACAAGGTCAACGGGTACCTGGCCCGGGAGTGAACAGTCAGGGACAGGGCTCCGGCGGGGACCTATCTTCCCCGCCGGAGGGTGCGCCCCGGGCGCCGGTCAGTCCTTCAGCTCGACGATGATGTTGCGCCAGGGCTGGTCCCCGGCGTTGACGGCTTCGTGGACATCCTCGCCGGGGATCTCCCGGAAGACCACGTGGCCGTCGGCCATCTGCCTCGGCTCGCCGCCGGAGCCCTTGAGGGCGCCGCCGCCGATCACGACGTAGAGGTAGTCCTCGGTGTGGCGGTGAAGGCCGGTGCTCTGCCCCGGCTCGAGTCGCAGGTCCCATACGCGCACGCGATCGTTCTCGAAGAGCAGCTTCGACCCGACGTCGTCGGAGACGGTTCGTTCCGGCATTGGCGGCCTCCAGGCCTGGTTTGGCGGGGCCGGTAAAGGAACACATATGGCGAGGATCACGGAAGTCACCGCCCACGTCCTGAAGTCGTACGAGTATCCCAACGGAGGCTGGGTGCTGGTGCGCCTGCGCACCGACGCAGGCGTCGAAGGCCTGGGGGAGTGCTTCGTCCCCGACAGCGACGGCAGCGGCGTCTTCGCCGCCAAGGCGCTGATCGACCGCCGCCTGGCGCAGGAGGCGGTGGGCCAGGAGGTCCTGGCCACGGCCGTCGTCTGGGAGCGCATGTACGACGCCTGTGAGCGCCTCTACGACCGCCGCGGCATGATGGTCCACGCCATGAGCGCCATCGACATGGCCGTCCACGACGCCGCGGCGCGCACCCTGGGCATCCCCTTGTGCGATCTGCTGGGGGGCCGCTTCCGCGAGCGCGTCAAGGTCTACGTGAGCAGCATCTGGGTCGACAGCGCCCGTCCCGAGCCGGCGTACGTCTCCACGGAGGAGTACGCCGGCCAGGGGTACGGGGCGATCAAGTACTGGGGCTGGCCCGACTTCGGCCATCGCCCCTCGCGAGACACGGCCATCCTGCGGGAGATCCGCGCCCGGGCCGGGGAGGAGGTCGATCTCATGCTCGATCTCGGCCGCCCCGCCAGCCTCGCCGAGGCCCTGCAGACGGCGCGCATGATCGAGGACTCGGGCGCCGGCATCTACTGGTGGGAGGAGCCGCTCTCGAGCGCCGACGACGCCGCCAACATGGCCGAGCTCACCGCCCGTACCAACGTGCGCATCGCCGCCGGGGAGTCGGACCTGACGGCCTTCGCCTTCCGCGACCTGATCCAGCACCGCGCCGTCGACCTGCTGCAGCCCGACCTGTCGTGGGTGGGAGGGCTCACCGAGGCGCGGCGCATCGCCGAGATGGCGAGACTGGCGAACATCCCGGTGGTGCCCCACAACTGGGGCACGGCGGTCAACTTCGCCGCCAGCATCCACCTCGTGGCGGCCATGCCCCAGGGATTTCTGTGCGAGTACCCCATCACCCCGCGCGGAAGGATGGAGGACTGGCACCACGGTCCGAGCCCGATGATGACGGAGCTGGCCAGCCAGCCGGTGGTGGTGGCCGACGGCTTCGCCCGTGTCCCCGACGGCCCCGGGCTGGGCATCGAGCTGGACGAAGAGGCCGTGGCCCGCTACACCATCGAACCTTGACGGAGAGACATGGTGGAACAGTTGCGGTTGGCTCTCGTGGGCTGCGGCAGCATGGCCGGCGCCCACGTGCAGGGCCTGCAGGGGTTGCGGAAAGCCGGAATCGACGACATCGAGGTGGTGGCCTGCTGCGACCAGGTGGAGGAGGCGGCGCAGCAGAAGGCCGCCGAGGTCGCCGGCTTCCAGAAGCACAAGCCGGAGATCCATACTGACGTGGACGAGATGCTCATGGGCGTCGACGGGCTCGACGCCGTGGACATCTGCGTCCCCCACTCGCAGCACCACGTTCTCGCCGTGGCCTGTCTGGAGGAGGGCAAGCACGTGAGCATCGAGAAGCCGTTGGCCATCACCCTGCGCGCCGGCCGCCAGATCCTCGAGGCGGCGGTGGACAACCGCTGCCAGCTCGCCGTGGCCGAGAACTACCGCCGCTCGCCGGGGGAGCGGGCCCGCTCGTGGGCGGTGGCTGCCGGGCGCATCGGCCGGCCGCGCACCTTCTACTGGCAGGACACCGGCATGCAGCTGGGCAAGTGGGGCTGGCGCAACTTCAAGCGCGAAGCCGGGGCCGGGTGGCTCCTCGACGGCGGTGTCCACTTCACCGACCTCTTCCGGTTTCACCTCGGGGCCGAGGCGCAGCAGGTGATGGCGCGGGTGCGCAGCTTCGAGCCGTACCGCTACGACCGTCCGGTGGAGCGCGAAGGCGCCTGGCCGGTGGACGTGGAGGACTGCGCCATGGCGCTCATCGACTTCGACGGCGGCGCCGTGGTGCAGTGGACGTGGCAGGGCTCGGCGCCGGGGCGGGAGTTCGGAAGGCGGGCGATCTACGGGAGCGAGGGCTGCATCGACTGGCAGAGCGGCCTGTGGACCCGCGACGGGAGGAACACGCCCAACGAAGATCTGGTGGCGGAGTACCGGGGCAGCCTGTCGGAGGAGGAGAGGGAGCGGCTCTTCCCCGGCGGCGTGGAGGACCCCATCGCCACCGAGCTGAAGAACTTCGCCGACGCGGCCCGGGGCCGGGGGGTGCCGGAGGTGGACGGCCTGGAGGGCTACCGCTCCCAGGCGATCTGCATGGCCATCCTCGAGTCGGAGTGGTTCAAGCGGCCGGTGAGCCTGGCCGAGATCGAGGCCGGCGAGCTGGAGGGCTACCAGGCCGAGATCGACGAGGCCCTCGGGATCCGCTGAGTGCCTGCGGCGTGCAGGGATCGGGTACGAGCGAGGGCGCGGGGGCGCCCGGCTCGCAAGGGGCGCGACTGCGGGCTCGAGCCTAGACGCGTCCCTCGAACTCGCGGCCCCGGATCAGCATGAAGCGGAACTCCCCCCGCGGCTTGCCGCACTCCATCTTCAGACGGTGCTCCTCGTTCTCGATGCCGAGGTACATCGTCTCGGAGCTGAGGTAGTGGAGGGCCAGGCCTCGCCGCCGGTGGGGGGTGGGGTTGGCGCCGGTGCGGTGGAAGTTCAGCCCGTGGTGGAACAGGCAGGAGCCGGCGGGCAGCTCCACCGGTACGGGGTCGGCGACCAGGGGATTGTCCACGAAGAGCGTTCTCTGCTCCTTCCCGATCGGTCCCCACTTGTGGCTGCCCGGCAGCATGGTCATGCAGCCGTTGGCCACGGTGGCGTCGTCGATGGCGACCCAGCACGAGACGTGGTCCTGGGGCGCGAACTGGGGCCAGGCCACCGAGTCCTGGTGCCAGTCGGTGACCGTGCCGTGATGGCGGGCCTTCATCATCAGCTGGTCGCAGTAGAGCTTGATGTCGGGTCCCAGCAGCTCCTCGATGACGTCGACGATCTCCGCCTTGCGGGCCACGGCCTCGAACAAGGGATCGAAGTAGCTCAGGTGAGTCATCTTGCGCACCTGGTCGAGGCGGTCGACCTCGGTCTCCCCGTTGCGGAAAGCGATCTCCAGCTGCACGTACTCCTCGGGGACGTGGGGGGCCTCGCCCCGGACGATCTCCTCGCTGCGCCGGCGCAGGGCCTCGAGCTCGTCGTCGGAGAGGACGCGGTGATAGGGCAGGAACCCGTTTTCCTCGAAGTGGGTCTTCTGTTCTGAAGTCAGGGGCATCGGCGTCTCCTTCGTCGATATTCGGTCCGGGAGCAAACTAGCTGCCTATGCACCTGCCAACGCAAGAAGTCGAATGTGACATCCTCGTCGTCGGCGGCGGTCTCGGCGGCTGCGCGGCCGCCCTCCGCGCCGCCCGCCTCGGGTACCGGGTCTGCCTCACCGAGGAGACCCCCTGGCTCGGCGGCCAGTGCACCTCGCAGGGCGTCTCGGCCCTCGACGAGCACCAGTACATCGAGAGCTGCGGGGCCACCTCCCTCTACTACGAGTTCCGCGAGGGGATCCGCGACCACTACAGGAACCGCTACCCGCTCTCCCGAAAGGCGGAGACCGCCCCCTTCTTCAATCCCGGCGACGGCTGGGTGAGCCGCCTCTGCTTCGAGCCGCGGGCCGGTCTGGCCGCCCTCCGCCGCATGCTCGAGCCCCAGGTCGAGGCCGGCCGCCTGCGGATCTACCCCAACGCCTGGCCCATCGGCGCCCGGCGCGGCGGCACGACCATCCGCTCCGTCACCGTCACCCAGCCCGGCCGCCAACGCCGCCTCCGCTTCCGCGCCCCGTACTTCCTCGACGCCACCGAGCTGGGCGATCTGCTGCCCATGCTCGGCCTGCCGTACGCCAGCGGCGCCGAGTCGCGGGACCGGACCGGCGAGCCCGACGCCCGCGCCGACGGACCGGACCCCGCCCTGGTGCAGACCTTCACCTTTCCCTTCGCCGTCGACTTCCGCCCCGGCCAGGACCACACCATCCCGCGGCCTCCCGGCTACGAGCACAACCGCGACCACCAGCCCTACACACTGACCCTGCGCTACGGCGAGCGCGACCTGACCTACAAGATCTTCGAGGATGTCACCGACCTGCCCGGCTCCTTCTGGACCTACCGGCGCCTGGTGGCCGCCGACCAGTTCGCCCCCGGCCAGGTGGAGGGCGACCTGGCCATGATCAACTGGGCGGGCAACGACTTCAAAGGCGGCAACATCATCGACGCGGCTCCCGCGGAGAGGGCGGATCTGCTGCGCAGGGCGAAAGATCTGAGCCTGGGGCTGCTCTACTGGCTGCAGACCGAGGTCCCGCGCGACGACGGCCAGGGCCGCGGCTATCCGGAGATGCGCCTGCGCCCCGACGTCATGGGCACCGCCGACGGACTGTCGCAGTACCCCTACATCCGCGAGTCCCGCCGCATCCTCGCCCGCCGGACGGTTCTGGAGCAGGACGTGCTCGCCCGCCTGCGCACCGGCGCCCGCGCGGAGCCCTTCGCCGACAGCGTCGGCATCGGCCACTATCCCATGGACATCCACGGCGTGCCCGGCGACGTGGCCGCCACCGGGCCGACCCTGCCCTTCCAGGTCCCCCTCGGCGCCCTGCTGCCGGCCGACGCCGACAACCTGCTGCCCGCCTGCAAGAACCTCGGCGTCACCCACATGACCAACGGCTGCTACCGCCTGCAACCCATCGAGTGGAACATCGGCGAGGCGGCCGGAGCCCTGGCCGCCTTCTGCCTCGGCCGCGCCGTCAAGCCGGGTGCCGTCCTCGACGACGCCGATCTGCTGCGCGCCTTCCAGCGGCAGCTGCTCAACACGGGGGTTCCCCTCTACTGGTACGACGACCTGCCCCAGGGGCATCCCGCCTTCGCGGCCGGTCAGCTGCTGGCCCTGGAGGGCCTGTGGCCGGGCGCCGAGGACCACCTGCACTTCGAGCCGGAGCGGCTCCTGGGCGCGGAAGAGGCCAACGCCCTGCTGGGGGAGGCGGGTCTGAGCGCCGACCGCGTTGATCCCGTGACCCGGGCGGATCTGGCGCGGGCGGTGGCGGAGCGGCGTTTCGCCATCGATCCCCGTCCCCTTCGGACGGGATCAGGCTAGTACCGGACGTCGACGCCCCTTTCCCTCAAGGCCGGGATCTGGATGTTCCTGGCCCGGTCGCTGAGGGGGTTGCCGGTCAGAACTACACTATCGCCCCGGCTCAGGCCGTTGTTTGCGACGAGGGGCGAAAGGTCTTCAATCTGGTTGTCTTCCAAACTCAGATAGGACAGTCCCGTCAAGCCCAGGAACGGCGTCACATCCCTGATCTGGTTCTCCCCTATCACCAGACGATCCAGATTGGTCAAACTGGCCAGCGGCTCCACTTCCGCAACTTGGTTTCTCCACAGATTCAGCGATTCCAGGTCAGTCAAGTCGGCCAGCGGCCCCACCTCTGCAATCTGGTTGTTCCGCAAATCCAGATCTCTCAAGTTGGCCAGGTTGGCCAGCGGCTTCAGATCCGATATCCGGTTACTGTACAAACCCAGTCTACGCAGGCTATGGAAGCTGGCCAGCGGCTTCAAATCCGACAGGTGGTTGCTACCCAGCCACAGTGATTGCAGGTTGCTCATGTTGAACAGCGGCCCCCAGTCCGCCAAGGTGGAATTCAGGCTCAGCACTTGCAGGTTGATCAAGCTGGCCAGCGGTCCCCAATCCCCGATTCGCCAGTTGTTTTCCAAGTGCAGCTCTTCCAGATTGGTCAAGTTGGCGAGAGGCCTGATGTCCACAAGCCCCTGGTTGGTGCCCAGACTCAGCTCTTTCAGGTTGGTCAGGTTGGCCAGCGGGGTCAGATCAACAATCTGGTTGCTACTCAGCCACAGCGATTGCAGAGCCGTGCAGTTCTCGAGACCTGATAGACTGACAATGGACCTGTCTCGGGCCCTGACACGGGTCAGGGAGGCGATATCCCCCGGTGTGAGGCGGCCTTGCGGTCGCCCCAGTTCCTCCCGTATCACCCTCTCCAGATTGGCGTCGGCGAAGAGAGCAACCTGGAAGATCACGCTTTCCCATGGACCAAAAGGCCCGGCAGATGGCTTTCCAGTCTGGACGACCAGGGCGGTGCTCTCTCGCCTGTCGCCCATTGTCGCCTGCAACTGTTGCAGGTAGGTCACCAAATGGTCTATGGCCTCCGGGTGATCCAGTTCAACCGCCAGGACCTCGGCCTCGAATTGAACGGTTGCTCGCCCGCTCCGTCCCTGCCAGCGCTCCCGTAGAAAAGCCGCCACGGCTTCCCAGCCGGTCAGCCGGGTCTCATCCGTTGGCTTCAGTAGAGATGCAGCGACCGGGGCAATCTGCCAATCAACGGCGGCAAGTCCCGCTGGCAGGTCAGTGGCTTCTCCGGGTCTCAATGTCAGGCGCAAGGGGATGTCATCGGGCTGGGTCCAAACAAGCGTCTCCTGCACCTCTCCGGCCGAATCGACGCAGCGCATCGCCACCAAGCTGTCCGGTCGGCCCTGGTATTCGACCTGAATGCCGGCCAGCGCATCCCCTGCTTCATCAACCAGGTGCAGCCACAGGCCGCGCGGATACTCCGGCGACTCGATCAGCACGTGGCCGTCGGCGTTGCTCTGCGCCTGTGCCCAGCCTGTGCTATCGACGCCGGCGGCGAAGAAGAGTTCGGTCTCCGCCATGACTGCGGAAGCCAGTACCAGGAGCATTCCTGATCGCAGGATCGTCGAGCGCATGAGGAGAATCCTCGGTTGCCTGGCTCCGACGCTCAACTGGCGCACGCCTCAGCCCACGTAGAGCGCATACAGCCGGGCGTCGTGGCGCCGCAGCCCGTCGAAGGTCACGCGCAGGCGGAAGGGGCCGTCGATCCCGCTCACGGAATCCCGGTCTTTCCACACCACCGGCTGCCGCAGACCCGGCTCCCGCAGGGGGACGCAGGCGTCGCCGGACCAGCCGGGCAGGGGCTGGAACCGCTCGTCCAGGACCTCCACCGTGATAGCGGCATGCTCGCCCACACCGTCGACGTTGGCGTGGACCCGCGCCGGCCCGTCGCCGGCCCGTATGGGACAGGTGATGCAGTGGCGGGCGGCGTCTTCCCAGCGCGCCGGGGGGCGCCGGCCCAGCTCCTCCGGCTCGAAGGCGCGGAAGCAGCCCAGGCGGTCGCGCGGCCAGCGCGCCAGGCGCACGCCGCCGGTGGTCCAGACGCTGTAGTAGAGGAAGGTCTCGTCGCCCCAGTTGCACATCCCCTGGCCGTGAGTCAGCGCCGGTCCGCCGATGATCGGCGGCATCCCTTCCTGCGGGAAGAGGGCGCCGTCGCCGCCCTGCTCCTCGGCGGCGGGCACCAGCCGGAAGTCGGGGATCGGCTCGTGGTAGTGCATGGCGTTGTGGCTGATCACCAGGCCGAGGTCCATGGCCACCAGCTTGCGGTCGCCCGACGGGTGGCCGTGCCAGATGTCGTAGACGCCGAGGATGACGTTGCCGCGGTCCCACAGGCCGGCGCCGAGGTGGACCTGCTCGCCGGAGTTGCCGCCGGTGGCGATGCCGGCCATGTCGAGCAGGGGCAGGCGGTCCTTTTGGAAGCCGAGGGCCGTGGCCTCGGTCCAGTGCTCGAAGTCGTACGAGGCGCAGGTCACCAAGTCGCGGGGCGTGCCGAAGTGGAAGCCGCCGTGGCCGTTGACGTAGTAGCAGCCGTTGAAG
>JAJDTN010000080.1 GCA_022827165.1 Candidatus Latescibacterota bacterium
CCGACGGGAGGAGGATCGCCTTCACCTCCTACCGGGACTACGGCAACTACGAGATCTACCTGATGGACGCCGACGGCGGGGCTCCGGAGAACCTCACTCTCCACGAGGCGTATGACGCGAATCCCGCCTGGTCGCCTGACGGGGAACGCATCGCCTTCATCTCCGACCGCAACGGCGACGTCGAGGTCCGGCCCTGGCGCAACAACACCGACATCTTCGTCATGTATGCGTCCGGCAGGGGCGTGGAGCAGCTGACCTCCGATCCCCTGGGCAGGAGCGCCGAGCATCCGGCGTGGTCGCCGGACGGCTCGTCGATCGCCTTCAACAAGTTCGACGGGGAGGGCTTCTCCGGGATCTTCGTCCTGGAGCTGTCCAGCGGCGAGGTCCGGCTCCTCACCGACGACGGGCTGGCGTGGGGGCCCTCGTGGTCTCCGGACGGCCGCTGGATCGCCTATGTCGAGACCGTGGAATACGAGGAGAGCCATGTGTGGAAGATCCCCGCCAGCGGCGGAGAGGCGCGCCAGTTGACCGTGGGGCGGTTCTTCCGGCGAGGCCCGCCGAGGTGGTCTCCCGACGGCGCCCGCATAGTCCTGGCGCGGGAGGACCGGGCGGAAGGGATCGCCTACGACCTCTACGTCATCCCCGCGGAGGGGGGCGCCGGCGAGCAGCTCACCGACGACCCGGGCGTCGACAGGGACCCGTGCTGGGCGCCTTTCTGATGAGGCCCGTGACGGCGGCCTCCAGGCGGCGGGCGCTGGTCCTGGCCGCTCTCGCGCTGGCCGGGTGCGGCTCCGAGCCCGACCCGCCCGGCGGCCCCGGGCCCGATCCCGTCGGCCCCGACGGTGCCGCCCTGGTCTTCGCGGACCCGGCCCTGCAGACGGCGGTGGAGGAGGCCTCCGCCGAAGGGACCGGGGACGCCGCGGGACTGGTCACGCTGCGAGCCAAGGAGCGGGGGGTCGCCGACCTGGACGGCATCGAGCAGCTCACACGGCTGGAGGCCCTGGACCTGTACGGCAACGAGATCCGCGACCTGACGCCCCTGGCGGGGCTGAGGCGGCTGCGCTACCTCGACCTGGGGGCCAACCGGGTCGAGGAGTTGTCCGCCCTGGCGTCGCTGAAGGGCCTCCAGGTGCTCCTGCTGGCCGACAACCAGGTGACGGAGGTGTCGGCCCTGGCGGGGCTCGACAGCCTGCAGAGCGTCGACCTCACCGGCAACCCGCTGACCGAGGCGGCCCAGGACCGGCTCGCCGCCCTGGGGGATCGCGGCGTGAGCGTCGAGTTCGCCGCCCCGGAGCCGGAGGACAGCGTGCAGGTGGTCCCGCCGGAGGGTGCGGCCCCGCCTCTGACAGACTCGCAGCTCCTGTTCTCCTCGAACCGGCGCCTCGAGGGTCCCTACCTGTCCAGCCCCGAGGTGCACTCCCTGGACCTTGAGACCGGCGAGGTCGTGAACCTGTGCTCGGTCCTGGCCGTCGTCCCCTTTGCCGACGGCGCCGAGCCCGACTCCCTGGAGCGCCAATACGTCTCGCCCACCAGCGAGGAACCGGCCCGGTCTCCCGACGGGACGATGGTGGCCTTCGCCACCTTCCGGGACGGTGACAAGGAGGTCTACGTCATGGACCCCGACGGCGGCCATCCGGTGAACCTCACGCGCCACCCCGCCTTCGATTCGAGTCCCGCCTGGTCGCCCGACGGACGGCGCATCGCCTTCGAGTCGGAACGCGACGGCGGCGAGTCCCACATCTTCGTCATGAACGCCGACGGCAGCGGCGTCGAGCAGCTCACCTTCGGGCCCGGGACGCCGTGGGCCGTGCAGCCGGCCTGGTCCCCCGACGGCTCGTCCATCGCCTGCGTCTCGGGCATGGGGACCGCCTGGGGGATTCACTCCATCGACCTCGACAGCGGGGACCTGCGCCTCCTCTCGGAGGGAGGCCTGCGGGGTACGCGTCCGGCGTGGTCGCCGGACGGAGCCCGGATCGCCTACACCATGACGGATACGGTCGACGACGACGTCAGGCACGTGTGGGTCATGGCCGCCGACGGCAGCGGCGCCCGGCAGCTGACCCTTGCCGAGGCCTGGGACACCGACCCGACCTGGTCGCCGGACGGCAGGCGCATCGCCTTCGCCCGGCTGGAGACGCGCTACGACATCTACATCGTCCCGGTCGAGGGGGGCGCCGAGGAGCGGGTGACCGACGATCCGCACGATGACATGGACCCCAACTGGACTCCGTACTGAGATGTCCGGATCACACACGACGATGGCCTGGAAGCTCGCGGCCCTGATGGCCGTCCTGGGGCTGGCCGGCTGCGGCTCCGAGCCCGACCCGCCCGGCGGCCCCGGTCCCGACCCCGTCGGCCCCGACGGTGCCGATCTGGTCTTCGCGGACCCGGCGCTGCAGACGGCGGTGGAGGAGGCCGCCGCGGCGGCGGAAACCGGCGGCGCGGCGGGGCTGGTCACGCTGACCGCCAAGGAGCGGGGGATCGCCGACCTGACCGGCATCGAGCAGCTGACGCGGCTGGAGGCCCTGGACCTGTACGGCAACGAGATCCGCGACCTGACGCCCCTGGCCGGGCTCCGGCGGCTGCGCTACCTCGACCTGGGGGCCAACCGGGTCGAGGAGTTGTCCGCCCTGGCCTCGCTGAAGAGCCTGCGGGTGCTGCTCCTGCCCGGCAACGCGGTGACGGAGGTCTCGGCGCTGGCGGGTCTCGACAGCCTGCAGAGCCTGGATCTCACCGGCAACCCGCTGAGCGAGGCGGCCAGTGCCCAGGTCGCCGCCTTCCGCGAGCGCGGCGTGAGCGTGGAGTACACCGCGCCGGAGCCGGAGGACACCGCCGAGGTGGTCGTGCCCGTCGGATCCGGGTACGCCACGCAGCTCCTGTTCTCCTCGAACCGGCGTCGCCAGGGCGATTACCTGCGCGACCTGGAGGTGCACTCCCTGGACCTGGAGACCGGCGAGGTGGTGAACCTGTCCTACGCCCTGACCGGCCTGCCGAAGTCCGACGGCACCTTCCCCGACTCCCTGGAGGCCCTCTTCTTCACCCGCCGGGGCGAGCAGCCGGCCCGGTCGCCGGACGGGACGAAGGTGGCCTTCAGCTCGATCCGCGACGGGAACCTCGAGATCTACGTCATGGACGCCGACGGCGGGAACCCGGTGAACCTGACGCGCGACGACGCCTACGACCAGGCTCCCGCGTGGTCGCCCGACGGGCAGCGCATCGCCTTCGAGCGCAGCGGCGGGGGAGGGAGGGGGCCGCAGATCTTCGTCATGAACGCCGACGGCAGCGGCGTGGAGCGCCTCACCCATGAGCCCCAGGCCTCGTGGGGCCGGTCGCCCGCGTGGTCGCCCGACGGCTCGTCGATCGCCTACGACGGCGACGACGGTATCTCCATCATGGACCCGGCCGGCGGCGGCATGCGGCTCGTCTCGCCGGAGGGCCAGTTCGTGGGACAGCCTTCGTGGTCGCCCGACGGGGCCTGGATCGCCTATGTCGCGCTGGATCCGGACGATTTCGACATCAGCCACCTGTGGGTCATGGCCGCCGACGGCAGCGGCGCCCGGCAGCTGACCTTCGGCGAGGCCTGGGAGGAGACGCCGACCTGGTCCCCCGACGGCACCCGCATCGCCTTCGCCCGGCTGGTCGACGTGGAGACGCGTTACGACATCTACATCCTCTCCGTCGAGAGCGGCGTCGAGGAGCGGATCACCGACAGTCCGTACGATGACCTGCACCCCAACTGGACGCCGTTCTGAGATGCCCGCGGCGCGCACGGCGATGATGCGGCCCCTCGCGGTGGCCGCCGCCCTCCTGTCGCTGGGCCGCCCGGCGGCCGGCGAGGTCCGCTACGTCTCCGTCGGGCCCGAGCTCTCCTGGCGCGGGGCGGAGTCCTCCTCCCGGTACGTCGCCGTCACCGGGGAGGGCATCTGGATGTGGGACGTGGAGCCCAACGCGAACCTGTCCGCCACCCTCGGCGAGCGCGGC
>JAJDTN010000048.1 GCA_022827165.1 Candidatus Latescibacterota bacterium
GGGCACGACCACCAGCGGGCCCTTGCCTTCCGCGGAGTCGGTGAGGGCGATGGCCACCACCAGCCCCTGGCACTGCCGGATGCGAACCTCTTCCCAGGCGCCGCCGGCCCGCGGGAGCGGAGAACCGTCGGCGTTGCGGCCATTCCACCCCGCCAGGTTGATGTACGCCCGGTCCAGCGTGTGCGCCCCGCCTGTCAGTGGCAGCGGGGCTTCGTCGCACCCTCCTGCGGCGGCGGCAGGGACGTGCCTCGCAGGGCCGTCCTGGCGAAAGCCGTCGCCGCACAGCTCGCGCACGTAGCGTCCGACGGCGCCGGCCTCGCTGCACAAATCGCCCAGATCGCCGCTGTCGCGGCACGCGGACAGCTCGGCGGGGCCGAGGAGTTGCGGCAGCACGAGGAACCCGAGGGCGTCGAAGGTGAAGTTCTGCTCTATGGTGAGGATCGATGGCTCGTGCGCGTGCGTCGCCTCGTTCCAGTGGTTCACTGTGTAGGAGTCGGTGCCCATGGTCAGACCTCGCTGCTTTCTGGAGGGTGGATGGTGTCTTCTGGGGCTATTCTACCTACCGAAAACACCGCTGCGGCGGCAAGTGACCGGCGCAGGCGTTGGCCTGCGCGTGCCCCGGGGCGGGGTGATCCCTCACACCTGAGGGGCAGCGAGAGCCGCCCGGCACGGGCTCCTCGTCAGCGAGCTCATCCACTATCGGCCGAGACGGTCCAGGACATTGCGCGTGATCTGGGCCACCGGACCGCCGTTCCGGTAGAGGCCGTGCGCCCACTCGATGGTTGCCGCCGTGAAGACAGTCCCCTTGAACTCCGTCTCGTTGACCGCGACGGTGGCGTAGAACCGGTCCTGGTGGACCCCCAGGTCCGCGTTGAGGCCGTGGTCCTCCGCGTCCCCGATGGCGATGATCTGGTAGTGCGGGCTGATCCCGTCACGGCCCGTAAACCGCGGCTTCCCATCCTTGAACTCGATGTCACCCCCGTCGCACTCGACTCCGACGATCGAGTCTTCCCGTCCGAACTCGTCCCCTTCTCCCAGGCCGGTTCCTGCGAAGGCCCAGTGGTCGGGCCGGGTCACGCGGAAGAACCCGTATTCGCCGGACGTGGGGGCCACGATCTCGCCGGGAGTCTTGCTCTTGGCGTTGACGGCGGCCGTATAGGAAACGCCAATCGTGCGCTGACGCAGATTGTCGATTGCGCGGAGAAAGGATGTGTCGGGGTCCTCCGGCGTGCCGAGGGGGTGCATCTTGTACCGGCTCTTGGCACAGTAGAGCTGGCGTCCGCCGGCCCGGGTCTCCACCAGGTGCGAGAAGGAGTTGCCGGCAAAGACCATCAGGTTGCCGCCGCGCGCCACGAACCGCTGAAGCTGCTCGCACTCTTCGCGGCTCGAATACTCGCCGTGACAGATCCTGAGATGTGCAGGGTAGTCATCCAGGAGATTCGGCTGCCGGTCGTGGTCGGCGTTGACGCAGTAGTCTACCTGGTACCCCTCGGCGTCGAGCCACGATGTGAAGAACTGGTCCCAGGCATGGAACCCGCCCATGATGTCCGGCTGCAAGGGCCGCTCGAAGGTCACGAGGTTGCTGTGAGATCGGTCAGTGGACAGGTAGGGGAATAGGCACTTGCCGCCCACGCAGTTGTACGCGGCATAGGTATTGGTCTCGATCGTCAGGAGAATCGGCGCGCTGGGAAGGCGCGGGCGAACGACGAACAGAATCTCCCGGATCCCCTGTGCGGTGGGGAAGCTGGCGATGTAGACGCCGCTCTTCCAGTGGCGAGGAACCCGGAACGAGACCGTCGCGGGCCAGCCGAATCCGTCCCGATAGCCGGACTCGGGGATCGGGGGAAGCCCGCCGCGCAGGCCGCTTATCTCCTTCACCAGACGCCGTTCGGCCCCTTCGTGGAACACGAATACACCGTAGTACGATCGGGAATTCGATATGTGGAACGTTACCTCATCTCCCTGACACACACTCATCGGGGTGGCATAGCCGCCTTCTTTCAACTTCCAGTACCGGGTTGCGTCCTGTTCGTAATGGGAGAAGATGTGTTCGCGTTTCATTCTCTCTCCTCTACCGCCGGTACGCCGGAGGCCAGGTCCCGGGCGCGCAGTCCAGGCGCCTCTGGAGCGTTGAGGGCCAAGGGCGCAGTTCCAGCTCTCCGCCGGGGGCGCCGAAGTTGCCGCCGTGGGCCTCGGCCTCTCTCCGGCGGGGTCGGTCACGCCGACGCGGGGCACCTGCTTCGCCGGCCGGGGCCGTGGGGCCGCCGGGGATGACCACGGAAGGGGAGACCTCCACGCTCTCGCCGGGGCGGCAGGTGCCCCCCGGCCAGCCGGTGCTTACCTCCAGGCCGGTGACCGGTAGGGCAGGTGGCTCAGGACGAGGGCGCGGCCGATTGAGGGTTGACACCGACCAACCCAATGATAATGTTGTGTTCATGATGCTTGAGCCTGACCCCGAGACTGGCTACCTCCTGCCAGGCGTCCACGGTGCCGGGTGGCACGATGTCGCGGGTCGCTTCGCCGGTAACAGCCACCGAGCACGACTGATGGAAGGTTTGCTGGCTGCGTGCCGCAACCTGGCAGCGGCCGGCTGCGGGGAGCTTCTGCTGGACGGCAGCTTCGTTGCGGCGAAGGCACTGCCGGGGGACTACGACGCCGCCTGGGAAACGAGGGGTGTCGATCCGGGCCGGCTGGACCCGGTCCTTCTCGACTTCAGCAACCGCCGGGCGGCGATGAAGGCGAAGTACTTGGGACACCTTTTCCCCGCGTCCACGTTCGCCGCGCCCGGAGTGCTCTATCGAGACTTCTTCAGGACCGACCGCAACGGCGTCGAGAAGGGCGTCGTGCTGATCGATTTGGGGAGCGTGCCATGATCACCAACGAGAGACAGTACCGGATCACGCGAAAAAAGGCGCTCAGCTTTGCCAGTGCGATCGAAGAGTTCGACGCCATGGCGGACGAACGTAACGATGTGCACGCGAGGCTGCTGCAGGCCGAGCGGGAGGCCATGGAGAGCCAACTGGCGGACCTGCGGAAAGAGCTCGATGAGTACGAGCAACTCAAGTCGGCCCACATGTCGGTCATTTCGGTAGCCTCCTTCGAAGAGCTTGCGGACGGCCTGATCAAGGCCAGGATTGCGGCAGGACTGAGCCAGCGGGCGCTTGCCCAACGCCTGGAACTCAAGGAGCAGCAGATCCAACGGTATGAGGCGGAACGCTACGCCTCCGCCAGCTACCAGCGACTATGCCAGGTCGTGCGCGCTCTGGAGGTTCGGATCGAGAATGAGATCCTGCTTCCCCTGCGTGCCGATTTGTGAGACACTCTTCCCATCCAGGCGCCGGCCGACACTGGCCGGAGCCTGCCTTCCGGTGGATTCGGCTCCATCAGCCGTATACCTTCGACCCCGGAAGCAAATGACCGCCGACTCGCCATCCACCTACCGCGCCCCCGCCTTCGCCGACTCCAAAACATCCCCAGGGGCCGGCACCGAGCCCCTTCATCCACAGACTCAGTCCCTCGCGGTCGCCTCGCGATCCACTACTTGAGGTAGAGCAGCCGTCGCGTCTCTACCCCTTCGGAATAGCTCAGGCGGGCGATGTAGACCCCCGACGACAGCGAGGCGCCGTGCTGGTCGCGGGCATCCCACTGGACTTGGTAGGAGCCGGCCCCCTGGAACTCATCCACCAGCGTGCGCACCGGCTGGCCCAGCATATTGTAGATCACCAAGTGCACCGGTCCGGAGCTGGACAGGTGGTAGGCGATCTGCGTGGCGCTGTTGAAGGGGTTGGGCACGTTCGTGGGTGCCAGCCCGCCGGCCGATGTCCCTGCCTTGGCCGCGGCCAGTGATTCGAACCTTGTGATCCATATGCCGCCGCCCAGCGTCAGTTCCAGGACCTGGCGTCGGTTGCGATTGAGGGGAATGCTGTGCCACTGTCCGACGACCTCTCCGTCGGCGTTGCGGGCCCGGGCCTGGTAGAGACCACTCAGCTGCCTCCCGCCGGAAATAGTCAGAGACGCCTGACCGTCCGCATCGGTAATCGTGCTCCAGGCGTAGTGGCCGGGACGGCCGGAGATGGAGCGGGAGAACTCGACGGTCAACCCCTCGACGGCGTCGCCGAGGACCGTGACCTCCACTTCGGTACGGGGACCCTCCCTGTAAAAGCCCGACCCGACGATGATGCGTATGCTCTGAACTTCTACACCATCTTCTTCACGGGAAAAGACGAACTCGCGGGCGTAGCCCACCTTGGGGATGTCGGCCCGGTCGGTGTCGTCGGAGGGGTCGTCGTAGAAATACTCCACGAAACCGCCTTCCGGGCTGCTGGTGGCCGCCTCGAGGACCTGCGGCAGAATGAGCTCTCCGGTAACCCCGTCCCGGGCAATCCCCACCAGAGGCTGAAACTCGAAAATGTCAGGGAACGCGCCGTGAAACAGGACGATTTCGCTGGTGCGTTCCAGGACGTAGAGGTACACCGAACCGTCTTTCCAGGGTCCGTTCTCATCCCGCATGGCAATCCTGAGTTTCGCGAGCGCCGTTGGATCGCCGGAAGCCCAAATTGGAAAAAAATAGTCCCACGCTTCGGCGACGAAGGTCTTCAGGGTGGCCCGGTCCACCACGTCGCTGGCGGTAACGTCCGGGTCGCCGTAATCGATCTCTTCCTCGGCGACGGGAACCAGGTGAGTCTCATCGAGATCAAACCCGGCGATCGAGAAGTTCAAGGTGGGGTTCGCGAGGGCAAAGCCGGAGGCCCCCGGGATATCGGGGACCTCGAACAACCCGCCATCCCCGGCTGCGGCGAACGCTTCGGCGGCCGAGGCATGGTCGGTCAACTCGGCCGGGTTGATTCCCGCTGCCTGCAGGATCGCGCCATAGATCAAGGGCTTGAGCAGCCTGCCGGACAGGCCCAGGGACTTGGCGTGTTGCCATACCCGGCCGTCGGCCGTCAGGGTTACCAGGTAGGTGGAACCGGAACGCCAGGCGCTCCCCTCCTGCCTGGTGAGACAGTGAGCCTGCAGGGACTCTCCAATACTAGTGATCTCATGATGCAATTCATCAAACCGATCTCTCGCGGCCAGCATGAACTCCCTCAGGCTCGCGCTGCCGTCTTCCACCTGTTGGGCGGTAACGGTCGGGCCCGCAGGCAGAGGCGCGTCGGCAGGATATCCACACTCTCTCAAGTCCTGGGCCGGGGCTGGATGCGCACTGGAAAGGACGCCGGCCAGCACAAGAACACCGACAAGAAAGGTCATCATCTTGATCTCCTTCTGTTTCTGCGAGCACGTCTTCGGAAAGCGCGGGGTGCGCGTGATCGACGCCGCCGTGGAGGATGTATCGGCCGAGGAAGTCGACAGCGAATCGAGCATGGTCCACCAAGATGGCACGGTTTTTTTTAATCAGTCAAGCGCACAGATCACCCCTCAGGAAGTTGGGCACCTCGAAGGCGTCCCGGTGGAAGAGCATGCGGCTCCCGCCGCAGCGGTGCCGGGGAGCAGGGCCAGGATCCGGGGGAAGCCGCTTTCATCGGGGCCATGGGGCGTATACCTTCGACGCCGGTTCGACGCAGCGCCCATCTTCTTCTCGGGGAAAAGCAAATGACCGCCGACTCGCCATCCACCTACCGCGCCCCCGCCTTCGCCGACTCCAAGCCCGAGCTCGCCGCCCCGGGCGGCACGCCGGAGCGGCTGGAGCACCTCCGGGAGCACGGCTTCGTGATCATCACCGACTTCGTCGACAACCCGTGGATCCCCGTCCTGCGCGAGGCCGGACGCCGGATCACCGAGGCCTGCGCCCCGGAGAACGGCTACGACCGCATCGACTGCTCCCGGGGCTACGTGCACCGCGCCGCCGAGGACGAGCCTTGGGCGATCCGCGGCCTCGTCCACCCCGCCTTCGGGGAGCCGGACTTCGCCGCCTTCCACGGCTCCGACGACTTCCTGGCCTTCATCGAGTCCTGGTGCGGCGGGCTGCAGCGCGAGGACTTGGTCCTCGGGGGCCTGCTGCTGTGGTGCAACCCCCGCAAGCGCGAGAACAAGCTCGGCTGGCACCGGGACACGACCTGGTGGGGCACCGGCAAGCCCTACCGCGCCCAGGGCGGCGAGGAGCCGGAGGGCCCCGAGGCGTATTCCGAGGAGGTGGAGCGCAGGCGCTGGAAGGAGATCCAGGAGAGCAACGCCAAGTCGATCACCGAGCGCAGCGGCGTGAGCATGTTCCTGGCCCTGACCGACGACGAGTGCCACGAGCTGATCCCGGGATCCCACGACCGCTGGCGCACCCCCCTGGAGCACGACGTGCTGCTGCCCAAGGCGATGAAGGAGAAGGGGGTCCCCCACACCCCCAGCTGGAACGGCGAGGACCCCCTGCCCGGCCAGACCGCCATCCGCCTCAAGGCCGGGGAGGCCCTGATCCGCAACGGCGCCACCATCCACACCGGCCACTGCGTCCCCGACCGCGAGCGCAACACCCTCTCCATCGGCTGGACGAAGTGGGGCGGCCCCCCCACCGGCGAGCCCACCGTGGCCGACGCCCGCAGCGCCTGGCAGCTCGACCCGGCCGTGCGCGAGGCCCTGCCCCACGAGTGGATGCAGACCGCCTGGGACCGCTGGGCCGAGACCCAGAGGCTGGGCGACACCCTGGAGGACCGCTACGCCGGCTACGACATCAAGCGCATCAAGTCCGGCGAGGTCGTCGGCTGGCGCAGCGAGCTGGAGCGCCAGGCGGCGGCGGCGGGAGAGGACTGGCAGCCGTTCCAGACGGCGGCGTGAGGGAGCATGAGTGAAGCCGTCCCCTTCGGACGCGTCCTCGGCACCGAGCCCTCCACGCCGCTGGCCTTCTGGGTGGCCATAGACAAGGAACGGGTGATACAGCTCGACGAGGTCGTCTCCCTCGAGAGAGAGCTGCCCGATTCCAGGGTCGTCCATATCTACGGAATCGTCACCGAGCTCCACGCCAAGCACGAGGGCGCGCGCTTCGACAGCGACGTCTTCCTGATCGAGGAGGGCATCATCCCCGCCGAGGTCACGGAAATCGCCAGGGTGCAGGTCACCCGCTTCGAGCCCGAGTTCTTCATTCCCCCCCTGCCCGGCCAAGTCGTCCGTATAGCCAGGGGGGAGGAGCGCGACGGGGCCCTGTTCTTCGACGGCATGGACAGCCGGCTGCCCGCGGGTCTGTCGCGGGAGGACGATCCCGTCTACGTCAACTTCGAGTTCATCGACGGCACTCGCGGTGCTCACGTGAACATCAGCGGCGTCTCCGGCGTGGCCACGAAGACGACCTACGCGACCTTCCTGCTCCACGGCATCTTCACCTCGGGCGTCATGGGCGGCGAGGCGGTGAACGCCAAGGCCCTGATCTTCAACGTCAAGGGCGAGGATCTCATGTTCCTCGATCGGCCGAACCGTACGCTGAAGCAGGACCAGGCCGGACGCTACGCCTCCCTTGGTCTGGAGGCGTCGCACTTCCGCAGCGTCGAGTTCTGGGCGCCTCCGCGCAAGGGAGACCGGAACGCGGCGCCCGACACGGGTAGCCGCCAAGGCGGGGTGGGCTCCTACTTCTGGACCCTGCAGGAGTTCTGCGAGCAGGAGCTGCTGCCGTACCTGTTCACCGATCCCCAGGACGACCGGCAGCAGTACACCCTGATCGTCCACAACGTCACGGCGCGGCTGAAGAGCGAGGCTAGGCCCCTCGACGAAGGCGGGGTGCGGATCGGCGAGAGCAGTGCCAGGAGCCTGGGCGAGCTGTTCGAGATCGTCATCGGCCACCTTGAGGATGAAGCCACCTCCTCCGAGTGGGCGGGGCGCGCCATCGGGGCCGGCACCATCGGCGCCTTCATCCGGCGGCTCTACGGCGCCCGGCCTCACGTGGAGCACCTGATCCGGGGCGACGTCCCCAACGCCGGCGTCCACAAGATCGAGCAGCAGCAGCAGATCACGGTCGTCGACATCCACAACCTCAACGACCGGGCCAAGCGGTTCGTGGTGGGAGTGACCCTCAACAAGACCTTCGAGGACAAGGAACACACCGGCCAGTCGCGCCCCCTCCTGTTCATCATGCTCGACGAGCTGAACAAGTACGCCCCGCGGGAGGGGTCCAGCCCCATCAAGGAGATCCTGCTCGACGTGGCCGAGCGCGGCCGTTCCCTCGGCATGATCCTCATCGGCGCCCAGCAGACCGCCAGCGAGGTCGAGCGTCGCATCATCGCCAACTCGTCGATCCGCGTCGTGGGACGCCTCGACAGCGCCGAGGCCGGCCGCGACGAGTACGGGTTTCTGCCGGCGGAGCAGCGCCAGCGGGCGACGATCATCAAGCCGGGGACGATGATCCTGACCCAGCCCGAGATCCCCATCCCTCTGGTCATCGAGTTTCCCTTCCCCGCGTGGGCCACGCGTCCCGACGAGGCGGGGGACCCGCCGTCCGCAGACGACGGCGATCCGGGTCCCTTCGAGGGCCTGGAGACGGGTCGGGCGGACCCTTGAGGATCCTGCACACGGCGGACTGGCACGTCGGCGTCACCCTGCGCGGCCGCAGCCGCGCCGACGAGCACCGCGCGGTCCTGGCCGAGATCGTGTCCATCGCCGAGGAGCGGCAGGTGGACCTCGCCATCGTGGCCGGGGACCTGTTCCACCACGCCGCGCCGAATCCCGAGTCCGAGGAGATCGTTTACGACGCGCTGCTCAAGCTCGCCCGGGATGGTCGTCAGGTCCTGCTGGTGGCCGGGAATCACGACAACCCCGCGCGCGTCGAAGCCATACGTCCCCTGCTCGGCATGGCCGGCATCCATGCCTCCGGACTCCCGCGCCCCGGGGATGGGGGCGGCATGGTGCGGATCGAAACGCGGAGCGGTGAGAGGGCCAACGCCGTGCTCCTGCCCTTCCTCTCCCAGCGCGGCATCGTGAAGGCGGACGACCTGATGTCGGGCCAGGCGGGTGACCACGTGCAGAAATACGCCGACCGCATCCGGCGCATCCTCTCGCACCTGTGCGATGGCTTCGAGGATGACGCGGTCAACTTGCTGATCTCGCACCTCACCGTCATCGGCGGCAAAGTGGGCGGCGGGGAGCGGGAAGCCCACACGGTCTTCGACTACCCGGTCCCTCCCCAGGTCTTTCCGACGAATGCCCACTACACGGCCCTCGGACACCTACACCGGTCGCAGGAAGTACCGGGGCCCGGACCGATCTGCTACAGCGGGGCCCCCATCCAGATCGATTTCTCAGAGGAGCAGAACAAGCCTTGTGTGCTGTTGGTTGACGCGGAGGCCGGGGTGCCCGCCCAGGTGAAGGAGAAGAAGCTCTGCTCACCCCGGTCCCTTCGCACCCTGTCGGGGACGCGCGAGGAATTGATCGAGGAGCGTGACTCCGCGGACGACGCGTACCTGCGGATCGAGATCGAGGAGAGACCGTTCCCCGGGCTCGCCGACGAGATGCGCGAGGTCTTTCCGAACGCCGTGGACGTGAGGGTGGTGCATGAAGCGGAGGAGCGGGATGGGGGCGAACCGATCGACCTGAGCAAGACGAGTCGATCTCCGGGCGAGTTGTTCGGACGGTACCTGAGGGAGAGAGGAATCGAAGACCAGGAGTTGACAGAGCTCTTCAATCTCCTGGTGGAAGAGGAATATGCGGCCCCTGAGGCTTGAGATGGAGGGCTTCACCTCCTTCCGCGACCAGACGGTGGTGGACTTCGAGGATACCGACCTCTTCGTGCTCACCGGCCCCACCGGAGCGGGGAAGTCGAGCGTCATCGACGCCATGATCTTCGCCCTCTACGGATCGATCCCCCGGCTCGACGACCGTCGCGCCGTGGCCCCCGTCATCAGCAAAGGGATGCTTCAGACGCGCGTGCGGCTCGACTTCGCGGTCGGCACGCAGCGATACTCGGCCGTCCGGGTGGCGCAAGTGACGAAGAAGGGAGCCACCACGCCCGAGGCGAGGCTGGAGGACTCGCCGGGGAACACGCTGGCAGGCAGCGCCCCGGAACTGACGGAGAAAGTAGAGGAGATCCTCGGCCTCTCCTTCGAGCACTTCACCCGATCCATCGTCCTGCCCCAGGGCGACTTCGCGGAGCTGCTGCACGAGAGCGCCGGCGAGCGACAGAAGATGCTCCAGCGTTTGCTGGGCACGGAGCTCTACGCCCAGCTGGCGAGCCGGGCCCGCACCAAGGGCGCGGAGGCCGATGTCGCCGCCAAGCTACTGAAGAGCGACATGGAGGAGAGGGTTGCTGCCGGCGTCACGGCCGAGGGCCTGAAGGCGGCGAGGGACAGGGCGCAGGAGCTCGCGCGTCTGGTGCAGCGGATCGAGGAGCAGCAGCCGGAGAGCGAGCGTCTCGGGGAGACGTTGCGCCAGACGGCGCAACGGATGTCGGAGATCCAGGAGCGGCTCACCGCGCTGAGGGGAGTCCGAGTACCCGAGGGCGTCCCCGAGCTGGCCGAGAGGACGGGGGAGGCCCGCCGCATTCTACAGGAGGCGAAGGAGGCCCATGACAAGTCTCTGGAGGAGCGCCGCCTCATTCAGAAGAGTCTGGAAGGGCTGCCCAAGGAAGCCGCACTGAGACTCGATCTACGACGCTGCGAAGAGCTGGCTAGGGAGCGGGAGAAGAAGAGTCTGGAGGCATCCGTACTGAAGGAGGCGCGGTCGGCTCTGGAGACTGCTCAGGCGGAGGCGGAGAGAGCGCGGAAGGAGTTCGAGGATGGTCAGCAGGCCGTGCGAGCGATGGAGGACGAGCACAGGGCCTATCACCTCGCCTCGGGGCTGACGGCGGGCGGCAAGTGTCCCGTATGCCATCAGGAGGTGTCCGAGCCGCCGGTGCTGCAGGTCCCCGTGGAGATGGAGGAGATCCAAGAGGCCCTCGACAGGGCGACGGAACGCCGGGAGCGCGCCGACGCGAAGCTGCTGGAAGGCCGAACCGCGGCAGCCGCGCAGGATCGGAGTCTCAGGGGGGTAGAAGAGCAGGTCAGAACCTTGGAAGAAGAACTGAAGGATGCGGATCCCCACGAGGAGATCGAAGCCGCCCTGGAGCAGGTCCTGGCGGCCGCCCGGCTTTTGCGCGAGGCAGACGGGAGGGAGAAGGAAGCCGGCGACCGGTTGAGGAAGGCCGGGAGGGTTGTCGAGGCGCTGGAAGAGAAGGAGAAGAGGGCGTGGCGGGAGTATGATGCCCAGAGAGACCGGGTCGCGGAGATGCAGCCTCCCTCCGACCATCGAGAGAAGCTGGCCGAGGCGTGGGGTGATCTGGCCGGCTGGGCGGCAGAGCAGGGGCGAGAGCAGCGCATCCTCCTCGAAGAAGGCAAGAAGGAGCGAGAGGAAACGGAGGCCGCCCTTGGGGCGATCCGTGAATCGATCGCCGGGTGGTGTGGCGAGACCGGTGTGGCCGTGCCCGACGGTGAGGAGCCGCTGGGGGCATGTCGTGTCGAGATGGGCCGGCAGGCAGGGGAGATCGAACGGCTCGAGCAGGCCCTGCACGAGATGGAGAGGAAGCAGGAAGATCTGAAACGGCTGCAGCAGGAGGCCACGGTCGCGGGGGACCTCGCGCGGCACCTCGACGCGCGCAACTTCGAGCGCTGGCTGATGGCGCAAGTGCTGAAGCAGCTGTGCAAAGGGGCGACAGAGGAACTGCTCAAGCTGTCGAACGACTCCTACTCCCTCGACCTGGACGAAAGCAACAACTTCGTCGTCGTCGATCACCGCAACGCCGACGAGCGCCGCCCCGTGAAGACCCTCTCAGGAGGCGAGACCTTCCTGGCCTCCCTGTCGCTGGCCCTAGCCCTCTCGGAGCATCTCTCCGACCTGGCGGTGGGAGGCGCCGCCAAGCTGGAAGCCCTCTTCCTGGACGAGGGATTCGGCACCCTGGACACGGATACCCTGGACGCCGTCATCTCCGCCATCGAGGAGCTCGGCTCGCGGGGGAGGATGGTGGGAGTCGTGACCCACGTGAAGGAGCTGGCCCAGAGCATCCCCGTTCGCTACGAGGTGACCAAGGAGGGGAACCGGTCGTCCATCGACAGGATCGAGGCGTGAAGATCGCCGTCGAGTCCTGGGCCCCTGAGTACGGCTCCCCGGCCGACTCCGGCGAGATGGACGAGGCGGAGGCTCCGACCGACGTGGAGGTCGAGGTGCCGGCCGGCGAGTGGCGGCCCCTGTCGCCGTCTCCGGAGACTCCTGAGCCCGCCGCCATTCACTTCGTGGACGGCGTGCGGCGCATCGACGCCCGCGTGTGGATCACACACGACGACGGGACGACCCGGTTGGGGATCTGCGCCTCCTACGCCGCGGGCGTGGTGCGTTGCGGACAGCGGGCGGAGGTGATCGACGCCCAAGTGCGCCGGCAGCTGGTATCGACGGCTGGCGCGCCGGCTCTCGTCACACGGGCCGGACGGTTCGAGCCGTGCGCTGCCGCAGGGGATGCCATCGACGAGCTGCTCATCGCATTGCAGGGCCAGCTTGGCCAGCTGGAGGTCCAGGTGGCTTCCCGCAACGTTCCGGAGGATGCCCTGCTCATACTCGATGGGCCGGTGAGCCGCGGCCGACACCAGATCCCCGGCGCCCTCGGATACGTCAAGACCCACCAGGTCCGGTATCTGCCCGCTGACCTCTCGGGGGTCGTGTCGGGGCTCAAGCCGGGAGAACGGACCCCGATCTTCCTGACCCAGACCACATGGAGCCGGTACTCGTGGTACCTGAGGCTGCCCGGCGGCGAAGGACATCCCTGGTCGGGGGTGGTGCGATGCGAGGCATCGGCCGAGGGAGAGGTGAGCAAGTTTCGGAGGCTGGCCGATCAGTCCGCGGCGGTGCTGCCCGCCTATGCCTCGGAGCGCCACAAGGAACCGCGGGCCCCGCAGAACCTGTACCCGATCTCGACGCTCGAGCAGGAGTTGCGCCGGCGTCTCGGCGACGCGGCCTACGTGCACCGGGAGCTGAGGCGTAGCGCCCGCCCATTCACGGGAGAGCCGCCCCATGGATGATATGCCGCACGGAGCACAGACATCGGAGGAAACACCGGCCAGCGCCTGGGATCGCGATGCGGCCAAGCGCGCTCTGGATGACCTGTTCAGTATCGCTGGCAGGTACAGGGCAACCAAGGCATACAGGGAATTGGTGCACTTCGTGGCCAGATTCCGATTCTACTCACCGTTCAATGTCCTGCTGATCCACGTTCAGAAACGGGGAGCGGTTTTCGTTGCCCCGGCCCATCGGTGGCGTGAACAGTACAAGAGAGAGATAGTGCCTGGTGCAAAGCCGATCGTAATTCTCCAGCCGATGGGACCGGTGATGTTCGTCTTTGACGTCAGCCAGACCGAACCGACAGAGGATTCCCCTCCGCTACCGGCAGAAGTCACCAATCCGTTCTCGACGAGCGGAGCAGCCATTGGCCGTGGGCTCCCTCGGGTTATCGAGAATGCAAGACGTGACGGCGTCCGCACAAACCGTGTCGCCCTCGGCTCTCAAGGGGCCGGTTCCATCAAGGCCTTCGCGGGGGTTGGAATCTCACAGAAGTTCCAGGACGGATTGGACAGAGCTCGAAGGCCGACCTATGTCGATGTTCCGGTCGGATACGATCTTCTGGTCAATTCGGAGCACACCCCGGAGGAACAGTATGCCACCGTCGCTCACGAACTCGCTCACCTGTACTGTGGCCACCTTGGCTCCCCAGAGCCCAAATGGTGGCCCGACCGCACGGGCTTGGAAGGAGTAGCAAGTGAGTTCGAGGCCGAGTCCATCGCTTACATGGTCTGTGCCAGGCGTGGGATCAAGACCTCGTCGGCGGAGTATCTCGCCTCCTATGGACATGAGCAGGTGCCCCCCATCAGTCTTGAGCTCGTCATGAAGACCGCCGGACTCATCGAGTCCATGACCACCAAGCGGTTGAAGCCTCGGCGAGACGAGCCCTCGCAGGCGTAGGTGATGCGCGGCGGCAGTTGAGGAAGGGAAGGGAGCCTCGTGCTTCGGCAACCCATCGGTTCGCAGCTCGACCAACTGCGGCTGTTGAAGGACGGCTGGCTCGAAGGGAGCGGGCTATCACCGCCCCGGCTCGGTCTCGATTGGCTGCAGAACGCATTCGACCGGCACTTCCCCGGCGATGCGCCGTTGCCGCACCTCTACCCGACGGAAACGGGAGGCGTCCAGGCCGAGTGGTCCATCGGCTCGTTGGAGATCAGCCTCGACCTGAACCTCGATACGCGTTCGGGTGAGTGGCACGCGCTCGACACGGAGGCCGGCAAGGTGGAGGAACGGACACTCGACGGTGACGACGACAGCCGTGACTGGAAGTGGCTGGCGCGCCGGATCGAGGCCATGGTGGCGGACGAAGGATGAGACCGCGCCTGGGATGCTGCCTGCTTGATCGCGGCCGGCAGTTCCCATGGACCCTGCCTGACACCTGGAGGCGCGCCCCACACAACAAAGGGCCGGCACCGCTCGCGGGGTACCGGCCCTCCTCTTGCCGCCCTGCCTTCGGCGGCCGTTCAGCCTTCGGCCGTCAGGCGCTGACCTTGACCTCGATCTGCTTCGGTCTGGCCTCCTCGGCCTTGGGCACGGTCACCGTGAGGACGCCGTCCTTGTAGGTGGCCGCCACCGTCTCGGGGTCGATCGCGGCGGGCAGGTCGAAGGCGCGGGTGAAGGTGCCGTGGGCGCGCTCCACACGGTGCACGTTGCCCTCCTTCGAGTCGCTCTCCCTGCGGCGCTGACCCTTGATGGTCAGACGGCCGTCGACCACGGTGAGGTCGAGGTCCTCCCGGGCGATGCCGGGCAGGTCGGCGGTGAGGACGAAGTCGTGGTCGGTCTCGGCGATGTCCACCGAGGGACGCCAGACGGCCTCCCGGGGGGCCGCGCCGTCACCATGGCCCCACAGACCGTCGAAGAGCCGGTCCATGTCCCTGCCGATTCCGAAGAGCTCGCGGGGCTGCCAGCGAACGAGTGCCATTTCATCTCCTCCTGTCTTGGACCGGGGCGTCGGCCCCGATCGCGGTTGGGTTTGGTTGGCGCGAAGAGGAGTGCAAAGGCCGTGCCACCGCTGGTTTCTCTGGGAAGTCTCGCGCACCAGGAGGGGAATCACGCCGGAATGGCAGACAGCAGGGCTCAAGACGGCGCATGGGCAGGCCCTGACTGCCGATAAGACAGAGTTCGCGGCGAGGTCAGTCCGGCTGTCCCGGATCCCCGAGGGACTGCCTCCGCCGCTGGTGGGCCAGCTCGCGCATGTCCACGGCGGTGTCGAACTCGTCGACGATCTCGGTGCCGAGGATCTCCTCGAGGACGTCCTCGAGGGTGACCAGGCCGCCCAGGCTGCCGAACTCGTCGATCACCATGACCAGGTGCTGCCGCGACTCCAGCAGGCGGCGCAGCAGACGGCCGGCGGTCAGGTTGTCGGCGACGAAGTCCACGGGGCGCATCATCTCCTCGAGGGTGCGGTCCCACTGCCCCTCGGCCATGGCCGCGAGCAGGTCCTGGCGGTGCACGGTGCCGACCACGTCGTCGGCGTCGGCGTCGTACACGGGCACGCGCGTGTGGTTCAGGGACTGGGCCGAGTCGCGCACCTGCCCCAGGGTCGTGGAGACGGCCAAGGAGAAGACCACCGTGCGCGGGGTCATGATGTCGCGCACCGTCTTCTCCTTGAGGCCGAGGATGTTCTCGATGACGGCGGCCTCGTCGGCGTCGATGGCGCCCTCCTTGTGGCCGAGGCGGGCCATGACCAGCAGCTCCTCCTCCGAGACGCCGGGCGAACCCTGATCCCGGGCGATGAGGCGCGTCACCTGCCCGGTGAGCCAGATCAGGGGCCGGAAGACCCACACCATCGTCAGCAGGGGGCGCGCCACCGGACCGGCGAGGCCGCGGCAGTAGACGACGCCCGCGGTCTTGGGGATCACCTCGGAGAACAGCAGGATCGCCAAGGTGAAGGCGGCGGAGAACAGCCACAGGCGCTCGTCGTCGAAGACGACCACGAAGGCGGCGCCCGCCCAGGCGGCGCCCGCCGTGTTGGCGATCGTGTTCAGCGACAGGATCGCCGAGATGGGGCGGTCCACCCGCTCGCGCAGCGCGCGCAGGATGCGGCCCGTCTTCTGGCCCGACTCGGCCATCGCCTCCACGTGGCCGACCGGCACGGAGTAGAGGACCGCTTCGAAGAGCGAGCACATGGCCGAGAAGCCGACAGCCAGGGCCACGGCCAGAACCAGCTCCGTCATGGAGAGCCTCCGGAAGGGGGACCCGCGGCGGCGGGATGGCGGCGCGGGGGTGCGGCTAGGATAGTCGAGAGAGGCGGGCGGTCACAATCGATCCGGCCCGAGGGACTGCCGCCGCCGGCGAGCCAGCTCGCGCATGTCCTCGGCGGGATCGAACTCGTCGACGATCTCGGTCCCCAGGATCTCCTCGAAGACGTCCTCGAGGGTGACCAGACCCGCCAGACCGCCGAACTCGTCGATCACCATGACCAGGTGCTCGCGCCTCTCCAGCAGCCGGCGCAGCAGGCGGTCGGAGGTCAGGGTCTCGGCGACGAAGTCCACGGGACGCATCATCTCCTCGAGGGTGCGGTCCCACTGCCCCTCGGCCATGGCCGCGAGCAGGTCCTGGCGGTGCACGGTGCCGACCACGTCGTCGGCGTCGGCGTCGTACACGGGCACGCGCGCGTGGCCCAGGGACTGGACCGAGTCGCGCACCTGCCCCAGGGTCGTGGAGACGGCCAGGGAGAACACCACCGTGCGCGGGGTCATGATGTCGCGCACCGTCTTCTCCTTGAGGCCGAGGATGTTCTCGATGGCGGCGGCCTCGTCGGCGTCGATGGCGCCCTCCTTGCGGCCGAGGCGGGCCATGACCAGCAGCTCCTCCTCCGAGACGCCGGGGAAGCCCTGATCCCGGGCGATGAGGCGCGTCACCTGCCCGGTGAGCCAGATAAGGGGACGGAAGACCCATACCATCGCCAGCAGGGGGCGGGCCACGGGGCCCGCCAGGCCGCGGCAGTAGACGACGCCCGCGGTCTTGGGGATCACCTCGGAGAGCAGCAGGATCGCCAGGGTGAAGACGGTCGAGAACAGCAGCAGGTGCTCCTCGCCGAAGAGGACCATGAAGACCGCCCCCGCCCAGGCGGCGCCCACCGTGTGGGCGATCGTGTTCAGCGACAGGATGGCGGCGATGGGGCGGTCCACCCGCTCGCGCAGTGCGCGCAGGATCCGCCCCGACCTCTTGCCGGCCTCGGCCATGGCCTCCACGTGCCCGGTGGGCACGGCGTAGAGGACCGCTTCGAAGAGCGAGCACATGGCCGAGAAACCGATGGCCAGGGAGATGGCCAGAACCAGTTCCGTCATGGAGAGCCTCCAGAAGGGCGAACCGCGGCGGCGGGATGGCCGGGCGCGGGGGTGCGGCCAGGATCGTCCAGCCCGAGGCCGGGGTCGGCGTGGACGAAGCGGCCTGCCACCAGGGTCGCCAGGACCGGCAGGCCGGCCAGGTCCATGGGATCGACGGCGAAGGGGTCTTCGGCGAGCACCACGAGGTCGGCGAGCTGGCCCGGGGCCAGCGACCCGAGGCGGTCCTCGACGCCGCCGGCGAAGGCGGCCCCCCGGGTGAAACCGCGCACCGCCTCGGCCACCGTGAGCCTCTCCTGGGGCTGCCAGCCGTCGGCGCCGGGGGAGCCGTCCGCCCGGCGGCGGGTGACGGCGGCGTGGATCCCGGCCAGCGGCGGGATCGGCTCCACCGGCGTGTCGGAGCCGAAGGCGAGCACCGCCCCGGCCCGCCGCAGCGACTCGAAGGCGTAGGCCCAGCGGCCCCGCTCCCGGCCCCAGAACCGGTCCACCATGGGGTAGTCGCTGGTGGCGTGGATGGGCTGCACCGAGGCGACGACCCGCAGCTCGGCGAAGCGCGGCGCGTCCTCCGGGTCGATGACCTGCGCGTGCTCGATGCGGTGCCGCAGCCGCCGCCCGCTGTCATCTTCCCCGGCGCGCGCCAGGGCCAGCGCGTCCAGGGCCTCGCGGTTGGCGCGGTCGCCGATGGCGTGGACGAAGCAGGCGAGGCCGTGGCGGCTGGCGCGGGTCACGGTCTCGCGCAGCTCCTCGGGCGTCATGAGGGGCATGCCGAGGTTGTCGGGCTCGTTCTCGTACGGGGCCAGCATCCACGCCGTGCGCGGACCGAGGGCGCCGTCGGCGAAGAGCTTGACGCCGCCGATCCACAGCATGTCGTCGCCGAAGCCGGAGCGCAGGCCGGCGGCGATCGCCTCGTCGAGCCGGCTCGAGGGGATCGACTTGCAGACGCGGAGTCCCCGGTGGCCGCGCTCGCGCAGGATCTGCCAGGCCCGCAGGGCGCGGATGCCGTCGAGGTCGTGGACCCCGGTGAGGCCGCAGCGCCAGGCGGCGGGCAGGGCCGCGGCCATGGCGTCGGCCACCTGCTCCGCCGTCACCTCGGGCAGGTGGTCCGCCACCAGGCCGGAGGCCTCCTCCAGGAAGACCCCCGTGGGCTCGCCGGTCCCGTCGCGGACCACGGTGCCGCCGGCGGGGTCCTGGGTGCGGCGGGCGACGCCCGCGGCGTTCAGGGCGGCGGTGTTCGCCCAGGAGGCGTGGCCGCTCTTGGCGGTGAGGAAGACGGGGTGGTCCGGCGCGGCGCCGTCCAGCAGCCGGCGCGTGGGCAGCTCGCCGGAGCCCCAGCGGTTGTGGTTCCAGCCGTGGCCGAGGATCCAGTCGCCGGGCGGGGTGGCGGCGGCGCGCTCGCGCACGGCCTGCAGCACGTCCTGCAGCCGCGGCAGGTCGGCGTCGATGCGGGTCAGGCCGAGGGCGAATCCCTCGAAGTGGAGGTGGGCGTCCACCAGGCCCGGCAGCACGCAGGCGCCCTCCAGGGGGACCCGGCGGGCAGAGGCGGGCGCCGCGGCCAGGATCTCGTCGTCGGTGCCGGCGGCGGCGACGCGCCCGCCGCGGACCCACAGGGCCTCGGCCGGCGCCCGGCCGTCCTCCAGGGTGCGCACCCGGCCGCCGTGGAGTACGAGATCGCCGTCGTCGCTGCGGTCGTGCATCGGCCCTCCGGTGGTCGTGCCTATCTTTGGACAGTGAAGCTCGCCGTCCCCGCCGCCCGAATCAATCGATCGATCGCGCCGTGAGCGATATCCAGTCGCTGGCCACCCGCACCGTGCGCGGCCTGTTCTGGACCGGCAGCGCCTTCGCCCTCCAGATCGCCACCACCCTCGTCTTCTACCGTCTCCTCGGCGCCGAGCGCATGGGCGGCTTCGAGTGGGCCCTGCTGCTGGTGATGCTCGCCGCCCTGCTCTGCGACCTCGGCCTCGGCAGCGCCCTGGTGCAGGACCGCGAGGCCGGCGACGAGCACTTCGACGCCGCCTTCTGGACCTGCCTGGCCTTCGGCTCGGCCGTGACCGCCCTGGTCCTGGTCCTGGCGCCGGCCCTGGCCGCCTGGCTGTCGCGGGAGGAGACGCGCGACTTCGAGACGATCCTCTCCCGCCTGGTCCTGCTCGTCCCCTTCGCCGCGGTCTCCGGCGTCTTCCGGGCCCGCCTGCAGCGCGACCTGCGCTGGCGCGCCATGGCCGCCGCCGAGATCGCCGCCTCCTGCGTCCATGCCGCCCTCTCCTTCGCCCTCCTCGCCGCCGGCCTGGGGATCCTGAGCGTCGTCTACGGCGCCCTGGCGCGCGAGGTCGTGCTGCTCCTCGGGCTGGCCGTGGCCGGCCGCTGGCTACCGCGTCCGGCCCTGCGCCTCGCGGCCCTGCGGCGCATCGCCGCCTTCGGCCTCAACCTCACCGGATCGCGCTGCCTCCAGTACCTCGGCAGCAACCTGCCGCGGCTGTTCATCTACCCCCTCCTCGGCGAGGCCGCCATGGGCCACTTCAGCTTCGCCTACCGCCTCACGCTGCTGCCGCTGGTCCGTCTCTCCACGGTCATCACGCGGGTGTTCTTCCCCACCTTCTCGGCGATCCAGGAGGAGACGGACCTGCTGCGCCGCGCCTACCTGCGCTCGGTGAGCGCCATGGCCCTGGGGTACTGGCCGGTCCTCGCCGGCCTCGCCCTCCTGGCCGAGCCGGTGGTCACCCTGACCCGCCCCGACATGGCCCCCGCCGTGTGGCCCCTGCGGCTGCTGGCCCTGGCCACCCTGGTCAAGGCCGCGGGCACCGGCGTGGGCTCGGTCTTCCTCGCGTGCGGACGCGCCAACTGGGCGCTGTACTGGGCCCTGGCCACCCTCGCTGTCCTGGTCCCCGCCCTCTACTGGGCCGTCGGTCACGGCGTCGCCGGGGTCGCCGCGGCGATCCTGCTGACCTCCCTGCTGTTCCTGGCCCTCTCCCAACACCTGGCCAACCGCCTCCTGGAGATGGGCTTCGCCGACTACCTGGCGGTGCTCTGGCGGCCGGGGCTCGTGGCCGCGTCGGTGGCCGTGGCGCTGGGCGCGACCTCGCCGTGGTGGCCGGCGGCGCCGCTGGCGGCGTGCGCGGCGGGGGGACTGGCGGCGGCTATCGGCGGTCTGGCGGGGGTGCGTCTCTTCGCCTGGGACGACTTGCGGGAGATGTGGCGCAGCGTCCGCGGCGGGTAGGCCGGTCTTTCCATGATTTGGCGGGGCCAGTACTTTTTGCCGCTGGAACGTCCTTCAGGCCGCGCAGCGGCCGCCTTTCACCAGGAGCAGTCAGCAGATGGATCCCCAGAGCGGCAACGGCCAGGCCAGCGGCACCCACCGCCTCAAGACCGGGTTGGCGGAGATGCTCAAGGGCGGCGTCATCATGGACGTCACCGACAAGGACCAGGCCCGCATCGCCGAGGACGCCGGCGCGGTCTCGGTCATGGCCCTCGAGCGGGTGCCCGCCGACATCCGCAAGGAGGGCGGCGTGGCGCGCATGGCCAGCATCGCCAAGATCCGCGAGATCATGGAGTCGGTGAGCATCCCGGTCATGGCCAAGTGCCGCATCGGCCACTTCGCCGAGGCCCAGATCCTGCAGGCCCTGGGCGTCGACTACATCGACGAGAGCGAGGTCCTGACCCCGGCGGACGAGCACTTCCACGTGGACAAGTTCGCCTTCCAGGTGCCCTTCGTCTGCGGCTGCCGCGACCTGGGCGAGGCCCTGCGCCGCATCGGCGAGGGCGCCGCCATGATCCGCACCAAGGGCGAGGCCGGCTCCGGCAACATCGTCGAGGCCGTGCGCCACATGCGCGCCGTCATGGACGGCGTCCGCCGCCTCACCACCCTGGCCCCGGAGCAGCTCATGACCGAGGCCAAGGAGCTGGGCGCGCCTTACGACCTCGTGCGCCTCGTGGCCGAGACCGGCCAGGTGCCGGTGCCCAACTTCTCCGCCGGCGGCATCGCCACCCCCGCCGACGCCTCGCTGATGATGCAGCTCGGCGCCGAGTCGGTCTTCGTCGGCTCCGGGATCTTCAAGTCGAGCGACCCGCCGAAGCGCGCCGAGGCGGTGGTCAAGGCGACGACCAACTACCAGGATCCGGACGTGCTCGTGCAGGTCTCCGAGCAGCTCGGCGAGGCGATGCCGGGGATCGAGATGGAAACCCTCGGCGAGGGCGAGAAGCTGCAGACGCGGGGCTGGTAGGCATCAGAGCGAACCCGCGGTCGGTCGAGGAGGCGTTCCCGCCCGGGGGCGTCTCCTTTGCTTTGTGTAGAGCGATGGAGCTGAAGCCGTGAGCGAGCAGGCGGGACCCGCCGTCGGCGTGCTGGCCCTGCAGGGCGACTTCGAGGCCCACGCGCGAGTGCTGCGCGGCCTGGGCGCCCGCTGCCCGGCGGTGCGCAAGGCCGGTCAGCTCGACGGCCTGGACGCCCTCGTCATCCCCGGCGGCGAGAGCACCACCCTCATCAAGCTGATGGACGCCTTCGACTTCTGGGAGCCCCTGGGCGCCTTCATCGCCTCCGGCCGCCCGGTCTTCGGCACCGTCGCCGGGGCTATACTGCAGCCATCGGAGGGCCTCAACCCGTTGCAGCGCTGCCACGGGGCCATGGACATCACCGTCGAGCGCAACAGCTACGGGCGCCAGCGCGACAGCTTCGAGGGCTCCGGGACGTTCCGGACCGGGGCCGGCGGCGAGACCGAGATCGAGATGGTCTTCATCCGCGCCCCCCGCATCACGCGGCTGGGCGCCGGCGTCGAGGCCCTGGGCGAGTGCCGCGGCGACACGGTGGCGGCCCGCCAGGGGGGTCTGCTGGCGGCCACCTTCCACCCCGAGCTGAGCGCCGGGGCGCAGGTGCACCGCCATTTCCTGGAGATGACGGCCGCCGCCGCGGCGGGCCGAAGCTAGAAGCGCAAGCCCACCTTCGCCGTGAACCGGTTGATGCCGATCGGCTCGTCGGCGAAGATGAAGTCGCGCTGGTACTGCAGGCCCAGGCTGAGGTTGTCGGTGAGCAGGACCTCGGCGCCGGCGCCGGGGGCGATGCCGAAGCGGGTGTCGCCCTCGCCCGGGACGTAGAGCTCGGCGTCGAGGCTGAGGTGGTAGTTGAAGGGCTCGTACTCGAGGATGTTGCGCACGCCGACGCCGAAGAGGCTGATCTCCTGGTCCTGGATGAAGGCGTAGCTGGCGTGGACGCCGAGCCAGTCCTCGGTGCGCCAACCGACGTTGAGGCCGTACATCAGGTCGGTCTCGGAGTCGTCGTCCTCGGGTTCCACGATGGCGGCTCCCAGGAAGGGGGCGAGGGACCACGTCCCCGGGGTGCTCGCCAGGCGGTAGCCTCCCTTGCCGATCTCGCTGCCCACCGGGCCGTCGGTGCGTCCCGGGGACCCGTCTGCCGCGAAGGCGCCCGCCGCCCACAGGGTCACCGCTGCCGCTGCGGTCCAGGCTCTCATTCCATTACCTCCTAGAAGCCGATGGCCCTCTTCTTGAAGGCCTTGGTGATCTCCTTGTGGTCGGTCCACACGATGACGCTGGTCTCGATGTCGGTGAGCTCGAAGGTCGCCTTGTAGTAGACCACCTTGTCCTTGCCCACCTGCTGGATCGTCGACGTGATCACCAGGCCGAGGAGGAACTCGGCGGCCTGCTGCCGGCCGGGGCCCTTGGCCTGGGACGGGTCGACGTAGCCCGAGCCCTGGTATTCGTACTCCCTGGCGATCTCCCTGCGGGCGGCCTTGTCGAGGAAGGTGAACTCGCCGCTGTTGATCAGCGCCGTCTTCACGTGGTCGTACAGGGCCTGCAGGTCGATGTGCTCGGTGGTGCGGTTCCTCGGCGTCTCGAGGATGATCGTCGGATCCCCGTCGAGGGCGTCGCGCTCCTTCCAGCTCTGCAGGGAGGTGACGATCTTCCTGGCCACCAGCTGCATGTCGTTCTGGTTCCAGTCGTCGTCGAGCATGACGATCTCTTCGGGGTCCGTGTAGGTCCCCTGGGTGAAGGCCCGGGGGCCCGCACAGGCCGACAGTCCGGCCGCGGCCAGGGCCGCGGCGCAGGTCATCGCGATTCCATTCATGCCTTTCACTCCCACTCGCACTCGAAGTGCGAACGTTCCATGTGCCAGCGGTTGTCGAGCATCGCGTCCTGCCGGTGCAGGACCTGCAGCGAGCAGAACTGCTGCAGCGAGCTGGCGGGGTAGTCGAAGGTGAACTCCTGGACTCCCTTGCGGTCGGCCGCGGGGATGTCCGCCTCGGTGTAGATGTTCGGCCGCGTCGAGGTGAAGACCAGGGCGCGCTTGGCCCCGGGCACCTTCAGCGGCACGCGCGCCACGAAACTGACGCGGCGAACCTGTTTCGGCAACAGCAGGTCGGTGTTGTCCACCGCCGTGCCGCGCCTGGACGCCTGGGCGAGCACATCCGCCAGGCTGCCGAAGAACACGCGCTCGCGCTCGCCGTCGGGGATGATCAGGTAGAGGTAGGCCCGGTGGGCCCGGGTGGAGACCGCCGCGCCGCCGAGGCCCTCGAAGTCGATGTGGATCGCCAGGTCCAGGGAGCGGTTCGGCGGCAGGGCGTGCAGCGACATGGCCTGGATCACCTTCTCCGAGACGCCGCTTTTCTTGAGGCGCACCAGCGAGGCGACCGAGGCGTCGCAGGCGCAGCGGCGCTCCTCGAGCATCTTGAGGATCATCGCCTCGCTGAACTTGGCCTCGGTGAGGGAGACGATGTCGTGGAGGCCCATGGGCAGCTGATCGGAGCGCTCGTACAGCGGCGGCAGCCGGCCGCCCTCCCAGTCGACGATGTTGAAGACGTACCCCGGCGGCAGGGTGCGGTCGCCGCCGGCGGTGCTGGCCGTCTGGGCCGGGGCGGCCCCCGCTGCCAGCAGCACCAGGGCCGCGGCGCCGGTGAGGAATCCCGTCATCGTTTGGTCGATCCTTCCTTCTTCAGCGGAAGCTGCGCCAGCTGAGGAATACGGGGTGTTCGCCTCCGGCCTGCACGCCGGTGAACTCGTGCCGGTCGACGACACCGCCTTGTGCATTGATAAACTCCAGAACCACCTCCCGCGTTCCCGGCGGCATCCGGATCCGTGCCATCCAGATGGTCCGCGGCAGGGCGAGCCAGCTGCGGGTGTCGGCCGCTTCCGTGCCGGCGCCGAAGAGGTTGATCAGGGCCCCGAGGACCTCGCTCTCCTCCTCGGCGGCCTCCGTGGCCAGCCACTTGGCCACGGCCCGGGCCACCGTGCGCCGCAGGATGACGCCCTCCTTGTCGCGCAGGGTGCGCCCGGCGATGGCGTCGAGGTCCTCCACCAGCCAGCCGCGGGCCTCGGCGTCGCCGGCGCGCAGCCGCACGCCGGTGACCTCGCTGGGGGCGGGCTCGTACACCGGCAGGGCCACCCGCAGCCAGTACTCCACCTTGCCCTCCCACCCGTAATGGTACTGCCGCACGGCGCGGTCGGAGATCGTCCAGACCTCCTTGAGCTTTCCGCCCTTGGTGATCGGCACGTTGATCTCGTTCTGTCCCTTGCGCCCCACGAAGCCGGTCTCGGCGAAGACGGTCACCGTCCCGGGCCCCAGGGGGGGCGCCGCGGAGGCCTCGGGATCGAGCTCCCAGCGCTCCCGCAGTTCCTCCCACTCCGGCTCGAAGCCGAGCTCCGCGGTGGCGCGGCGCAGGTCGGCGGCCAGGGGCGGCGGCGGCGCCAGGCCGAAGGCATCCTCGTAGGCGGCGTAGCCCTTGGCCGCGTCGCGGTAGGAGATGTAGGCGTCGTTGACCTCGCCCCCGGCCTCGTAGAGCAGGCCGGTGAGGTACTGCATGAAGGCGTCGTTGGCGTAGCTCAGCTCGTACTCGGCGGCTTCGGCGAAGTCGGAGAGACGCAGGTTCGCCTTGCGGCACTCGACGAGGGCGCCCTGGTGGTCGCCGAGGTAGTGGTAGTTCAGGGCCCGGTAGTAGTGGATGAGGACGCGCTCGAACTCCTCGCCCGAGTAGGCGCGGATGGCGTCGTTGGTGAGCAGGGCCGCCACCTCGCGGCTGATGGAGCGCGTGTAGTGCCGGTCGATGAGCTTCTCGGCCTTCTCGAACTGGCCGTTGGAGCCGGTGTAGTCGCCGGCGTAGTGGAGGATCAGCCCCTTCTCCAGCCGGTAGAGGAGCATGTTGGTGTCGCCCGACGGCTTGTCCAGGCTGGCCAGCGCGCCTTCCCAGTCGCGGCTCTGCACGCGCCCCAGGCTCTGGCCCATGGTGCGCGAGTAGCCGGCGGCGCAGCCGGCCAGCCCCGCCGCCACCAGCAGGACCACGCCCGCCCGCATCCAGGCCCCCTGTCCCTTCATCCCTGATCCGGCCTCATGCCACGCTCCCGGGCGCCGGACGCCGGCGCCGGTGCCGTCGGTGTGCACACCCCCGTTAGGATGCCCTGCCGCTGCCCGCCGTTCCCCATTCTCCCATCGCCGCGGCTCAGCCGCCGGCCCGCTCCACGGTGATCTCCATGCCGTCGCGCACGCCGGCCAGCACCTTCGGATCCTCCTCCAGGCGCCCCAGCAGGTTGACCTCGGTCACCAGCCGGCACTCGTCCCCGCGGGAGGCCGGCGTCGGGCCGTACGGCAGGGCCAGGGAGCGGCCCTGCACCCAGAAGCAGACAGTCCCGGGATCGACGACCTGGGCCGCGTCCGCCTCGAGGGCGGCCTCCACGCCGGTGTCGAAGTAGACCTCCTCGCCCCAGGTGCTGGCCCGGGAGCGGATCGGCAGGGCCGCCATGACGGCGCGGGCCGTGGGCGTGTCGTCGAGACCGGCGTGGGCCTGGCCGCCGGGCCAGCTCAGTCGAATGCGCATCCTGCTCTCCTCTCCTGCCGTCTAATCTCGCGCTGCCGCCAGCCGCGCCGCCAGAGCTTTCTGGCGGCCCTCCCGGGGCGCCGCTACCATTGCCGCCCATGACCTCCACCGATCCCGTGATCACCGCCGTCGTCGGCTACGGGTACGCCGGCCGCTGCTTCCACTCGTACCTGGTCCGCCTCGCCGAGCCGGGGCTCTCCCTGAAGGGCGTCGTCTCCAGCCGCCCGGAGGCGCGAGCGCAGATCGCCGCCGAGGGCCTGCGAGCCTGGGAGCGCTTCGAGGAGGTCCTGGCCGACGACGAGGTGGAGCTGGTGGTGCTGGCTACCCCGAACGACCTGCACGCGCCCCAGGCGATCGCCGCCCTCGAGGCCGGCAAGCACGTGGTCACCGACAAGCCCATGAGCCTCGACGGCGCCGAGGCCGACGCCATGATCGCCGCCGCCCGCCGCGCCGGCCGGCTGCTCTCGGTCTTCCAGAACCGCCGCTGGGACGGCGACTACCTCACGGTGTGCAAGCTGCTGGCCGAGGGGACACTGGGCGATCTCGTCTACGCCCAGTTGGCCTGGGGGCAGTACGGGGCGCCGCGCTCCTGGCGGGGCCGGGCGGCCAGCGGCGGCGGCAAGTTCGTCGACCTCGGGGCCCACATGATCGACCAGGCCCTGCAGCTGGCCCCGGGGCCGCTGCAGCGCGTCTACGCCCGGCTCTCCGACGCCGGCCTCGACAACGACGTGGAGGACCACGCTCACTGCGTCCTCTCCTTCGGCGGCGGCGCCGAGATCCACGTGGTCACCTCCTCCATCGCCCGGATCCCCATGCCGCGCTGGTACGTCCTCGGCACCGACGGCGCCCTGGTGAAGGAGGGGCTGGACCCGCAGGAGCCGGCCATGGTGGCCGGCGACATCGACTCGGCGCGCGAGGACGACCGCGGCAACTGGCCGCGCCTGTGCCGCCACCGGGACGGCCGCCCCGTGGAGGAGGTGCTCGAGCCGGTGGCCGGCCGCTGGCGCTCCTACTACGAGAACGTGGCCGCCGCCATCCGCGGGCGGGAGGAACCGGCGGTCACGCCGGAGAGCGTCCGCGCCGTCATGGGCGTCATCGACGCCGCCCGCGAGTCGGCCCGCAGCGGCCGCTCCGTCGAGATCGCCGCCTCTTGAGCCGGCTCAGTCTCGACCGAGTCTGCAAGTGCTCTGGATGCGCTGAACCATTGGCCGCACCCTGCGCGAAAGCCTCATGACCTCGGCCACACCCATGGAACCCGTCTGGCAGATCCCCGAACCCCTCTCCACCCACGCTGTCCACGTGGACGACGACACCGTCATCATCCTCAGGCGGCACGGGAATCCCGCCGGGCCCCGGCTCGTCCTTTGCCACGGGAACGGCCTCGCCATCGACCTCTACTACCCGTTCTGGTCCCTCCTGGCCGCCGACTTCGACCTGGTGGTCCACGACCTCAGGAACCACGGCTGGAACGACGTCGGAGCCCTGGAGGCCCACGACTTCGATGCCTTCGCCCGCGACCATGACCGCGTATCGGAAGCGGTCGATTCGCTCTTCGGCGGGAAACCCACGGTCGGCGTCTTCCATTCCATCTCGGCACTGGCCGGGCTGCACCTTCCTTCCCGGGGCGCCCATTACGCCGCCATGGTGCTCTTCGCGCCACCCCTCTGCAGCCCCGGCGCCGGGTACAGGGAGATCGAGCGGTTGGCCCGGCAGATGGCCGACATGCTCCGGCGTCGGGCCACGAGGTTTCGAGCCAGGGAAGACCTCGTGGAGCTGCATTCCTGCCTGCCCTACTTCCAGCGGGCCGTGCCCGGCGTGCTGGAGCTGTTGGCCAGG
>JAJDTN010000347.1 GCA_022827165.1 Candidatus Latescibacterota bacterium
AACGACCTGCCCTACGCCGACGGCGGCGGCTCCTCCGTGGGCGACGGCCCGACGGTCAGCACCATCGAGCTCTTCGTCACCCCCTTCGACGACCTGATCTGGAACAGCCCTGATGACAGCCAGGCTTCCGACCTGTTCGACGGCAAGCTCATCGGCTATCAGATCTCGCTGCCCGACACCGACAAGGACGTTGGCCAGGACCGGGCGTTCCACACCCTGTCCGGTCAGGCCGCCACCTGGCGTTTTGCCGAGCGCTTTGTCGACGCCCGCCTTATCGGTCTGGATGACACGGCGGTCGAGGGGAACTCCTGGGGCCGCATCAAGGCCGGGATGAAGTAGGGTAACCGGCTTATACTTGTTGATTCCCATGTGAAGAGAGGGAGGAGCCCATTCCTCCCTCTCTTTGCACTTGAGACGCGCTTCGGCACAACGAGTGCCGAACGCGACCTCTGCAACTGCCGCGCAGTCCCGGACCCGGCTTCCCAGTCTTCGGGGCGTTCTCCGGGCTGCAGTCTTGCTTGTCTACCACAACGGGAGGGAGCAGGGGAATGAGAATCGGGATCTTCGCCGCGTTGGTCTTCTTGGTGTGGGCGGTCGAGTCCGGCGCCGAGTTGCGCCTGTTCTCCATTCCCGGCGACGGCGACACCTGGGCCGACATCCGGCAGGGGTCGGTCTCCGAGAATACCTACATCGAGCTGGTCGACCTTGAAGGCTACGAGAACGGCATCGGCCCCATCTTCCCGGCCAGATGGATCCCCGTCCCCGACATCCCCCTCGACCTGACCGCCGAAGAGGCGGGCGCGTCCCTCGACTCCCTGCTCCTCGCCTTCTCCTACCACGTGACCCGCACCGACGTGGTGGCACCGGAGGACGTGGAGCTGGAGGACGGCACCGTCCTGGCCGCCGGGTCCATCCTGATCCCCCGCTGGAGCCCCTTCCCCCGCAGCCTGGAAGGGTTGCAGTTGCTGCGCCGGGCCGGCGTCACCGAGATCCACGCCATGATCAACGTGGCCGAGTCCTTCCCCCGCCCCCCGGGCGCCGACAAGTACAACAAGAGTCTGAACCTCACCTACCTCGCGATCTGGGAGCGAGCCCTCACCGGCATCCGCCGCCAGGAAGGCCTGGCCCGCGTCTTCGACGGCGACCCCACAAGCCACTTCGCGCGCATCGACCGGGTGGGACAGGACGTAACCCAGAAGTGGGGGCTCTACGTCGACCTGGGGCACTACTTCCCCGTCCGGCTCTTCCGCCTCTATCCCAGCCTCGAGGAGCCGGTGCGCGTCTCCGCCTACACCTTCTATCGCGGTCTGCCCGACACCGAGACGGAGATCGCCGGCCTCAGCCTGGAAGATCCGAATACGGGGCCCCTGGGTTACCCCTTGTTCAGCAAGATCGGGGACACCTTTCCCACCTGGCTCCCCGAGGCGAGCGTGCCGGTCAACCGGCAGGACACGATCGCCGTGGTCTTCGACCCGCCCGTGCAGATGCGCTACTCGAGGATGGACTTCGAGACTCCGCTGGACTACGACCTCGCCGAGATGGAGTACTACGCCGACGGTTTCGTGCGCAGCGCGGTGTACACCTCCAACGCCCTGCCCCTGCCCCCGGCGACCCTGGGCCGAATCTTCTGGGACGAGGAGAAGATCGGCGATCCCACCCGGTCGAGGATGATCGTCCGAGCGCGCACCGGCTTCACCACCGAGCCCGACGTGCTGTTCCAGATCAACTATCTCGACCGCGAGGTGGAGTGGCGCCGGGGCGAGGGGAACGCGCTCATCGTCGACAGGCGGCCCGGGTCCGCCACCTGGGGCCAGGAGGTGGACCTGGAATCCAAGGACTTCAACATCGAGGCGCGGGACATCTGGAGCGCCGCCCTGCCCGAGGACCGTGCCTCCGTCCGCCTGAGCCGCCAGGACTACATCGGGCTTCCGGTGAGCGTGCGCGGCCGCATCGAGCCCGATCTCGAGTTCTGGAGCAGCAGGCAGGTGGCCACCAACGGCGACCTGATCCCGGCCCCGAGCGGGCGGCCCTATGTGCAAGTGGAGGTGGCCTTCACCAGCCAGTCACCGGAGTCGGCCACCGTCCTGCGCAACCTCCGCATCGAGTACTCGTCCCCGCAGAGCACCGACGAGCTCTTCGGCGAGATCGCCCCGGCGGCCGAGGTCATCGCCGGCCGCGACACCTCTTTCGTGCTGGCCCTCCAGGCCTCCCTCGGCGCCGGCAACAGCGGCTTCAACCGGCTGCAGGTCTCTACCCCGGTGCGCACCGGCGGCATCGAGGAACTGGAGATGGACCTGGGCGACGGCCAGATGCTGCGGTTGGAGAACGAGGGCGAGGCGGAGGGAGAGATCGCGGAAGGGCGGTTCCGGGAGCTGTACGTGGCCGACGATCAGTTCGTCCTCGGCTTCCCCCTCCTCGAGCCGGCGGGCGACGGAGAGGCGCTCGAGGTGCTCCTCAAGGCTCGATTCCGCTGCCGGGTCATCGACTTCCGCACCCCCTTCACCGCCAGCGTCTTCCTCGATACACTGGGTCTGGAGGTGGAGCGCGCCTACAGCTCCAGGGGGATCCTTGCCCTCGCCGGCGGCGAGAGCGCCCTCGACACCCTGGCCTTCTTCCTGCCTCAGCAGGCGACCAGCCGCGACATCGTCGACTTCGCGGCGACGGACAACCTCTCGGACCGCAACTCGCTGATAGTCACCGCCGATATCTCCGCCCAGAGCAGCCAACTGGTGAGCAACATCCGCATCGGGCCCAATCCCTTCACCCCCAACGGCGACGGCATCAACGACGAGATGACCGTCTCACTCGATGTGCAGCGACTGGTGACGCCGAAGCCCGTCCGTCTGGAGATCTTCGATCTCGGCGGCCGGCGCCTGCATCTCATCGAGCGCGAGTTGGCTTCCGGCGGCTATTCCCAGCAGTGGGACGGCCGCGACGCCAACGGGCAGTTGGTCCCGCCCGGCATTTACATACTCAGCATCTCCACCGATGCCGATGACGCCGGCGATGCCAGAACGCGCACCGTCTCCGTAGCCTACTGAGGCGCCCGGAGAGTACGGAAAGAGAGGATTCGCCATGAAACGGCTTCTGACGTTGGGGGCGTACATCGCCCTGATTTCCCTGCCGGAGGGCCTCATGGCCCAGGCCGGTCCCGCCTACCGACTGCAGGGCAACTCGATCCGGGTGGACCGGGTCTCCCACTGGAACAACTGGATCTACCAGAACGACCTGGTCACCAGTCTCAACGCGCCCGTCGGGGGTGTGAACATTCTCGAGGTCGGCGCCGGCGGCCTGCGGCCCGTGTACTTCCGCCGCAACGTCAACGTCGCTCCCACGGCCGCGGACTTCATCTACAAGGACCAGGTCCGCGCCCAGGGGGATTCGACCCGGGGCGGGACCTCCGCCAAGTCCAACGCGGGCCTGGCCGACAACGTCATCGACGGCGACCTGACCACCTTCTGGGAGCCAGCCACGCCCGCCGACTACCCCAGCCGCCTGGACGCTCCCGGCCACTTCCATCTCGACGGCCTGCGCGAGTGGGAGGTGGAGATCGACCTCGGCCGGCTGGTCTTCGCCGACAGCCTGACCTTCATCTTCCCCTCGGACCAGTTCGAGGGCGAGTTCCTCGGCCAGCCGGTCAAGGCCTTCGCGGTCTTCGCCTCCATGGGCGAACGCTTCCCCTTCCCCCTCGGCAACAATCTGCGCTTCACCCTCGTGGCCCAGGCGTCGACGGGCGTTGTCGGGGCGGACGGCGTGGAGCTGGTGCCCGTGCCCGGCACGGAGGGGAGGTACGCGCAGATGACCTTCGGCCTGGTGCCCCTGGACCGGGCCGACTGGGACCTGGACGGTATCCCCGACATCAGCGGGACCTTTCTCCAGTACATCCGCTTCAAGTCCACGGCCTCCGACCTCTGGCGCGACGCCTTCCTCGGGCAGGGCGAGGAGGCCCGCCTCGCCTATGAAGCGCTGCCCGCCGAGCGGCGCGGCGCCGTCATCTATCAGCGCCTGACGGCCGGCGGCCTGCTCGTGGATCTCCGCGACGACGGCAACCAGACAGCCGGGGAGAAGCACCAGTCCCTGCCCGAGGCCAAGCGCGGGCCGATCCTGTACTACGTCAAGGAGGTCCCCCGCCTCGCCGAGGTCCAGGTCTGGACCCGGGGCGACAACTACGCCTACCAGCCCGAGAGCCGCGCCGGCGACTCCTTCGAGCACGGCGGCCTGGGCGCCCCCGAGCTGGCCACCGACGGCAACTACGACACCGAGTGGGCGGCCAATACCTGGTCCCCCGTCTACGTCAAGGGCACCGCCTGGTACGACCTGGGCGCCGTGTTCTGGGTGGACAACCTCTCCGTGGTCAACAAGCGCATCAACCAGAGCAACCACGGCGCCTTTATCGGGCCGGGCATCCTGGTCTCCGACGGCACCCTGCTCAAGCCGGTGTCCATGGAGGATCGCGGCGACTTCACCCAGCTCGAAGACGGGCTCCAGTGGCACAACATCATCGGCGAGGAGAAGCTCACCAACCGCACGTCCAAGGTCCGCATCTTCCAGGAAGATTTCCCCATGCGCAAGATCCGCTTCCTGCAGATCCGCGACCTCGACATCACCGGCGTCAGTTCCGGCCGGTACGGCGCGCTGGCGACCCTGGCCGAGTTCCAGCTCTTCGGCGAGGGCTACCCGGTCAGCGTCTGGGCCTACTCGCCCCCCATCGCCCTGACCGACTCGCGGGGCGAGTTCGTCCGCAAGACCCTGCCCCGCATCAGTTGGGAAGGCGACATCCTCGTCCGTGAGACCGACCCCCTCACCGGCGAATCCGTCGAGCGCTTCGAGCCGCTGCACAGCGATCCGGACGTCCGCCTCCAGGTGCAGACCCGCACCTCCGACCAGACCGACAGCCTCTTCACCTACTTCGAGGTCGTCTCCGTCGCCGGCAGCGAGGAGCGCACGGAGGTCACCAAGGACCGCCACGACCAGATCGCCATGGAGTGGGCGGCCTGGGAGTACTGGCAGACCCTGCCCAGCGACCAGCGGCACGCCTCGCGCCACGACGACGACGGCGACGGCCTGGAGGACGAGGACCACATCGACTTCCAGGACAACGACGGCGACGGCCTCGTCGACGAGGACGGCAAGAAGCTGCGCCGGGCGCCGCGCTCGACCTTCGCCAGGGATGGGGAGCTGGCCTTCGTCGGCTGGAGCCCCTGGAGCGAGAGCTACCTGCCGACCAACGGCCTCAGCGAGGCGACGATCACCTCCCCCAATCCGCGAAAGTTCATCCAGGTCCGCGTCAACATCCTGTCGGAGAATCCCTTCAAGACGGCCCGCATCCGCAGCCTGCGCATCGACCTGGCACCCCCCGTCGCCCTGGAGCTGGTGGGGGAGCTGGCCCTGCTCAGCGACGACGGTGCCGGGCGGGCGCTGACCGATCTCGACGTTCTGCCCACCGACTACACCCCCCCCACCGGCATCGATCCCCTCGAGACCCAGCGGTTCTCCTACTTCATCCGTGCCGCCGGGCCCGACCCGACCGTGCGCGGCGGCTTCGACGAGGTGCTGATCACCACGCCCCGCGCCGCCCGCCTCACCGGGGTCCGTCTCGGCCGTGTGGAGGTCGCCCGCAGGTCCTCCGCCCTCGACCCGGAGCAGGAGGAGACCGCGGCGGTGGCCACCCGTTTCGACAACGTCTTCGCCCCCGGCGGCGACGGGGTCTTCCGCAACGAGGCCGGTCAGGTCCTGGAGCAGGTGGCGGCCGGCGCCGACTCCGTCTGGGTCCGTTTTCCCTCCTCCGTCAACACCGGCCTGCCAGGGGGGGAGCACGCCCTCATCGAGGTGCAGTTCGAGTCGCAGAGCTTCCGGGAAGGCATCGAGTACACCTCCTTCGTGCGCTCCTCCGACTCGGAGGAGGTGGTCTTCCAGCGGGTGGACATCGACTCCCGGGACGCCACCGAGCTGGTGGCCTCCTCCACGACGAGGGTGGGCCTGGCGGAGCTCGAGGGACCGCTGATCCAGGACGTGGCGCTGGCCCGGGTGTTCACACCCAACGGCGACGGCGTCAACGACGAGCTGCCGGTGAGCTTCGCCCTCCTGAAGGTGCTGCAGGAGCGGCCCCTGGAAGTGGAGTTCTTCGACCTGGGCGGCCGCCTCGTCGGCCGGGGACTGAATACGGCGGGAGCCCCCAAGGCCGGGTACAACACCTTCACCTGGGACGGCCGTGACCCGGGCGGCCGGCTGGTGCCGCCGGGGATCTACCTGTGCCGGATCAAGGTCGAGGCCGACGCCGAGGACAGCCAGTTCGTGCGGCTCGTCCACGTGGCATATTGAGAGAGAGCAAACAAAGGGAGGTATCTGTGGACATAGCGAGGAGTTGGCGCCCCGGTGCGCTGGCGGTGCTGATGCTTGGAGTGACGGCTCAGGATCTGCCGGCGCAGGAGGACTTCGGAGCCCGGCTGGGTGTGCGCCGGGGCGGTGAAGTCCATTACGCGCCAACGGGCCCCGGCGTGCTCTTCGACGCCCTGGACCCGGCGGTCAAGAAGTGGTACGTGCCGCAGGAGTTGTTCAACGAGTACCAGTGGCGGCAACAGGAGTACACCAACTACGCCCGCCGGCACTATCAGCGATTCGTGAACACCAGCCTGGAGGGTGAGTACTTCTACGACCTCTACGGCAACTACGTCACCCGGGGCCGTCTGGTCTACGACTGGAACGTGGCGGCGCCGCAGACGTCGGGCAGCAGCCTCTTCAAGACCAACTTCTACGGCTGGTTCTCCAACCTGATCGTCGCCTCGGACCAGAAGGGCCAGTACTCCTATGCCATGACCATCGGCGACCGCATCCGCACCACCCTGACGCCGATGACCTTCTCCAAGCCGTCCTTCGCCGGCATCCAGCTGGACATGGCCACCGACAAGTACGAGGCCACCCTCCTCGTCTCCCGTCCCAGCGCCCCCGGGAACATCGAGGGGCCGGAGGCGACCAGCACCGGCCGGTTCCGCTCCAACGACACCAACCTGCTCGGGGGCCGGGGCACCGTGCAGGTGGGCGACTTCGTCAAGCTGGGCGGGACCTACGTGAACGCCTTCAACTCCTCCACCAAGGGACAGGCCTTCCAGGGCAACCCCTTCAAGGGGACCCTGACGGAGGGCCAGAACGCCGCCGACATCACGCGCATCGAGGTGCGCCTGAGCGACGATTCGCCCGAGGACGACATCGCCGGCGCCGCCTACTACCAGGAGGAGATGATCATCACCACCATCGACGGCGAGCGCATCAGCAACCGCCGCCGGATCGGCGACAGCAACATCCTCGACTTCCATCCCTCCGAGCAGGGAGGCTTCCTCAACCCCCAGGGCTTCCTCTCCGCCGACGGCCGGGAGATCATCGTCCTCATCTACGACCTCACGGGACCCCAGTACCAGGCTTCCTTCGGCCCCCAGCCCGAGCAGATCCGGAACATCGAGTTCCGCTTCCTCCTGGCCAACGACTACCGCATCGACCTCACCTCCGACCGCCAGCTCAACGACAACGACCAGCCGGTCCTGCTCTCCGAGGGCATTCCGGAACGGACCCTGCGGGCGCCGGGCAACGTTCAGGACGGCTCGAACCAGGGCTTCGTGAGCGTCAAGTACGGCCTGCCCGTGGCCAACGAGATCTTCGGCGGCACCATCGACATCACCGACGTGGGCGGGTTCTTCCTCTCCGCCGAGTACGACCGCAACCGCCAGCACTTCCGCTATCCCCGGCGGACCGAGGTGGACGTGACCAATCACCACTCCCACAACACCTCGGCCGACGCCTGGTTCGTCAACCTCTACAAGCGGTCCTATCCCTACTTCGGTTTCGGCGAGGTCTACAGTGTCGACGCCGGCTACAGCACCAGCACCTACCTGGCGGGGACCCTGAACGACGCCGCCGACATCTACTACGACAACGAGCTCCGCTTCGTCTACGAGTTCGTCGACGACAACGACGACCAGGACCGCAATCCCGACTGGCGGCGGGCCAACTTCGGCCACGACCGGAGGGTTTTTCCGGGATACGACGAGAACAACGACTTCATCAACGACTACAACCAGAACGACACGGAGTACCGCCGCAACCGGCAGCCCGACTACGAGGAGCCCTTCCTGCGCTACACCTCGGACCGGCCCGAGTTCCTCTTCGGCATCGACATGAACAACAACGGCGTCGTCGACCGCTTCGAGAACGACAACTTCCCCGACTACCTCTACAAGAGGGACCGGCGCGGCTACAACATCTACGGCGGTGCCCACCTGGGGCCCGAGGCGCGCCTCACCGTGGGCCGCCTCGACGAGCGCCAGCTGGCCGACGACCGCCGCAACGCCACCAACTACGTCCTGCTCACCTTCGACAAGGACTACGCCGGCCTGGGCCGCGTGCAGGTCTTCAACAACTACCGGCGGGCCCAGGACGACATCCGCGACCACGTGATCGAGTGGGTCGTCCTCGAGGGCTCGCGTGGAGAGCTCATCGATTACGACGATCCCCTGCCCCTGCGCGACGGTTGGGCCAACACCCTGTACCTGGGCTACCAGTACCGGGGTGACCGCCTGCAGGTGCGCAACCGGGTCAAGTGGGAGGTCATTGGCCAGTCCAACTACTCCGAGCGCCCCGTGGAGCAGCAGAACCTCCGAGAGACGGCCTCCTTCGTGGGCGTCCTCAACAAGATCGACTACACCCTCGATCTCGGCGTTTTCAAGATCCAGCCCCGGTGGAAGAGC
>JAJDTN010000237.1 GCA_022827165.1 Candidatus Latescibacterota bacterium
GGGTGGTGCGCAAGCTGCGCGCCGGCATGATGCCCCCGCAGGGATTCCCGAGGCCCGCGGGCGATACGCTCCAGGCCCTCGCCCAGGAGCTCGAGACCCGGGTGGACGAAGCCTGGGCGCAGAACCCGAACCCCGGGTTCCGCACCTTCCAGCGCCTGAATCGTGCCGAGTACGCCAACGCCGTCGACGACCTGCTCGGCCTTCAGGTCGATGTCGGGGAGTTCCTGCCCCTCGAGACCCGCAGCGCCAACTTCGACAACATCGCCGACGTGCAGGCTCCCTCCGCCACCCTCATGGAGGGGTATCTGCGCGCGGCCAACTACATCAGCCGGGTGGCGGTGGGCGACCCGGACGCGGAACCCAACTCGATTCGCTACCGGCTGCCGCGCACGACCTCCCAGAAGGATCGCGTGGAGGGTGCGCCCTTCGGCACCCGGGGCGGCGTCTCGGTGATTCACAACTTCCCGGCCGACGGCAAGTACGTCTTCCACATCCAGCCGTATCCGGCGGTGGAGGGCGAGGTCTTCGGGCGCACCTTCGGCAACGAGCAGATGGAGGTGTCCATCGACGGCCAGCGCGTGGCGCTGGTCACCATCGACCGGTGGATGTCGGAGTCGGAGCCGACCGGACTGAACGTGCTCACCGACTCCATCTACGTGCGCGCCGGCCCCCGCCGGGTGACCGCCGCCTTCCTGAGGCGCTTCGAGGGCGAGCTGGACGACCTGATCCGCCCCATCGACCACACCCTGGCGGACGGGCAGATCGGGATCGGGTACGGGGTGACCACCATGCCGCACCTGCAGCGGCTCTCGGTCCTGGGCCCCTACGAGGTGACCGGCGTGTCCGACACGCCCACGCGGCAGCTCATCTTCACCTGTCGCCCCACCTCCCGCGAAGAGGCGCGGCCCTGCGCCGAGAACATCGTTTCCCGCCTCGCGAGCAAGGCCTATCGCCGGCCCGTCAACCAGGAGGACCTTGAGGGGCTGATGTCGTTCTACGACCAGGCCGAGGCGGAGCGCGGCTTTGAAGGCGGCGTGCAACTGGCGCTGCAGGCGATTCTGGCCAGCCCGCACTTCCTGTTCCGCATGGAGCGGGCGCCCGGCGCCACCGCCGGAACCGCCTATTCGATCACCGACGCCGACCTTGCCTCGCGCCTCTCCTTCTTCCTGTGGGGCGCTCCCCCGGACCAGCAGCTCATCGGGGCCGCGGCGAGGGGCGAACTCTCCGACCCCGACGGGCTCCTGCGCCACGCGCGGCGCATGCTGGCCGACGCACGCGCCGCGGAAGGGCTCGCCCGGCGCTTCGGCGCCCAGTGGCTGAGGCTTCAGGATCTCGAGAAGATCGATCCGGACGCGCTCTCCTATCCCTATTTCGACGGGACCCTCGCGGACGCGATGCACCGCGAGACCGAGCTGCTTTTCGCGAACATGGCCACCGAGGATCGGCCGGTGCGCGAACTCCTGACCGCGGACTACACCTTCGTCAACGAGAGGCTGGCCCGGCACTACGGCATCCCGGGCGTCACCGGGCCGGAGTTCCGGCGGGTCCGGTATCCCGACGACAACCGGCGCGGCATCCTCGGCCACGGCAGCGTGCTGACCATGACCTCGCACGCCGACCGCACCTCGCCGGTTTTGCGCGGCAAGTGGGTGCTGGAAGTGCTGCTGGGAACCCCGCCTCCGCCGCCGCCCCCCGACGTGCCCGCCTTCGAGGAAACCGAAGGTGCGGACGACGGCCGCTTCCTCACCGTGCGCGAGCGCATGGAGATCCACCGCGCCAACCCGGTGTGCATGTCCTGTCACCAGCTGATCGACCCGGTGGGGCTGGCGCTCGAGAACTTCGACGTGACCGGGGCGTGGCGGATCAGGGACGAGGGCAACCCGGTGGATCCGGCCGGAGAGCTTTACGACGGCACGCTGCTTACGGGCCCGGCCGACCTTCGCAACGCGCTTCTGAGGCGCCCCGAGGTCTTCTACCGCATCTTTACCGAAAACCTGATGGCGTACGGCCTCGGCCGGCGCGTCGAGTACTACGACATGCCGACCGTGCGCAGGATCGTGCAGCAGGCGGCGGACACGGACTACCGGTTCTCCTCGTTCGTCCTGGGCGTGGTGGAGAGCCCGGCCTTCCGCTCGTCGCTGGTGGCGCCCGAGGCCGTTGCCTCGCCGGCGGGGAACTGAACCGCACAGGCCATGAAGCCTGAACGAATTGATTGCCCGAGCACCGCAACAGCCGGTGTACTCGCAGGTTGTACAACCAACGGAGTCTGAACGATGAATTTCATCACCGGAAAGAGCATCTCCAGGCGCACCATGTTGCGGAGCATGAGCGGCGTCATCGGGCTGCCGCTGCTCGACGCCATGGTTCCCGCGGGAAGACTGTGGTCGGCGACTGCGGCCGGTCGAGCCGCCAACGACACCCGCCTCGTCTTCATCGAGCAGGTGCACGGCGCGGCCGGATGCAACGAATGGGGTGCTTCCCAGAACCTCTGGGCACCCGCGGCCGAGGGGAAGGACTTCGATCTTTCGCCCACCAGCCTGAGGTCGCTCGAGCCCTTCCGGAAGTACCTCACCATCGTCACCAACACCGACTCCCGCATGGCGGACGCGTTCTCGCCCGAGGAGATCGGCGGTGACCACTTCCGCACCACGGCGGTGTTCCTGACGCAGGCGCATCCGAAGCAGACCCAGGGCTCGGATCTGCATATCGGGACCTCCATGGACCAGCTCTTCGTCCAGCGCCACGGCCGCCCTGTACGCGGGTATCCGGTTGCTCATGGACCACCTGGGAGTGGACCGGGTGGATGAGATCAGGTT
>JAJDTN010000294.1 GCA_022827165.1 Candidatus Latescibacterota bacterium
TCGACCCGCCGCGAGCGCTCGATCGCCTGCCGCACCCGCGGGTCGAGGCCTTCCTCGGCGGCGACCGCCACCGGTCTCTTCATGACCTTGTCCTCGGGAGTCGGACGCGGGCGCAGGCCCTCCGGACGGCCGCGCAGCACCAGCGGCCCCTGCCACCAGATCCAGCGGTCCCGGCCGCTGCCGATCTTGGCGCCCACCGCCCGGCCCGGCTGGTCGGCGTCGACGAACAGGAAGAGGGCGTCGAACTCGTCGCCGGGCTGCGGCCAGGCCCCGAGCCAGGTCCAGGGGATGGCGATCTCGAAGGTGCGCGCCCGGCCGCGGACCCGGGAGGCGACCTCCACCGGCGGGCGTTCCACCGGCGCCCGGCGCTGGCGCCCGCCCCACCAGTACGGGCGGGAGCCGCCGTCGCCGCCGGCGGGAGGGGCGAACCACAGGTTGTAGCCGGCGTCGGCCCCGGGCTCGCGCACGAAGAGCTTCATGTGGTCGTAGTAGAACATGCGGTCCTTGCGCTCGCCGGCGGGCCCGTGCCACTCGCGCTCGGCGGGCGGGACCCGGCCGGCGTCGAGGGTGTCGTCGTGGACCGCAGCGGCCACGTAGAGGTGGCGGGCGTCCCACTGCACGAGAACCACCGCCTCGTGGTCGAGAGCGTCGGCGAAGACGCCGCGCAGCCCGACCCCGTCGGCGGCGGGCTCGACCGGGATCCAGGCGGCCTCCCCCCACTCGCGCAGGTCGCCGTCGAGGGTGACGGGGCGCGACGGCAGCGGCACATCGACGGCCGTTGCCGGGGCCGCCAGCAGCAGCACCAGGAGGGCGGCGGAGCGGTTCAGCCCGAGGCCTCCCGTCTGCGGGAGACGGCCCAGACCGCGTCGGGGTCGGCCATCTCCACCCGGTGCACGCCCTCGGGAAACCGGGATTGCAGGTTCGCGTAGCTGTGCTGCATCTCTTCGTCCGGGTAGACCCACTCGTGCAGGTAGTGGACGGAGGAGATCCGCGCCTGCAGCAGCTCCTTGGTGCAGCCGAAGCAGGGGCGCATCGTCGAGTAGAGGACGGCGCCCTCGGTGGCGATGCCGAAGCGCGCCGCCGCGAGCAGGGCGTTCTGCTCGGCGTGGACGCAGATGCAGATGTCGTAGGCCCGGCCCGAGACGAAGCGCTGGCGGTCGGCGCAGCGGACGCACCCCCCCTCGGTGCAGTTGGTCATGTTGGCCGGGGTGCCGTTGTACCCGGTGGAGATGATGCGGTCCTCGAGCACCAGGACCGCCCCGATGCGGTTGCCGAGGCAGTCGGCGCGGGCCCTCACGGCCATGGCGATGCCCATGTAGTAGGCGGCGCGCTCCGGCCGGGCGTGGTCGCTCACCTGCCCGTCTCCGTCGTCATTTGCCGCGGCTCCGGTCCGGTCGGATACTTAGCTCCATCCTCTTTCACCCTCTCCTTCCCGCTCGAAGGAGGTGCCGTTGAACCCTCGCGAACAGCGGATCATGGCCGCCATCGGAGCGGTCGCCGCCATCTACTTCTTCGGATTCAACTCGGTCTACCTGTTCCTCATCGCCGGCGTCATCTACTACATCCTGCGCAACCGCACCTGACGGCGGTCACCCGGCGCCGTGCACATCCCGGACCTCGCCCCGCCGACGCGCCTCCAGGTGCCGGCGGATGCTCGTCAGCCGCTTCCCTCCCAGCCCCTTCACCCGGGCCAGTCCGCCCGCCTCCAGCCGCCGTTCCAGGGCCTCGAGCCCGTCGACGCCCAGCTCCAGGAAGAGGGTGCGCGCCATCTTGGCGCCGAGACCGGGGATGTCGCGCAGCTCGAGGACCGACTCGGGCACCCGCCCCTTCCAGTCCTCCCACTTGGCGCAGGTCCCGGTGTCGACCAGCTCGGTGAGCAGCGCCTGGATGGTGGGACCCACGCTCGGCAGCTCCTTCAGCCGGCCCTCGTGCCGCAGTCTCTCCAGGGACTCGGGCCAGCGGCTGACGGTGTACGACAGGCGCTTGTAGACCGTGGCGTGCGACTCCTCGTAGCCGCCGATGACGAGGTAGTCGGCCAGGCGTGAGAGCCGGTCGCCGATCCGCTCGTTCAGCTCCCAGCGGGTGCGTCCCTTGCCGTCGGTGCGCGAACGGTCCGACGCCTCGACGCTCACCGCCCTGCCTCCAGAAGCACCCGCCTGCCGGTCGTGTCCGCCATCGTCGTCACCGATTCGAGAAGATACGCACTGCGGGACGGGACGTGATACCCGCACCCGGCTCCGGCCACCGGAGCGCGCCGGCCCTCCTGCTGTGGACGGCGGCGGCGCTGATCACGGCCACCGAAGCCTGGTCCCAGGACGGGCTCCAGAACCGGGTGGCCAACACCAGCCTCCTCGTCGACCTGGCCGCCGGGCCGCCTCCCTCCACGATCTCGGCCACCGGCCTCTACAGCGACATCGAGTCCCGGACCCCGTCGCCGGGACTGGTCCCGTTCTCGGTCAACTCGCCCCTGTGGTCGGACGGGGCCCACAAGGTCCGCTACCTCGCCCTTCCAGGCCTGTCGCGGATCGAGTTCTCCCGCGGCGGCCCCTGGCGGTTCCCGCCCAACACGGTGCTGGTGAAGAGCTTCTACCTCGACATGGTGCGGGGCGACCCCTCGTCGCGGCGGATCATCGAGACGAGGCTGCTGATCCGGGCTGGCGACAGCGAGCGCTGGGAGGGCTTCAGCTACCGCTGGAACGAGGCCGGCACCGACGCCGAGCTGCTGATCCCGGGGGGCACGACCCGCTACGAGATCGTCGATGCAGCGGCCCCCGGCGGCCGCGCCCACGTGGACTACCGCTTCCCCGCCTCGGAGGACTGCAGCCGCTGCCACACCGCGCAGGTGGGACAGGTGCTCGGCGTGAGGACGGCCCAGCTCAACGGCTTCCACGACTACGGCGGCGTCTCCGCCCACCAGCTGGAGACCTGGAACCGCCTCGGCCTGTTCACCGAGGAGATCGGCGGCGGCTTCGAGGAGTTCCCGCGGTGGGAGGACCCCGCCGACGGCTCGGCCTCGCTGTCCGGGCGGGCGCGGTCCTACCTGGCCGCCAACTGCGCCAACTGCCACCGGCCCGGCGGCCTGCGGCGCACCGAGATCGACCTGCGCTACGAGACGGAACTGGAGGCCGCCGGCATCGTGGACGTTCCCCCCAACCTCGGCGTGGACAGCTTCGACCGGCGCATCCTCTTGCCCGGCGACGGGGCCAACTCCGTCCTCGTCCTGCGCATGCTGGCCCTCGACGACCGGCGCATGCCGCCCCTGGCCTCGGGGGTCATCGACGAGGAAGGGGTGCGGATCGTCTCGCGCTGGATCGACGCTCTCGGCGAGCCGACGGCCGTCTCCGGCCCCCTGCCCTCCCCCAAGGCCCCGACCCTGCTGAGCGGCTATCCCAACCCCTTCAACGCCTCCACCACG
>JAJDTN010000404.1 GCA_022827165.1 Candidatus Latescibacterota bacterium
GGCGCCGAGGAGGCCCACGAGGGCGGGGTTCATGCCCAGGCCGAGGTTGAGGACGATGGTCATGCCCCCGATCGCCCCGGCCAGCAGGTTGTTGACGAAGGCGCCGAGGCCGTAGGCCACCTTCTGGGGGAAGGGGATCCGGTCTTCCGGCGCCGTCCGGCGGTGTGGCTCGGCGCTCATTCCCCGGCTCGCTGGTAGACGCGCACGTAGTCGACGAGCATCGTGCTCGGGAAGACGGTGGCGGCGTCGGGATCGCCGACGAAACCGCCGCCCACGGCGACGTTGAGGAGGAGGAAGAAGGGGTGGTCGAAGACCCACTCGGCCCCCTCGGGCAGGTCCGCCGGGGTCACCTCGTGGTACTGGAAGTCGTCGACGTACCAGCGGATCCGGTCCGCCTGCCAGTCCACGGCGAAGAGGCGGAAACGCCCCGCCAGGCCGCCGCCGACGGCGGTCTCCGTGCCCACGCCCCCCGCCCCCGAGTAGCCGGGCCCGTGGACGGTGCCCAGCACCACCGCCGGATGCTGGCCGCGGAACTCCATGACGTCGATCTCGCCGCAGGCCGGCCAGCCGGCCGAGTCGATGTCGTTGCCGAGAAGCCAGAAGGCCGGCCAGATCCCCTGGCCCTCCGGCAGCAGGATGCGCGCCTCGAAGCGGCCGTACGCCGCCTCGAACAGCCCCTGGGTCTTGATCCGCGCCGAGGTGAAGCGGTTGCCGCCGAAGCTCTCCCGCCGGGCGGTGATGGCCAGGCGGCCCTCGCCGTCGAGGGAGGCGTTCTCGGGACGGTCGGTGTTGTGCTCGAGCTGCTGGTTGCCCCAGCCGTGGCCGCCCACGTCGAAGCGCCAGCGCTCCGGATCGGGAAGGGTGCCCGCCGGGCCCTCGAACTCGTCGGACCAGACCAGCTCCAGGGCCGGTTCGGCGCCGCCGGCGGCGGACGGGCTGGACTCGCCGGCGCAGGCCGCCAGGACGGCGGCGGCGGCCAGGGAGAGGTTCCTGCGGACCATGGGCGTGAGGGCTTGCGGTCCGCCGCGGGCTACTCGGAGAGGTAGACGCCGTCGACGAGGACGAAGTCGCCGGCCGCCGCCTTCGGACCTCCCAGCGACAGGGGCGAGGTCACCGCCGAAAGGTCCAGCCCCCGGGCGGCGAAGTCGGCCAGCGGGATCCGCAGGGAGTGCCACTCCCCGTCGGCGGCGTACCCGTAGTCGCCGGCGGGAACGACGTGGCGGTCGTCCGAGGCGCCGTTCATGCCGACTTCGATGACGGCGAAGCTCTCGGAGCGGAAGCTCACGTGCAGGCTCTTCCACCCGGACAGGTCGCGCGGCTCGCTCCAGTGCACGCCCATCCCCCACCAGTCGCCGCCGGCGTGGACCAGGCGGTGCGCCGCCTGTCCCTCCAGGGCTTCGTCGGTCTCCTGCATCGAGACCGTGTTGTCGTAGAGGTAGAGGTGCGCCGTGGTGTTGTCGATCTCCACCAGCTCCGAAGAGCTGCCCTCGTAGAACACGCCGATGCTCAGGCGGCGGCCGGCCTCGGCCGCGGCCGTGGTCCCCGGCGTCAGGTCGAAGTAGAGGTTGTCGATGAGGACGAAGTCGCCGGCCTCCGCCTTGGCACCTCCCAGCGACAGGGGCGAGGTCACCGCCGAAAGGTCCAGCCCCCGGGCGGCGAAGTCGGCCAAGGGGATCTGCAGGGTGTGCCACTCGCCGTCGGCGGCGTACCCGTAGTCGCTGGCGCGCACCACGTGGCGGTCGTCCGACGCGCCGTTGAGGCCGATCTCGACCTCGGGGAGACTCTCGGAGCGGAAGCTCACGTGCAGGCTCACCCACCCGGACAGGTCCCGCGGCTCGCTCCAGTGGAGGCCCATGCCCCACCAGTCGCCGCCGGCGTGGACCAGCCGGTGCGCAGCCCGGCCCTCCAGGGGCTCCTCCACCTCCTCCACCGAGACCGTGTTGTCGTAGAGGTACATGTGGGCCGTGGCGTTGTCGATCTCGACCTGCTCCGAGGATCCTCCCTCGTAGAAGGCGCCCACGGCGAGGCGCTGCTCGCCGGCCTCGAAGGGATCCGGTCCCGGCAATCCGGGCTCCTCGCCGTCCACGGGGGTCACCGCCAGGTCGAAGCTCTCCTGGGACTCGTAGTCGGAGTCGTCCAGCCCCGACCGGCAGGCCGCCAGCAGCAGCAGCAGGAGCACCAGGGCGCGGGCCGTCATCGCCTCACCGCCTTGTCGTTGCCGTGCGGGTCCTGGACCAGCAGCCAGCCGGCGGCGGGGGGCCCCCCGAGGTCGAGGATGCCGCGGTACGCCGCGGTCACCAGCTCGAAGGAGAAGGTGCCGGTGGCGTCCCAGCTGGCCGCGTCGGGGAAGTTGTCGAGGACCGACTGGTAGGCGGCCAGGGCCATCTCGCGCACCGCCGGCAGGTCCTGCTGCCGGGCCAGGCCCCGCGTCCAGATGCGGCCGAGGTTGACGGCGACGTAGTACTGGTGCTCGCCGGTGGGCTCGTTGGCCAGCCAGGTGGCCCAGCTGTAGTAGGCGGCCACGGCGTTGCCCGTGCTCTCGATGGCCCACTTGGTCTCCGGGCCGCTGGAGGCGCGGGCGAAGGGGTTGCCGGGGTCGTCGAGGACGGCCTTGCTCGGGTGGATGCCGGCGCTCTCGTCGAAGAGCCGCAGCGGCTCCTCGCCCAGGGGGCTGCCGTAGCGGAAGGGGCCCGGCTCGGAGCAGCCGGCAGCCAGCAGCACCGGAAGAAGGGCCAGCAGCGGGATGGCGCTCGTGGGTCTCATGCTCGCCTCACAGGCCGACGTGGACGTAGAGGCCGACCTCGACCTCGGCGCCGGTGGCTCCGGGATCGCCGGGATCGGCCACGTACTCGGGCGAGTTCTCGTCGAGGGCGCGCACCTGGGCCCGCAGGCCGAAGCGCGTCGAGGCGCCCTCCAGGCCGGCCGGCTTCAGCCCGTACGAGACGTCGCCGTACCACTGCAGCGGGTAGGTCAGGTTGAAGTCCCGGTGGAAGTCGTACGGCCCCCAGTCGTCGAGGCGCAGACGGGTGCGCGCGTCGATGGTGTGCCACCACAGGCGCAGGTCGCCGCCGTAGCGGCGGATGCGGCGCGGGTCGTCCCCCCGGGGCTCGCCTTCGCCCGCCAGCAGGGTGGCCGCCAGGCGCAGGCCGCGGCCGGGGTTGTGGACCGTGTGCAGCTTCGCCTCCCACTCGTCGCCGGCCGGGGGCGTCTGCCCGAAGGGCACGACGGCGCCGTTGGCCAGGGTGAAGGTGTGGGCGTCGCGGCGCTCCGGGTGGTGGCGGTACCACAGGTCGAGGGCGGCGACGAAGGGGGCGTCCTCGCGGATGTCGCGGTCCCAGGTGTGGAACCAGGTCCCCGGCGTCGGATCGTAGACCAGCAGCAACTCGCCGGCGGCGGTCTCGCGGTTGTCGAGGACGACGAAGGGGTCGTCGAGGATGTTGCGCGGCCGGACGGCGGGATAGTAGAGGCCGGTGCGGCTGCTGTAGTGATCGTCGATGCGCGGGTTGGCGGGCAGGACCGGCTTCTGGTAGAGGACCTGCGGCGAGATCTCCAGCAGCCCCAGCCGGTACGACGCCCCCGACGAGAGCGCCCAGTGGTTGCCGCGTCCGCTCTCCTTCAGCGACCAGCCGGTGAGCAGGGTGGCGCCCGAGTAGCCGCCGTCGGCGACGAGGCCGTGCAGGCTGCCCTGGCCGTACCAGCGCACGGCGCCCTCCCAGGTCAGGCGCACCCGCCCGCCGAAGGTGTCGCCCCACTTGACCTCGTCGTCGATCACCTCCCAGCCGGAGTCGAGGTAGCCGCGGCCCGAGGTCTCCCGGACCCAGGTGAAGGCGTCGCCGACCTTCGGCGAGCCGGAGAAGATGCCGCCCGCCTCGAGGGTCAGGGGCCTGGCGTCCCAGGAGAAGTAGAGGGTGGTACGCCGGTTGAGCTGCTCGGGCACGGCGAAACTGGTCTGCGCCCCCGAGGCCTCCGCCAGGTCCTCGTGGTGGATCACCGACCAGCTCCAGGCCCCGGCCGCGCGCTGGTACTTGGCCAGCACCGCGGCGTTGGCCCCCCACCACAGCTCCGGCCCGACGGCGACCTTCCAGCCCTGCCAGGGGCCCTTGCCGGTGATCTCGAAGCCGTTGGGCGCCTGGCCGTTGTAGGTGTCGAGGTTGGGCCCGTAGTTGGCCTCCGGGTAGAGGCCGAAGAAGTCGCCCTCGTAGCCCCAGTGGAAGTGGCCGGTGCGGAAGAAGCCGTCGAGGGTGAAGCGCGGCCGCTCGATGGTGAACTCGGCGGCATGGACGGCGAAGCGGTCGACCACTTGCCGGGGCTCGCGCGAGGGCGCCTGCCCCGGCGCCGGCACG
>JAJDTN010000175.1 GCA_022827165.1 Candidatus Latescibacterota bacterium
TCGGGCCGCGGGTTCCACGGGAGGGCCGGGTCGTAGGCGGCGAAGTAGCCGCCGCCGTAGCTGCCCATGTAGACCTTGTCGCCGCAGGCGATGACGTCGTAGACCTCGCCGCCCGACCAGCCGACCTTGCCCAGGTCCTCCAGGTGCCGCGATTCCGGGTCGAAGCGGAAGATGTGCATGGAGATGATGGTGGCCCCGTAGATGCGGCCGTCGGGCCCGCGGTGGAGGCCGCAGATGTCGGTGGCCACCGTGGGGCGGTAGCCGGCGCGGCGCTCCTCGCCGTCGACGGTGTAGGTGACTCCGTCCTGGCGGAAGCTGGAGGCGGCGATGGTGCGGCTCACGGCGGCGGGGGAGGGCGCCGGCTCGGGGTCCTCGCCGTCGGCCAGCGTGCGCGTGGAGTCTGTGGCCGGGTCGTAGGCGACGCGGCTGGAGGGGTCGCGCTGGATGCCGCAGACGACCTCGCCGGCGGCGGAGACGTGCTTCGGGCTGCACCAGACCTGCTGGCCCGGCACGTGGGGCGGCGGCGCCTGCACGCCGTGGTCGTGCCAGGCGTCGGCCTCCGGGTCGTAGCTGACCAGCCGGCCCTGGGGATGGGTGCCGAGCCAGACGCGGCCGTCGGGACCGACCACGGCGTTGTAGAACCGCTGCTCGCTCATGAGGGGAAAGCCGTGGGAGCGCAGCCCGCGCTCCGGGGTCCACGACTGCAGCACGTGGCCGAACTCGTAGATCCCGTGGAGGGTGTGCACCCACAGGGTGCCGTTGCGGGGATCGACGTTGCACTGGAACTCGCGGCCGCAGATCCAGTGGCGCTCGACGATCTCTCCCGTGTCGGCGTCGATGCCGAAGAGGACGGAGCCCTCCTGGCCGAACTCGCCTCCCCAGAGGATGTCGATGCCGCGCTTGTCGTCGCGCGACACCCAGCCGCCGCCCATCCAGCCCCCCACCACCGCACGGCCCACGTCGTAGAAAACACCCATCTTCGTCTTCCTCGGCTCTTGTGTGTTTCTCGCCCTAAGGAGCAAGCCAGCCGCCGCTGTCGCGGAAGGCCGGGAAGCGCAGGACCTGGGCCGCCGTTGCCCCCATCAGCTGCCGGCGCTCCTCCGGCGTCAGGTCGGGGAAGACCTCGCCGGGCAGCCGCACGACCTCGCCGTACCCGGGATCGACGTCGATCCACGGGAAGTCGGTAGCCCACATCATGCGGCCGGCGCCGAAGACCATGCGCAGGCTGTCGCCCCAGCCGGCCAGGTCGGGGTAGGGGTAGCCCTGCTTCGTGAAGGCGTAGTGGCCGGAGAAGTGGACGTACACGTTGGGGTAGGGGTAGCGCCCCCGCGTGTTGCCGGGGATGCGCCCCACCTTCAGGCCCAGGGTCGAGTAGCGGGTCTCCGGCGGCATGGGCACGTCGGCCTGGGGACGGCCCTTCTCGTCCCACCAGAACCGCGGCCCGGGGCAGACCATGAGGTGGTTGAAGACGACCCGCACCTGGGGGAAGGCCTCGAAGAGGTGGGGGACCACGTGGGCGTCCACCGCTCTCGGGTAGAGCCAGATGACGTAGTCGCGTCTCGCCGCGTGCTCCCAGATGGGGTACACCGGCAGGCGGCGCACGTCCACGGGCTCGAAGGGGTCGGCGGGGCCCCCCAGGCGGCTGAGGCGGAAGCCGATGACGCGGCCGTCGCCGGCCTCGGCGAGGCGGTCCATGTGGGCGCCGGGGTCCTCGCAGTCGGGCGGGACGAGGCCGATCCCGAGAAAGCGGTCGGGGTGCTCGCGCAGGCAGTGGAGCAGGTAGGCGTGGACTTCGAGGCGGGTGCCCCCGATCTGCACGAGCACGGCGCCGTCGACGCCGTGGCTCTCCATGCGCTCCAGGAGCCGCTCCACCGGCGCCTCGCGCTCGGCCGGCAGGTGGTCGTTCACCTCCCGCGGGAACTCGGCGGACTGGCGCGCGAAGACGTGCAGGTGGGCGTCGATGACGGGGGAGCGCCGGTCTTTCACGGGGCGGTCTCCGCTTGTGGCCGCGGTTCCCGGCGGAAGAGCCGGCGGCGGTCGGCGGTGGTGAGGCGGTCGGCGAAGCGGGCGAAGGCGTCGGGGTTGAAGGTCGCCTCGCTGTAGACCTCGTAGATGAGGATGATGGAGCGCCGTCCGCGCCCCGAGCGGTTGGCCAGGGAGGTGTGCAGGCCGTGGCTGTTGAAGAGGACCGCCGTCCCGGCCTCGCCCTCGAAGACGCGGTGGCCCGGCATCTGCCCCGGATCGGCCACCAGCGGCCAGGGGCCGCTCTCCGGATGGTGGCTGCCGGGCACGTAGGCGAAGGCGCCGTCGCGGCGCGAGACCGGGTCGAGGTAGAGCTGCACCTTCAAGTGAAGGGGGGTGGACCGCGGGACGTCGTAGTGCCAGCCCACGTAGCTGAGGGGCGCCGGCGGCAGGGTGCGGAACTGGGCCCCCAGGAAGGTCGCCTGGCCGCCGGTGTAAGCCATGAGGTGGCCGTACCAGGAGGGGTGATCGACAAGGTCGAGGAATAGGGGGTCCCGCGGCAGGGCGTCGGGGATGTCGAAGAACGCCGCCGGCCGGGTGCCCTGCTCGACGCCCTGGAGCCAGCCCGGCTTGGCCTCGGCCGCCTCCCGGGAGAAGGTCTCCTGAAGGCGGGACAGCTCTTCGCCGGAGAGAGCCCCGGGCAGGGGAACGACGCCGTCGGCGCGCCATCGGGAGGTCTGCTCGGGGGTCGGTCGGTTCACGGCTCGGCTCCTTCGAGGCGCCGCAAGTTAGTGATGGTCGCCGCGCCTGCGCCACCGGGGCGCCGACGTTCACCTTGACCCTGCCGGGGGGCCGGCTATCTTGCCCGCGCCGCTCACCCTCAAACAGGAGGACTCCCTTGGTCATCCGCAGCTGGCGCGACGCCAAGCCCCACGTGGGACACGAGAACAAGATCATCTGGTCCATCTTCCGCTCGAAGGGCATCGAGGACCTGGAGGAGAACGAGGCCTGCCTCCTCGGGCTCTCCGGGCTCACCGTGCACCGGCTGCAGCCCGGCTGCGACGGGGACTACCACGATCACGAGAACAAGGAGCAGGTCTACTACTTCACCGAGGGCCGGGCGAAGATGAAGATCGACGGCGAGATCTTCGAGGTGGGCGCCGGCGACGCCGTGCACCTGCCGCCGAAGTGCATGCACCAGATCGTCAACGACACCGACGACTGGGTGGAGCACCTGATCATCAGCGCCACGGTGGGCGGGTAGCCGATGGTAGTACTCGCCGCCCCGGCTCCCGCGAGGATCGGGAGGAGGAGTGATGGCCCAGGCTGACACCGTTCCCGTCCTCATCGGCGAGCGCTGGCTGACGCCGGAGGTGGAGGAGCACACGCCCGTGCACCGGCCGGCCACCGGCGAGGTGATCGGACGGACCCCCCACTGCGGCGGCGCCGACGTCGACCTGGCCGTGGAGGCGGCGGGCCGGGCCTTTCCCGGCTGGTCCGCCACGCCGGCGCCGGAGCGGGCCCGGGTCCTGTTCCGCTACCGGGAGCTGCTCGAGGCGCAGGCCGAGGATCTGGCGGAGATCGTCTGCCGCGAGAACGGCAAGACCCGCGAGGAGGCGCGGGGCGACGTGCGCCGCGGTCTCGAGGTCGTCGAGCTGGCCTGCGGCATCGGCCAGATGGCCAAGGGCGAGGTCCTGCCGGAGCTGGCCGCCGGCATCGACGGCTCCGCCACCCGCGAGCCGGTGGGGGTCTGCGCCGGCATCACGCCCTTCAACTTCCCGGCCATGGTGCCCATGTGGATGTACCCGCTGGCCATCGCCTGCGGCAACAGCTTCATCCTCAAGCCGAGCGAGAAGGTGCCCCTTACGGCCAACCGCCTCGCGGAGCTGTTCCTGGAGGCGGGGCTGCCGCCGGGGGTGCTCAACATCGTCCACGGCGGCCGCGAGGCGGTGGAGGCCCTGTGCCTGCATCCCGGCATCGCCGCCCTCTCCTTCGTCGGCTCGTCGCCGGTGGCGCGGCGGGTCTACCAGCTGGCCGGGCAGACCGGCAAGCGCTGCCAGGCGGCGGGCGGCGCCAAGAACGTCCTGGTGGTCATGCCCGACGCCGTCGAGTCCGGCCTCCTCGGCGAGGCGGCGGCTGCCGACCCGGCCCTGAACGGGGTCCTGCACTCGGCCTTCGGCTGCGCCGGCCAGCGCTGCATGGCCGGCTCGCTGCTGATGGGCATCGGCGATGCCTGCGACGGCCTGCGCGACCAGATGGCCTCGGCCATGGACACCCTCACCGTGGGGGACACCCTCACCGAGGACGCCGACATGGGACCCGTCATCGACGCCGCCGCGCGGCAGCGGCTCACCGGCCGCATCGCCGGGGCCGCCGATGCCGAGCTGACGGTGGTCCGCGACGGCCGCGAGGGCGTTCCGGAGACCGGCTTCTTCGTGGGGCCCACCCTGCTCGACGGGGTGGAGCCGGGCCACGGCCTGTTCACGGAGGAGCTCTTCGGCCCGGTCCTGGGGCTGATGCGGCCCCGGAGCCTGGAGCAGTCGATCGACTGGATCAACCGCATCCCCTACGGCAACGCGGCCACCATCTTCACCCGCGACGGCGGCGCGGCGCGCGCCTTCTCGCGCGGGGTGGAGTGCGGCATGATCGGCGTCAACGTGGGCGTGCCGGCGCCGATGGCCCTGTTCTCGTTCTCGGGGTGGGACCAGTCCTTCTTCGGCGACCTGCACGTGCAGGGGACCGAGGGGGTCCTGTTCTACACGCGCCAGAAGACCGTTCTGTCGCGCTGGCCCTGAGGGGGGTTGCGGAATGGCGGCACGGTCGAGAGTATTGCAGATAGGAGGACAATGAACGACTTGTCGACTTGGCGTGTTGCTGCCGCACAAGGCAATCCTGCTGCACAATACAACATGGGTATTGCATACAGCAATGGCGATGGCGTGCCGAAGAGCACTGCCATTGCCTTTCGGTACTTCTACTATTCCGCGAAGGGAGGCGATAACGAAGCGGCGGAAGTCCTCCGCATGCTGGGTGATGAACCGGCATGGGCCGAACGCACACAACTCATGGATGCCTCGAGTCAGGGATTCCTCCGGGGTGCCTTACGACGAAGGGCTGAACGTGGCGATGCGGACGCCCAATTCAGGGTTGGCCTCGGAGACATGAAGGCAGGAAACTACGAGGCAGGATTCTACTGGATCCTCCAAGCTGCCGAACAAGGCCGTGCGGACGCCCAAGCTGTTCTCGGGTCGGCGTACGAGTTCGGTCGCGGAATTGACCAAGATGGCGAGGCGGCCGTAGCCTGGTACCTCAAGGCTGGCCAACAAGGCCATCCCGACGCACAATACAACTTGGGTACTGCTTACGAACATGGGCGTGGCGGATTTGCCCAGGACTACAAGGCTGCCGCTTCTTGGTATCGGAAAGCGGCACTACAAGGCGACGCCGACGCACAAGCCGCTTTGGGTGGGATGTATGCAAAGGGTCAAGGAATCGACCAAGACTACGAGGCGGCTGTCGTCTGGTGGGCAAAGGCGGCTGAGAACGGGCGCGTCGACTCTCAATACAACCTGGGTGTTGCATGCGAACGCGGCACCGGTGTTGCCCAAGACTACGAGACCGCCCTTACCTGGTATCGTATGGCAGCGGCACAAGGCAACCCTGACGCGCTGGCGCGTCTTCTCCAATTGGGGGAAACCGACAGTGAGGACTGACCTAGTCCATCAGGGGGCCGTGGTGCTGGTGAGCGTCGAGGAAGATCAGTCCTCTCCCGCCGCCGCCATGCGCGGCTCCGCCAGGGAGCGCCAGTTGTCGTAGTAGCGGCGGGTGCGCTCAGGCAGGCCCGGACGCACGTTGTCGGCCAGCAGCCACCGCTGGTCGCCCTTCTCGCTCTCTTCGTACGCCGACCGGTGGTCGACGAGGGCGCCCATGAGGGTCGAGCGCTCCTTCATGCCCTCGGGCTTGCATCCCCGGTGAATGGTGTTGCCGTTCCAGAAGATCGTCTGGCCCTCCTTCAGGTCGATCCGCAGGCCGCCGGGCAGCTCGCCCTGGCCGCCCTCCATCAGGCACTCCTTCTCCTCGTCCGTGCGGAAGCGCCGGTGGCTGCCCGGCACGATCCACAGGCAGGGATCGTCGAGGAGGGCCATGTGCCACTTCACGAGGTGCTTCCGATGCCGGGAGAGGAGCGCCATCTCCTCCTCGTAGCCGGCGTTCCGGTCCTGGCCGCCCACGTCCCGGTGCCAGTGGCCCTTGTAGTCCCCGGCAATGGCGCACAGGTGCACCCATCCCAGGCGCAGCTCGTGGCCCAGGAAGGGTCGGACGCAGGCGGCCACCTCTTCCGAGCCCAGGTACTCGGCGAAGACCGGCTCGGCGAACTCCGGGGCCATGAGGCCGGTCACGAAGGCCGGCTCGGCGCCGGGCCCGCCGGTGCGGACCCCGTCCTCGTCGTCCACCACCTCTCCCGAGCGGATGCGGTCCACCACCCGGCGCGCCGCCGCCGCCAGTTCCTCCACCATCGGCGGCTCCACCGCGTCGTCGGCGATGAAGTACCCCTCTTCGTGGTATTGCTCTATCTGTCTCTGGCCGGGCATTCCCTGCTTTCCTGGTCAGTCCCGTTTGTAGGCCGCCATCTGCTCCATGTACTCCTCCCGTCCCTGGGCCGCTTTCTTGCTGTACATGCGGCCGGCGTGGGGAAGGATCTTCATGCTTCGGTCCTCGAGGGGCAGAGCGACCGGCGCGTGCCCCTGCCGGTGGGACTCGCGCAGGGCGATGCCGATCTCCAGGCCCTTGCGCATGTTGTCGCCGCTGGTCCTCGGCTCGCGGCCGGTCTCCAGGGCCTCGACGATGGCCGCCACGCTCGAGGCCAGGCGGTAGCTGACCTCGCGCCAGCCCTGCTCGTCGTACCCGAGGTCCCAGGTGCCGGCTCTCTCGAAGAGCCCCTCCCGCTCGCGCAGCACCCTGTCGTCTCCGTCGTCCTCGGCATCCTGGAACGAGAACTTCAGCCAGTCGCTGAGGAACACGCCCCTCTCGGTGAGCACCTCGATCCCCCGCCGGCCCACGGGGTCCATGTGGATGTGGGCGAGGATGCCGTTGGCGAAGCGGATGACGCCGCCCATGCCCTGGTCCTCCTCGTCCCAGGGGTCGCCGCGGACCCAGCCCGTGACCCACTCCACGTCGGCGTCGCCGGCCATGAGGCGGGTCACGCCCAGGCTCTGGCAGCCGCCGCCCAGGATCTCGTTGTGGGGGTGGTAGACATTGATGGCGCGCACCTCGCCGACCTCCCCCGAGTCGACCATCTCGCGGAACTGCCAGAACTGGGGAAGGTTGCGCCAGGCGTCGCCGCAGGCGAAAGGGATCCCCTTCGCGCGGCAGGTCTCGACCATGCGGTCGGCGTCGGCCAGGCTGGAGGCGATCGGCTTCTCCGAGAAGATCGCGCCCACGCCGGCCTCGGCGCAGTCGATCACGGCCCGGGGGTTGACGCTGACGGGCAGCACCGGCCCGGCGATGTCGAGACGCTCCTTCGCCAGCATCTCGCGGTAGTCGCTGTAGACCGCGACGCCGAAGCGACTACGGAAGAGCTCCAGGTTCTCCGGGTCCGTGTCGGCGGCGGCCACCAGCTCGGTCTTCGGGTTGACCACGTAGGCCCGGGCGTGGTTGCTGCCCATGCGGCCGACGCCGATCAGGCCGACCCGGTACGGCGGTGTCCTCGATGCGCTCATGTCGGCTCCTCTGCGGGTTTGGGGCGGGCCCTATGTTATGGCCCCGGCAGCGGAAGCGTCCATCCAGGAGCGGCCGGCAGCGGCCCGGGAGGCAGCGTGGGGCATCGACCGCCGCCGTGCGTTTGCCGTCCGGAGGACGAGCGGTTTTTCTATCGCCCCATGAGCGAAAGCATGCAGAGCATCGAAGAAGCCGTCGCCGCCGAGATCGAGGCGCGCTCCGAGGCCTGGGAGAACCTGCTCGTCCTGGCCGACGACATCGGCGTGCGCGTCGCCGGCAGCGAGGGGGAGGTCAGGGCCCGCGACTTCCTGCTG
>JAJDTN010000407.1 GCA_022827165.1 Candidatus Latescibacterota bacterium
CTGGACTGCGTGGAGAGCTCCTACGTGACGCTGAGGGAGGTGGTGGCCCGTGTGGCCGGGATGGGGGGGAGTTGAGGTCGGAGCCGTGGCGAGGGCTCTGCGAACCGGGCGGAGTTTCGAATCGGCGCGGCGTCTCCGGCAGCCGTCGGGCCCGGTGGCCTTCTAGCGGATCAGCGTCATCCGCCTGAAGGGCGAGGTTCGGCCGTCGACCCGCAGTCGGTAGAGATAGATGCCGCTGCCGACTTCCAGTCCCTCCGAGTCGGTGCCGTCCCACGTGATCCGGCTCGAGCCACGAGGAACGGGCATGGACCGAAGGAGCTGACCGTGGAGATTGAAGATTCTCAGATCGGCTTGTTTCGGGACCTGCAGCCGAATAGTGGTTTGAGCGTTGAAGGGATTGGGGAAGTTCTGCCCCAGGGTCGGGGCCGATGGTGTGGCGGCCGGAAGTGACGTCACGGCAGTCGGCAATCCGAGGTCAGCGGGCGACACGACCGTCCCGTAGAGAGCAGTGCCATCGTCCCATGCCAGCCAATATCGGCCCTGGTCATCGACGGCGATCTCGGCGGCGGCTGAAGCACCCGTGGCAATGGGATACGGGCCGTGCCAGGACTGCTCCTCAAGGACCCAGAGGTCGAGATTGCCTTGTCGATGGGTGACCAGGCCAGGAGAGCTGTGATTGCTGGTCATGTTGGCGAGGAAGTATCCGCTTGTGTAGCCGAGAGTCCATTCGTTCAGGCTGTCCCCGGAGGCTGCTTCCATTGCGCGGATGATGGGACTGGGACTGTCGTCCTGCTCGAAGACCACGAATATCCGACCTGAATCATCAGAACCCATCGAAAAGATCCTCATGTAGGAACTGAGAACGAGGGAAGGATTATCGTAGCTGCCCTCCTCGTGCCCCACAACAGTGGGAAAAGGGAACCACCGACTCTGCTTGTTGACAGGATCCACAGTCAGGACATCAAGATGGCGGGAATAGCATCCTCCGCAACCAGCAAGCCAATAGTCAGTCCTGGTGAATATCGCCAGCGAAGCCCCGACTCGGGTAATGGCCGATGGCCACGTCAACCCATCAGTAACAAGGAAGCTCCAGGCAGTACGAGCCTCCAGCCAATGGATCTCCCAATGGACCGAATAGGGTCTGTACTCCACAAAGAGAAACGGTTCCTGTCCTATGAAACCAAAGAGGAAGGGGTGGACAACCTTGTCGAAACCAAGGGTTCTGACCAACTCGACTTCTGTTCCATTGGCACGGAAGAGATCCACGGGAGGAGCTGAGTCGCGACGACTGCTCATCTGCTCGCGGTCTTCCATTCGTGCGCACCAGAGCCGGCCGCCGGGATCGATGGCCATTCCCAGGAAGTACCACCGATGCTCCGGCCGCTCAACCGGCTCGATCAGTCGAAGAGGTGGCCCCGACTGTCCATTGTCTCCCACGGCTTTGAGGAACACGGAGTGATTGGATCGCCAGGAAACCCAGGCCCTCCCCTGGCCGTCCAGCTTGAGATCATGGAGAGAGACCTCCCGGCCATCTGGCTGGGTGAGCTGCCAGACGACGGGCCGGAAGTCGGCGCTCAGCACAGGGCCGGCCAAGCCCATCAGGGCGGCCAAGGCGGCCAGGGTCAGGGGATGGGTGCGGTTGCGCATGTAGGAGTCTCCGTCTGGGAACCGCATCCTCGACGGCTCGTCAGGAGAACGGAGCCCGTCGGCGACAGGCCCGCTCTCCAAGGTAATTCTCTTCAGCGTGGGCGTCAGACCCCACCTTCATCGCGGCCCCTCGCCTCGCGGCGTCCCTGCCGGCTGACCTGCCCCGACACTCCACGTCGATGTGGAATCTGACTCCCAGGTAAGCGCCGCCTCATCGCGGTCCTGCAGTTGGCTGGCCTCTCGGCTCCAGGCGGTCGCCATCGGAGCGGCTCCTCGGCCAGATGGCAGCGCACCAGCCCGCCCTCCGGCTCGCGCAGAAGGGCTCTTTCTCCACCCAGCGCGGCTCCACCAGCAGAGCCGCGATCAGGGCGCCTCGGGCGGTCCTTCCCCGTCCTCCGCGCCGGCGGCCCCGGGGGGCGAGGCGTCAGGCGCCAGCAGCCCCGGCGCGAGGCCGGCGGCGAAGTCCAGCACGAACCGCGCGTCGAGTTGTGCCTGGCTGGCCTGCTCCTGGGAGAACTCCGCCTCGAGGTAGAACGCCGGAGCCCGGTCGCGGGCGAGGTAGGCCGAGACCTGCCGGACCCTGTCGATCGTCTCCGCGTCGACGTTCAGTCCCCTGGCGGCGACAGCCGCCGCGAAGGCGCCGCCCACGTCATGCAGGCGTGGGTACTCCAGGCACATCGCCTTCAGCAGGCCCCTCAGCGACAACTCCACGATCTCCTGCGCCCGCCGCACCGCCAGGTTCCAGCGCTCGCCCTCGCAGCTCCGGTCCAGCTCCTCGCCCAGAAGACGGGCCTCGTCCAGGAGCCTCCGGGCGAGGTCGTGGTTGGTCACAGCTCGACCACCTCGCCCGGCACCCAGTCCGGCTTGAGGTCCCAGTGCCAGGAGCCGTCGGCGTGCGTCACTTTGCGCGTACCGAGTTCGTCCATGCGCTTGCGCAGGCGCCGCATGCGGTTCCGCAGCGGGCCGGAGTCGTAGAGCACGATGCCGTGGTCGAGGATGTCGAGGAGGATCAGGGGACGGGCTTCCAGGTCCCCCGCGGTCATGAAGACCGGGTAGGGGTCGGGGCTCAGGCCCCGGTCGTGCAGGCGGGTCACGACCGGGTCGGCCTCGAGCTCGTGCAGGAGGCGCGCGAAGCGCGGCATGGTGTCGGCGGCGACGCGGGCGACGACGACCAGCAGGTCGATGTCGCTGTCGGCGCGGGCCTCGGTGCGCGCCACCGATCCGAAGAGAGCGCACCCGAGGACCTGCTCCCGCGAGTGGTGGTCCCGCAGGCGCTCCAGCAAAAGCTGGAGGTACTCGCGGTAGTCGTCGTAGCCGATGTGGCCCCGGTTGTTCATCGCGTCGGTGGAGGACCGGCGTCGCCATCGACCAGGTGGCAGCGCACCAGACCGCCCTCCAGGTCGCGCAGAAGCGGCTCCTCCTCCACGCAGCGCGGCTCCACCAGCGGACAGCGGCCGCAGAACTTGCAGCCCTCCGGCGAGTCGGCGGGGTTCGGCGTGTCGCCCTCGAGGATCTCGCGCTCGACGCGGGCCCGGGGGTCGGCCACGGGGATCGCCGACAGCAGGGACCGCGTGTAGGGGTGGCGGGGCTCGGCGAACAGCCGGCCGCTGTCGGCCAGCTCCATGATCTGCCCCAGGTACATGACC
>JAJDTN010000323.1 GCA_022827165.1 Candidatus Latescibacterota bacterium
CGAGCATCTCCAGGCTCGAGGACAGCCTGGCGAGGCTGGCGCGGCACTCCCCCTGGCGCAGGCGCTCCTTCTCGACCACCGCCGCCGGCGCCTTGGCCAGGAAGGCCTCGTTGCCGAGCTTCCGCTCCAGGCCATGCAGCAGGCCCTGCAGCTTGTCGATCTCCTTGCGCAGCCGGCGCGTCTCGGCATCGACATCGATCACCCCCTCGAGGGGTATGAAGAGCTCCACCTCCCCCACCACGGCACTGCCGGAAGAGGGGGGCTGCGGCAGGCCGACGCCCACCTCGACCGACTCCGCCCCGACCAGGGCCTGCAGGTAGGCCCGCCGGCGATCGAGGGTGGAGGCGGTCTCCGGGCCGGCGGTGGAGATCACGAGGGCCACCTTGCGCCCCCGGGGCACGTTGAGCTCGCTGCGGATCGTGCGCGCCGCCGAGATCACCTCCTGCAGAAAGGCCATCTCCCGCTCGGCGTCGTCGTCCAGGTCCCCCTCCTCGGCCACCGGCCAGGAGGCGATCATCAGGCTCTCGGCCTTGTCGTCCACCGGCAGTTGCTGCCACAGCTCCTCGGTGACGAAGGGCATGATCGGGTGCATCAGGCGCAGCGCCTGCTCGAGGACGGAGACCAGCACGCCCCGCACCTGGTCCCGTTCGGCCGGCGACCCGGCCAGGAGACGGGGCTTGGCCAGCTCGATGTACCAGTCGCAGTAGTCCCGCCAGAGGAAGTCGTGGAGCGCCCGGGTGGCCTCGCCGAAGCGGCACCCCTCCTGGGCCTGATCGACGAGCTGCACCGTGCGCGCCAGCCGGCTGCGGATCCAGCGGTCGGCGAGATCCTCGGGAGGAGCGGCGGAGGACGGCGCCGCCTGGCCGTCGAGGTTCATCAGCACGTAGCGCGCGGAGTTCCACAGCTTGTTGCAGAACCGCCGCCCCGACTCGGCGCTGAGACTCTCCTTGACCTCGTTGTCGGCCACGTCGGCGTCGAAGCGCATGTCCTGGGTGGAGCCGCACTGGGCCAGCAGGCTCCAGCGGGTGGCGTCGGCGCCGTAGAGGCGCACCAGGTCGAGAGGGTTCAGGCCGGTGCCGAGACTCTTGCTCATCCGCCGACCGTCGCGGGTGAACACCGTGGGGTGCACGAGGACCTTGCGGAAGGGGATCTCGTCGACGAACTCCAGCGCCGTCATCACCATCCGCAGGACCCACAAGTAGAGGATCTGGCGGTCGGTGATCATGAGATCGGTGGGGTGGAAGTACTCCAGGTCCTCGGTCGAGTCGGGCCAACCCAGGGTGGCGAAGGGCCACAGGGCCGAGGAGAACCACGTGTCGAGCACGTCGGGGTCCTGCACGATGCGGCGGCCGCCGCACTCCGGGCAGGCCTCCGGCGCCTCGACGCCGACCAGCGGCCGGGCGCCGCCCTCCACCGAGACACGGAAGGCGCCGGCAGCCAGGGCCTCGGCCCGCCCGTACCCGCTCACCGGCTCCAGGCCATCGCCCGAGCAATCGGCGCAGTACCAGGCCGGGATCCTGTGGCCCCACCAGATCTGCCGCGACAAGGCCCAGTCGCGGATGGTGTCCAGCCACTCCAGGGCATAGCTCCGGTAGCGGTCGGGCACGTAGGCGACCTGCGCCGCCGCCCTGCCGTCGAGGTGGGGTCGAACCCTTTCGGCCAGGGGCTTCATGTCCATGAACCACTGCTCCATGGGCAGCGGCTCGATCGCCGTCCCGCACTTGTCATGGTGGGGCACGGCGTGCTCGTAGTCCTCCGTGGTCACCAGCAGGCCTGCCGACTCCAGGGCGGCCACCACGTTCTTGCGGCACTCGTACCGGTCCTGGCCGGCGTAGGGACCCGCCCGCGAGGTCATCACCGCGTCGAAGTCGATGACGGGGATCTGCTCCAGTCCGTGGCGGGCGCCGATCTCGTAGTCGTTCGGGTCGTGGGCCGGCGTCACCTTCACCGCCCCCGAGCCCATCTCCGGGTCCGCATGGTCGTCGGCCACGATGGGGAGCGGCCGGTCCATGAGGGGCAGCATCACCTGCCCCCCGACGGCGGCCTTCCAGCGCTCGTCGCCGGGATGGACGGCGACGCCCGTGTCCCCGAGCATGGTCTCGGGGCGGGTGGTGGCCACAACCACGTCGGGGCCGCCGTCGAGGCCGGGATAGCGGATGTGCCAGAGCCGCCCCTGGGTCAGGATCTCCTCGGTCTCCAGGTCGGAGATGACGCTGCCGCACCTGGGACACCAGTTGATCATCCGGGTGCCGCGGTAGATCCAGCCCTTCTCGTGAAACCTCTGAAAAGCCTTGAGGACGGCGGCGATGTAGCCGTCGTCCAGGGTGAAGCGGCTGCGCTCCCAGTCGTAGCTGCAGCCCAGCTTGCGCATCTGGTCGTAGATCGCTTCACCGTAGGTCTCGCGCCAGGCCCGGATGCGCTCCACCAGGCCCTCCCGCCCGAGGTCGTGGCGGGTACGGCCCTCCTCCTGGTGCAGCTGCTCCTCCACCTTCATCTGCGTGGCGATCCCGGCGTGGTCGGTGCCCGGCAGCACCAGCGCCTCGTACCCCTGCATGCGCTTGCGGCGGATGACGTTGTCGTGGATCGCGTGCTGCACGGCGTGGCCCATGTGCAGCTCGCCGGTGACGTTCGGCGGCGGGATGGTGATGCACCAGGGGGTGCGGTCCGGGTTCGGACGGGCGCGGAACCAGCCTGCCGACTCCCAGCGCCCGTACCAGCTCCGCTCGCAGCGCTCGGGGTCGTATCGCTTGGGCAGTTCGCCGGTCATTCGATCTCGGAGGATGACTTCGTTGAATGCTGTAACCGCGTGTCGGATAAGCAGTTCAATATAGGAGGGAAGGGTGCTTCAGACAATCCTCCGGAGCCCTGGAGAGGGCTTCCGGACCCGGCTTTGCGGACCCCGAGAGGGGCTTCTATACTTGCCCCGCCGATGCCGTGTCTCCCGGCCCTTCCCAGCAGAGTCGAAGCCGAGAACGGATGACGGACTGGTCTTCCCTGTCGACGGAACAGCGCAATCCGGCCAGCGCGGAAATCGACGAGTTGGGAAGCCTCGACCTCGTACGTCTGATCAACCAGGAGGACTCGCGCGTGCCCGCGGCGGTCGGCCGGGTGGCGCCCGAGCTGGCGGCGGCCGTCGACCGGGTGGTCGAGGCGGTCCGGGCCGGGGGCCGCCTGCTCTACGCCGGCGCCGGGACCAGCGGGCGGCTGGGGATCCTCGACGCCTCGGAATGTCCGCCCACGTTCGGCACCGACCCCGACCTGGTGCAGGGCCTGATCGCAGGGGGCGAGGGCGCCGTGTTCCGCGCCGTGGAGGGGGCCGAGGACAACCCTCGGGGCGCCGTGCAGGACCTCGAGGCCCGCGGCCTGCGCCCGCCGGACATCGTCGCCGGCATCGCCGCCAGCGGCGTCACCCCCTGGGTCCTGGGCGCCCTGGACCACGCCCGTTCCCTGGGTTGCAGGACGATCCTGGTCTCGTGCAGCCCATCGGCCGCCGCCGCGGTGGAGGCGGACGTGAAGATCGTGCCCGAAGTCGGCCCCGAGGTCGTCACCGGGTCCACCCGCCTCAAGGCGGGCACGGCGACCAAGCTGGTCCTCAACACCTTGACCACCGCGGCCATGGTCCGTCTGGGCAAGACCTTCGGCAACCTCATGGTCGATCTGCGGCCGACGAACGCGAAGTTGCGCGACCGCAGCTGCCGGATCCTGGCGGCCCTGACGGGGATCGACCCGCCGGCGGCTCACCGCCAGCTGGAGACCGCCGGCTGGGACCTGAAGCTGGCCCTGGTGATGGAGACCTGCGGAGTCGACGCCGCCCGGGCCCGCGGGCTGCTCGAGGCCAGCGGCGGGCACGTGAAAGGCGCCGTCGCCGGCGCCGGAGGCCGATGAATGCAGACCCGCACCCTCGGCTCGACGGACCTGCGCGTCTCCGCCCTGGGCCTGGGCACGGTCGAGCTGGGTATCCCCTACGGGATCGGCAGACCGCCGCCCCCGGACGACCGCCTCTGCCTGCAACTGCTGCACCGGGCGCGCGACCAGGGCGTGACCTACATCGACACCGCCCCGGCCTACGGACGCAGCGAGGAACTCGTGGGCCGCGCTTTCCCCGGTGGCCGGGATGTCGTCGTGGCCACCAAGGTCTCCCTCCGGGACGACTCCGGAGCCCTCCTGCCGCCGCAGCTTCTGTCCCGGGCCATCGGCGACTCCGTCGACCGCAGCCGCCGCAGACTCTCGGTGGAAACCCTCGACCTGCTGCAGATCCACAACCTCGGCGAAGGCGAGCTGAGCGAGGCGTTGCTGGCGGCCATGGCCGAGCAGGTCGAGGCGGGACGCGTGCGCCACTGGGGTGTGTCCACCTACGGCCGGCTGGCGCCCCGGGAAGCGCTGCGTCACAGACGGTCCATCGACGCGCTGCAGGTGGCCTACAGCATCCTCGACCGCACCCTCGAGGAGGAGATCCTGCCCCGCTGCCGCGAACAGGATGTGGGCCTCGTGGTGCGCTCCGTCTTCCTGCAGGGCGTGCTCTCGGCGCGGCGGCGCGACCTCGGCCCCCGCCTGGAGCCGCTGCGGAGGGTCGCCGACGCCGCGGGCCGGGTCGCCGACGGCCTCGGGATCGGCCTGCCCGGTCTCGCCTTGCGCTTCGCCTTGCACGAGTCCCGCGCCCACGTGACGCTCGTCGGCACGGCTCACCCGGATGAGCTCGACGCCAACCTGCGCGCCCTCGAGGCAGGCCCTCTCCCCTCCGACACGGTGGCCCAGCTGCGCCGGATTCACGTCGAGGACGAGAGTCTGCTCAACCCTGGAACCTGGAACCCCCTCCCGGAAGGCCCGAACCAATGCCGGATACATCCCCGTTGATCGGTGTGGCGGTGGACGAGCTCGATACGCCCGCCCTGCTCGTCGACCTGGACCGCTTCGAAGCCAACGTCGCCCACCTGGCCGGGTACTGCCGGGACCACGGTGTCGCCTGGCGCCCCCACAGCAAGTGCCACAAGAGCCCGGAGATCGCCGCCATCGAGCGCGCCGCCGGCGCCGTCGGGGTCACCTGCGCCAAGCTCAGCGAGGCCCAGATCATGGTCGACCACGGGATCGACGACGTCCTGCTGGCCAACCAGGTGATCTCCCATTCCAAGCTGCGCAGGCTCTCCCGGCTCCAGGAACGGGCCCGGGTGATCGGCATCGTCGACGCCGAGGAGGCGGTGCGCGCCGCCTCGGCTGCCGGCGTCGAGGCGGGCCTGCCGATTCCGCTGCTCGTCGACGTCGACATCGGCATGCACCGCACCGGCGTCCCCCCGGAGGCGGTGCTGCCCCTGGCGCGCAGGATCGCCGAGGCGCCCGGCACCCGGCTCCTCGGCGTCATGGGCTACGAGGGCCACGTCCTCAGTGAGCATCCCCCCGAGGTCAAGGAACGGGCCTGTCACGAGGCCCTCGCCCATCTCGGGCGGGCCCGGGACGGGCTTCTGGCCGACGGCCTCCCCTGTGAGATCGTCTCGGCGGGAGGCACCGGGTCGTACGCCCTCACCGCCGCCTGGGAGGGGGTCACGGAGATCCAGGCCGGAGGCGGGATCTTCATGGACGCCATGTACCGCGAGAAGTGTCACGTCGGCGAGGAGCTCGGTTACGCCCTGACCGTGCTGGCCGGCGTGACCGGCCGCCACGACGGCCACATCGTCCTCGACTCGGGGTTCAAGACCCTGTCGGCCTTCCATTACCCGCCCCGGGCCCTGGGCCGCGACGACCTCGAGTTCCGCTACCTCTCCGCCGAGCACGGCGTCTTCGACATCCGCCCGGGCCATGCCGGCCCCGCCCTCGGAGAGCGCATCCACCTGCTTCCCGGGTACGGCGACTCGACGACCGTCCTCCACGACGCCTTTCTCGGGGTTCGCCAGGGGCGCGTCGAGTGCCAGTGGGACATCCTCGGCCGGGGAGCCCTGACCTGACGGCCTCGTGAACCTGCTCCTGGTCTCGGTCGACAGCCTGCGCCTCGATCACGCGGCGAGGGCCTCCGGGGCCCGGGTGCGGACGCCGCGCTTCGACGCCCTCACACGCGGCTTCGCCTTCACCGAGTCCTGCTTCTCCGTCTCCTCCGCCACCCGTCCCGTCCACGCCACCCTGGTGACGGGCCTCTACCCCTTCGAGCACGGAGTGCAGGGCCAGCACGACCAGCGCCTGCGCCCGGGCGCACCCCGGCTCTTCTCCCGCCTCCGGGAGGCCGGCTGCCGCGTCGGCTTGTTCTCGGAGGCGGCCTCGATCTTCCACGGCCTCGATTTCGGCGCCCCCGTCCTGGACCTCGACCTGCGGCCGGGGGCCGGTCTCGCGCGCCTGCGCGCCTGGCTGGCGGAGTCGGCGGCCGCTTCGCGGCGCTGCCTCTTCGTCCACTACTGGAGCACCCACACCCCCTATGGAGCCGCCGACGGTCTGGCCATGGGAGAGACCCTGCGGCTGCTGCGCGGCGGACGGCGGGAGGTCGTCCGGGACCGCTACCGGGCGGCGGTGGAGAGCCTCTTCGAGGGAGGCATCGCGCCCCTCCTGGAGGAGATCGACCTCGGCGCCTGGTCGGTCGTGATCTTCGGCGACCACGGGGAGAGCTGGACCCCGGAGGAGCCGTACCACGGCAAGACCCTGCGCAACTCCGTCCTGAGGGTGCCCCTGTGGATGCACGTCCCCGGCGGCGGCGGGGGGATCGGGGCGGCCGGGGAGGTGGTCAGTCTGATCGACTTGCACGAGACCGTGGGGGCCATCTGCGGACTGGAGGGGGCGGAGCCCGGCTTCGGGCGAGACCTGACCCACTCCTCCGGGGGGGGCCGGTACTGCCTGGCCGAGGTCCGTCCGGGGGGCGACGACGATGCGGCGCAAGGCCCGGAGCACTCGACGGCCGGCCTCCGCTGGTGTGTTCTGGACCATCGCCACAAACTCCTCGGCGGGGAGAATGGCTGGGAGCTGGTCGACACCTGGTCGGAGCTTCCGGCCTCCGGCGAGGCCGTATCCGACCTCGCCGAGTCCTACCGGAGGGCCAGGCTGGAGATGCGCCGGAGATCCAGGTGGGGCGAGAGCGCGGAGCCGGTCTCGGACGTGGACGGGGGAGCGGAACTGCGCCGAAGGCTCCGGGCCCTCGGCTACCTGGACTAGGACCCGCCTCCGGATTCCGGAGGTTCCGGAGCGCCCGGCCCCCGGCGCATCAGGGACGACTTGTAGCGCTCGGGCTCGAAGGCCTCGAGAGTGACGATGCGGCACCCAGGAAAAGCCTGGGCGAGCCCCGGCGGGGCCTTCTGGTCGTAGCCCAGGGCGATCACCCCGGGGCCGATGTCGGCCACCACCCGCAGGAAATCGGAGCCGGGATACCCGAGACGAGCGTCGTCCACGGCGTCGTGCGCCGAGATCCGCCGCAGGCGTTCGTCCTCCCCTTGATCCGGCCCCTTGCCCTTGATGCGCAGGACATTGGCGTCCCTCGCCACGACCACGAACAGCTCGTCCCCGAGATGGGCGGCCTGCCGGAGGAAGGAGTCGTGGCCCGGGTGGAAGTGGTCGAAGGTGCCGCAGCACATGACCCGCCGCCCCGCCCCCACTAGCGGGCCTCCCTCTCCTTCGATCGGCGGTCCACCCAGAACTGTCCGCCCTGCTCGCGGCTGAAGCGCTGTCCGAAGCTGTCGGCCTCCTCGCGGCGGGCGAAGTAGCCGATGCGCAGGCGGACCCCCTGGTCGGAGGGCAGGAGATAGGCCGGGTAGTCGAGGGCCTTGAGCTGCCGGAGCCGCTCACGGGCCCGGGCGGGGTCTGCAAACATCCCGATCTGCACCGTGTACTCCCCGTCGGGAGCGAAGGCCACCCCATCCTTGGCGGCGGCCGGGGCGGCCGGGGCCTCGACGGGCTCTTCCCGGGCTTCCTCGACCCTCGGCGGAGGGCCCGACAGGTCGGCGGTGCGGACCTGCTGACTGTCCTTCACGACGTAGACGATCTCGGTCCGCGTCCCCGGCTCCTCCCCGCCGGGGTCGGAGCCGCCTCCGGCGCATGCGCACAGAGCCAGGGACAACGCCAGGGAGGCCTGGGCGGGAACGGCGAGCCGGGAGGATGGACGGGGCTGTCTCATGGTCTCACATCTTCAGGACGCTCTTGGAGCCCGGGACCGCCCCCCTCGAGCCGTTCGAGGAGAAACAACCCCCATTTCTTGCGATTCACATGGTACGGCAAGGAGGCGAGGGCTTCCAGCGGCAGGCCGGAACGGCGCAGCCGCGTCCCCAACTCCGGACCCGGCGGGGCCAGCATGGCCACGATCCCTCCCGGGGCGACGACCCGGGAAGGCTCGGCCATCTGCTCCTCCAGGCCATCCGCCCCGGCCCGAGGGACCACCAGGGCCGCCGCGGCGGTCTCGTCGGCCACCGGCAGGCGCCGGCCGTCGGCGCCCAGAGCGAGGCCGCTGCCGTCCCCTCGGCCGACCCAGGCTCCCGCCCTCCCCTTGTGGGGGACCGCCACGAGGAGATCCCGGTCATCGAGGTCGAGAAGCCGCGCCACGGAGCTGGCCGCAGGCCCGGGCCAGCCCTCCCGGCGGGGATCTCCCCCGGGCCGTCCGGGACCCAGCTGCACGGAGACCAGGGCGCGCCGGCGCCTCACCTGCAGGCTCAGCCGCATCGGCGAGCCGCTCCCGGTGCCGGGCTGCAGCCCGAGCTCGGACCTCAGGAGCGCCTCGGCCCCGGCGCGCAGCTCCCCGGTCTCGAAGCGGTGGTTCCCGCGAAGGCTGACCTCCAGGTGGAACCGGCGCCCGTCGACGCCCGGGTCGCAGGCGCGGGCGATGCGCTGCACACTCTCCAGCGGCAGCTGACGGAGGCATCTCAGGACCCGCTCCAGGCCGGGACCGCCCACGGTGACATCGTGGGCCTGCGCGGCGATCGCCTGCAGGCGGGTGGGACACCGCAACTCGAGGAGCCGGCGGGGACTGGCGCGGTAGCGGAAGAACACCCGGCCCACTGCGCCTCGCTCGGGGCGCACGGCGGACGCCGCGGAGCCCAGGCGGACCCGCATCTCCTCGACGGCGACCTCCTCGAGGCCGCCGATGCAGGTGATGACGAACTCCGTCAGACTCGCGGGGGCGGACATGCCGGCTCAGCCCATGGGGAGGACGGTGGCGGTGGCCGGGCCGTCCGGCGTCAGGCACTCGGCGGCGCAGGCCGCTACCTCCCCCGCGTCCAGGGCGCCGCCGCCGAGATGGAGGTCCACGAGATCGAAGGGATGGCAGCCGCGGCCCACGGCGCACTCGACGAGGTCGGCGCACTCCTCCGCGTCCTCCCACCGGCAGACCATCTCGCCGAAGACCCGGCGCCGGGCCCGCTCGAAGCCCTCCTCGATCCACCCTTGCCGCAGGCCCGTCTCCAGCACCTCGACGATGGCGTGGCGCAGCTGCCCGGGGCGGTCCGTGTCTCCCCCGAGCAGGCAGAAGCCGTACAGCCCGTCGAGGTGAACCTCGCCGCCGAAGCTCTCACCGTCGACCAGACCGGACTCGTACGCCTCCTCGAAGAAGCGGCTCGAGGCGCCGAAGAGGATGTCGAGGGCCACCTCCAGGCTCAGCTCGCGCCGCAGCAACTCCGGCCCTGCAGCCGGGACCGGATCCGGGAACAGCAGCAAGTGTCGGGCCTTGGCCACGGCTCTGCGGACCTCGGCGTCCTGCGGCCTCGCTTCGATCCTCGGTCCGCGGCCCCCACCGGCGGCCGCCGCCGGCCACGCCTCCAGCAGCTCCACGCCGCGCCGGCAGACGGCGTCCCCCGCCGCGGCGCCGCAGACGATCAGCTGCAGGGCGCCCGGGTGGTAGTACTGCTGGTGGCATCGGCTCAGCACCCCGGCGTCGATCCGGCGCAGGCTTTCCGAGGTTCCGGCGATGTCCACGGCGATCCTGTGTTCGCCGTACAGGGCGCGCAGGGCGGTCTGGAAGGCCACCCACTCGACGCTGTCATCGAAGAGCTGGATCTCGCGGGCGATGATCTCTCGTTCCCGCTCGATCCCTGCCTCGGGGAAATGGCCCCGACCGGCGAGCTCGAAGAGCAGGGGCAGGCAGTCCTCGAAGGCTCCGGCGCTGGAGGTGAAGGAGAAAGAGGTGCCGGTGAGCCCGGTCTGGGCGTCGACGTCGGCTCCCAGACGGGTGAACCGGTCGGTGATGTCCCCCTCGGGCTTCTCGAAGAGCCGGTGCTCCAGGAAGTGGGCGGTGCCCTCCGGAAGGGCCGGTCCTCCGGGGGCTCCGGCGTCGATGGAACCGAAGTCGACCAGGAGGACCGCGTGACAGCGGCGGCCCGGCCCGGGCACGGCCCACACCCTTCCGCCGCCCGGGGCGGCGGCGGTCCATACCTCCTCGCGCAGCAGGGGATGCCTTCTCCGGTTCACCACGGCGCCAGAAAGTAGTCGGTCTCCAGTACCAGGCGCGCCGCCGCGGCGCGGATCTCCGCCGCGTCCACCCCGGCCAGGGCCTGGCGCAGGCGCGTGCGCGAGGTGTCGGCGCCCGCCAGCCGGCGGTAGTAGTCGAAACGGACGAGGCGGTCCCGGGCGTCATCGAAGCTGTCGAGCCGGTTCAGGGCGAGGGCCCGCGAGCGCTCGAGCTCGCCGCCGCCGGGGCCGGCATCGGCGAGTTCCCGCAGCTGCTGCCGCACCAGGCGGCCAACGGCCTCCCGGTCTCCGGCCTCGACCCCGGCCTCGACGAAGAGCATCCCTCCCATGGCCTCGCCGTAGGAGGTGATGTAGTAGCACATCCCCGACTCCTCCCGGACCACCCGCCAGAGGCGGGAGTGCTGATCGGCCCCGAAGATCAGGTCCAGGAGGGCCAGGGCCGGGTAGCGGCAGCGCTCCCCGCCGCCCACGGTGGCATCGGTGCGGTACCCAAGCATCATCCGGCCCTGGGCCAGCCTGTCCCGCTCGGTCACCCTCCTCACCCCCTCCCCCGCCAGGTGGACGGGAGGCGGGGGGGTCGCCTTCAGGGAGGGGCGCGGCCAGCCCAGGGCCGCCTCCGCCAGGGCCGCCGCACGGTCGACGTCGACATCGCCGCAGATGTAGAGATCGAGGGCCGCCGAAGCCCGGAGCCCGGCCAGCTCGGCGAGAAGGTCGGAGCCGGTCACCCCGCACAGCTCCGACGGGTCGCCGTGCGCCGCCAGGCCGTAGGCTTCACCCGCGCACATGATCTCGAGACAGCGCCTCTGGGCGAGGGCGGTCCGATCGGAGTACATCGCCTCGACGCTGCGGCGCAGGGACTCCTTCTCCTGCTCCACCCGGGCCTCCGGAAAGACCCCCCCCTCCAGGTACGGCTCGCGCAACGCCTGACCCAGCAGCTCGAGGCCGGGGGCCAGCAGGTCGGGGCGGCCGGGGAGGTACGCGCCTTCCACGGCCTCGTAGTGCAGGTGCAGAACCTGGAAGGGCCCCATGCCTTCGGTCTGGGAGGAGAAGAGGGCCCCATAGAGGTCGTCGGTGTGGCGGTTCAGCTGCCGAAGACCCGGGAGGCGGGCGGTGCCGCGCTCCAGCAGGCGCCCCACCAGGGCCATCCGCGTCGCCGCCACGGGCCGGAGCAGACGCGGAAGGAAGAGATCGATCCAGACCGACTTGAAGCGGCGCGAAGGGCGCACGTGGAGGCGCAGCCCGGGGCGCAGGAGGAGGCTGTCGAAGTCCGAGTCGCGCTCCGGGGCCACGGCGAGAGCGGGGGTTGGTGCGTGGTTGGCGGCAGAGTCCGGGGCGGCCCCTGGGTGGGCCTCGCCGGTTTCGGGCTCAGGGTCCAAGATCGGTGAACCCCGCTTCCAGGGCAAAGCGCAGGGCCCCGCCGTGCGCCGGTCCGATCCCCGGGGCTTGCCCGCCGGCTGCGGGTAAGCGATGATGGTGCCTCTTGCCTCCAGGACCAAGGATGAGCGACTCTCTGGATCAGGTCTCCATCGTGCTCGTGGAGCCGGCGGTTCCCGGGAACATCGGTTCCGTGGCGCGGGTCATGCGCAACACGGGGTTGAGCCGCCTCGTCCTCGTCCGCCCCGGCCACTGGCGCACCCCCGAATGCGAATGGATGGCCCACGGCTCGACGGACCTCCTGGACGAGGCCCGTGTCGTGGAGGACCTGGAGGAGGCGGTCACCGACTGCCAGATCGTCCTCGGGACCACGCACCGCGTGGGCAGGCTCCGGGTCGTGGACGATGACTACCGCGCATCCCTGGCCGAGACCGCGGCCCAGGCCGCGGCGGGCCGGCGCATCGCCGTCCTCTTCGGCCGCGAGAAGGACGGCCTCTCGCGGTCGGAACTGCTGCGCTGCCAGCGCCTCATCCGCATCCCCTCGGCGGTCCCCCACCCCTCCTTCAACCTGTCCCACGCCGTGCTCCTGGTGGCCTACGAGCTGTTCCGCCGCCTCGGGGATCCGCCGCGGAGGGCCCCCGCCGCGCCGCTGGCCACGGCAGCCCAGATCGACCGGGTCGTGGAGCACCTGCTGGAGGCGATGCTCACCATCGGGTTCCGGCCCCGGAACGAGGACCCGGCGAACTTCGAACGCGTGCTCCGCCGGTTCCTGGGGCGGGCACCCCTCGAAAGGCGGGACACCGCCGTGCTGCACCGCCTGGCGGGACAGGTCGGCAAGTTCGCCCGCCGGCTCCGGCAGGGCCGGGACGAGCCTTCAGGGTGAGTCCGGCACCGGTTCGAGCCAGCGCTGGAACCAGGCCAGGACGCGGCTCTCCATCGGCCTCGAGAACCCGTGCCCCACATCCTCCTCGATCCAGAGCTCCAGTCTGTCCGCGGCGCTGTCGGCATAGGCCGGCGCGGCGGCCGCAAAGGTCCGGCGCGCCGCCGCCGGGGTGATGTAGGGGTCCAGCTCTCCGGTCATCAGCAGCAGCGGCCGGGGGGCCAGGGAAGCCGCCAGGCGCGGCGCGTCGAGGACGGCCAGCTCCGGCATCCAGCCGAGAAAAGCCTCCCGGACCCGGTCCGGAGAAGCCCCGTCCCGGATCAGGCGTTCGGTCAGCGGCAGTCCCCGGAACAGCCGCCGCCAGGCTTCGGTGCCGAAGACCTCCGCCCAGCACAGCTGGCCGGCCACGGAGACGACGCAGTCGACCCGCTCGTCGACCGAGGCCAGCAGCAGCGCCTCCATGCCGCCCATGCTCAGCCCCATCATGCCGATGCGGCCGGCATCGGCCTCCGGCCGCGCGGCGGCGTAGTCCAGGGCGCGCTGCAGGTCGAGGACGTACTCGCCGAGCACTCTCGGCAGGCCCTTGGCGCGGATGGCTGCCGCCGGGTCCCCCGGGCGCTCTCCGTGATAGGGCCTGTCGATGGTGAGGACGAAGAACCCGGCCTGGGCCCACAGGGGCAGCAGGGCCCGGGGCCGCAGCAGGTCCTCCTTGCGGTTGGGACTGCCCGGCATGAGCAGGAGGACGGGCAGGGGGCGCGCCCTCGGCAGCTCGGACCAGCTCACCAGGGCGGGTATGGTGCGGCCGTGGTAGCCGTCGAAGCGGACCCGTTCGACGACGGCGTCGCGGCGGCGCCAGGAGCTGTCCACTTGCGCCGAGAGCGGAACGGAGGGCCTGTGGGCCAGGTGCAGGGCCTTGCGGATCCGGGTCTCGGCGTCGGGGGCGGCGCGGCACCCGGAGCCGATGACGAGCAGGGCCAGCGCGGCCCACCCCCGCCTGCCGCGGCTCACTTCTCGAGAGCCACCAGTTCCATGTCCCGCTCCACCATCATCGCCACCATCTCCTCGAAGGAGACCTCCGGCTCCCATCCCAGGATCCGGCGGGCCTTCGAAGGATCGCCGCGCAGGACCTCGACCTCGGCCGGCCGCAGGAAGCGCTCGTCGACCTCGACGTACTCCTCCCAGTCGAGGCCCACGGAGCCGAAGGCGGCCTCGCAGAACTCGCGGATCGTGCGGTCGCGGCCGGTGGCGATGACGAAGTCGTCGGGGGTCTCCTGCTGCAGCATCATCCACATGGCGCGCACGAAGTCCCCCGCGTACCCCCAGTCCCGGCGGGCGTCGAGGTTGCCCAGCAGGAGCCGGCTGTCCCTGCCCTGCTTAATCCGCGCCACCCCGTTGGTGATCTTGCGGCTGACGAACTCCAGGCCCCGGCGAGGAGACTCGTGGTTGAAGAGGATCCCCGCGCAGGCGTACATGTCGTACGACTCGCGGTAGTTGATGGTGATCCAGTGCCCGTAGACCTTGGAGACGCCGTAGGGGCTGCGCGGGTAGAAGGGAGTCGTCTCGGTCTGCGGCGACTCCCGCACCTTTCCGAAGAGCTCCGACGTGGAGGCCTGGTAGAAGCGGATTCCCGCGTCGGTGGAGCGGATCGCCTCGAGGAGACGGGCCACGCCGAGAGCGGTGATCTCGCCCGTGAGCAGGGGCTGGGCCCAGGAGGCCGGAACGAAGGACTGGGCGCCGAGGTTGTAGACCTCGTGGGGGCGGGCTTCCTGGATGGCGAACATCAGCGAGTTCTGGTCGAGGAGGTCTCCCGACAGCAGGTGGACGTCGTGCTGGATGTGGCGGATACGCTCGAAGTTCACCGTGCTGGAACGGCGGATCAGTCCGTAGACGTCGTAGCCCTTCTCGAGGAGGAACTCGGCGAGGTAGGAACCGTCCTGGCCGGTGATCCCCGTAACGAGAGCGCGGCGGTCAGCCATTCTCCTCCTCCCCCCCATCCGCGAAAGCCTGGGGCGTCGGACAGGTGCAGATGAGCTGGCGGTCGCCGAAGGCGTTGTCGATGCGGCCGACGGCGGGCCAGAACTTGTGCTCGTGCAGCCAGGGAGCCGGGCGCGCGGCCCTCTCCCGGCTGTAGGGTCGGTCCCAGCCCTCGGCCATCACGTCGTCCATGGTGTGCGGCGCCCGGGTCAGGGGGCCGGCGGCCCCGTCGACGGTTCCATCCTCGATCTCGGCGATCTCCCGACGGATGGAGATCATGGCCTCGCAGAAGCGGTCGAGCTCTCCCAGGGACTCGCTCTCGGTGGGCTCGATCATGACCGTCCCCGGCACCGGGAAGTGCACGGTAGGGGCGTGGAAACCGTAGTCCATCAGGCGCTTGGCCACGTCGTCGACCTCGACGCCGGCGGTCTTGCGGTAGTTCCGCAGATCGCAGATCGCCTCGTGGGCGACCCGCCCTCCCCGGCCGCTGTAGAGCACCGGGAAGTGCTCGTCCAGGCGATGGGCGATGTAGTTGGCGTTGAGGATCGCCACCTCCGTTGCCCGCCGCAGCCCTCCCCCGCCCATGAGGCGCAGATAGGCCCAGGAGATCAGCAGGATCACGGCGCTGCCGTACGCCGACGCCGAGACCGCCCCCCGGCCATCGGACTCCGGATCTCTGTCCGCCGGCAGTCCGGTGGCCAGCGGATGACCGGGCAGAAACGGCACCAGGTGCCCGGCCACCGCGATCGGTCCCATCCCCGGACCGCCGCCGCCATGGGGGATGCAGAAGGTCTTGTGCAGGTTCAGGTGCGCGACGTCGGGCCCGAATTCGCCGGGCTGGGCGATGCCGAGCGAGGCGTTCAGATTGGCGCCGTCCATATAGACCTGGCCGCCGCAGGCATGAACGATGTCGCAGATCTCCACGATGCCGGTCTCGAACACGCCGTGGGTCGAGGGATAGGTCACCATCAGCGCGGCCAGCCGGTCCCGGTGCAGACGAAGAGATCAGCTGTCCCAGCGGCGGTGGAGCCACAGCCACTGCTCGGGATGTTCGCGGATCCAGTCCTCGTAGGTTGCGTTGATCGCCCGCAGCATGGAGTGCACGTCCTTCGCTTCGTCTCCGGTCCTGACGATGTTGATGGGGCTGAAGAGGTGCACGTGAAAGTGTGCGCGGGGCTTGCGCAGGACGCGGATGGGAATGAGCGGAATGTCGTGCTTGAGCGCCAGTTCGGCGAGCGCCGGGGCGGTCATTGCCTCCCGGCCGAAGAAGGAGACCGCTACCCCTTGCGAGTATTTCTGGTCGCCCAGGACGGCGATGGCG
>JAJDTN010000391.1 GCA_022827165.1 Candidatus Latescibacterota bacterium
CGCGCCCTGGCCCTGGCGCCGGGGCGCGCCGACCTCCATCTGAGCCGCGGCGAGGTCCTGCGGGCCATGGGCCGGCTCGACTCGGCGCTGGCCGCCTTCGAGAACGCCGTCGCGCGGGATTCCACCCTCGGCGCGGGACACCGCTACCGCGGTGAGCTGCTGGCCGCCGCGGGCCGGCTCGACGAGGCCGCGGAGGCCTACGGCCGGGCGATCGCCCTCGAACCGGGCCACCTCGGGGGCCTGCTGGGCCGCGCCGAGGTCCTGCGCCGTTCGGGAGACCTCGACGCTGCAATGGCGGACCTGGCCGCGGCCCTGGCCTTGGACCCGCGCAGCGATCGCGCCCACTACCTGCGGGCCAGCGTCGCCGACGAGCAGGGGCGTCCCGCCGCGGCCGCCGAGTCGCGGCGCGCCTTCCAGCGCCTGACGGCCGCGCGGCGTCACTTCGACCAGGGGCAGGTCTACGCCGGCCGGTCTCGGAGACCCGCCGCCGAAGCGGAGTTCCTCCGCGCCCTCGAGGTCGATTCGACATTCGCCGAGGCCTGGCTGCAGCTGGGCGTCCTCCGTCTGGCGGACGGCCGCCCGCAGGACAGCCTGGAGCCTCTGCAACAGGCCGCGGGGCTGCGGCCCCGGGAGTCGAGGGCCCACGAGCTGCTGGGCGAAGCGCACCTCCGCCTCGGCAGCCCCGAGGCGGCCCTGGGCTCCTTCGCCACCGCCGAGAGCCTGGTTCCGTCGTCGGCCCCGGCGATCTCAGGTCGGGGGCGGGCCCTCTTCGCCCTCGGGCGGGACGAGCAGGCGGCCAGCGTCTTCCGCCGCCTTCGGGAGCTAGATCCCGACGCCCTGGCCGCCTATTTCCACCTCGGCCTGATCTACGCCCGCCAGGGCAGGACCCGGGAGGCCGCGGCCAGTCTCCGGCAGAGCCTCGCCGTGGACCCGGATCACATCGAGGCTCACTATGCCCTGGGGACACTGCTGGCGGAATCGGGTGATGCCGCCGGCGCCCGCAGGCACCTGTCCCGGGTCCTCTCCCTCGACCCCGGCCACTCCCGGGCGGAGGAGAGACTGGCCGCCGTCGCTGCCCCGTGAGCCCCCGGCGGTCCCCCTGGAAGGCGGTCCTGGCCCTGTGGCTGGCCGCGGCGGCGGGCTGCTCGACCCCCGAGCCACCCCCCGGCCCCGCGGGCGACCCCCGGCTGCGCCACGCCCTGCAGCTGACCCGCCAAGGACGGTTTGCGGCCGCGGCGGACTGTCTGCAGGCCGCCGCGCGGGAGGGTGCCGATCCGGCCGAGGTGAGCCTCAGGCTCGCCGAGGCGCATCTCGGAAGCGGCCGGCGGCAGGCGGCCCTCGAGCAACTGGAGAGCCTGCCGGCGGAAGCGCGGCAGAGACCCCTCTACGGCGTGCTGCGGGCGTGGCTGCGGGCCTTCGACGGAGAGGCGCTGCAGGCCCGGAGCGAGACCGAGGGGATCCTCGCCCGCTCGCCGGATTCCGTCGAGGGCCGGGTGCTGCTCGCCAGCCTCGCTCTGCAGGCGGCGGCCACGATGGACCTGGAAGCGGCGGCTCGATGGAGCGCCGAGGTCCTCGAAGAGGTGCCCGGGCATCGCGTCGCCGAAGGCATGCTGCTGCAGGCCGAGTTGCGGCTCGGCCGGTTCGAGGCGGCCGCCGAGCGGGGGCGCGAGCTGGCCCAGCGGCACTCCGACGGGGAGTTGTGGATGCTGGCGGGCACCGCCGCCCTGTGGGCGGACGATCCCCAGGCGGCCATCGGCGCCCTTCGCCGGGCCGTCGATCTCTCCGGCGAAGCCGCCCTCCAACGGCGGCGGGCCCTGTGGCTGCTGAGCCTGGCGTGGGAGGCGGCGGGATCGCCGGGTCTGCCGGAACCGCGCTACCAGTTCACGCCCTATGCTCCTGCCCCTCCTCCCCCTTCGGTGCCCCGCTTCGTCGACGTCGCCGTGGCCGCCGGCGTTGCCAAGGTCGACCGCGGCCGGGGCAGCAGCTGGCTCGACTTCGACGGCGATGGCGACTGGGACCTGTTCAGCGTCGGCATCCACGTCCCGCATTCGCTCTACGAGAACGTGGGTGGGCGGTTCGACGACGTCACCGGAACCCGGGGCCTCGACGATCCCCGCGGCGGCTGGGGGGCCTCCACCGCCGACGTCGACGACGATGGCGACCCGGACCTCTTCGTCACGCGCGACGCCTGGGAGGGGGCGGCGCCGAACTCCCTCTACCGCAACGACCGCGCCTCGGGGTTCGTCGACGTCGCGCCGGAGGCGGGGCTGGCGGGCTCGGAGGCCAGCTTCACCGCCGCCTGGGGCGACTTCGACATCGACGGCCGGCTCGACCTCTACGTCGCCAACGGCGTCATCGCCGACGGAGGCGCCAACGGCCTGCACCACAACCGCACGGCGCCCGGGGGGGCGATCCTGTTTTCCGACGTCGCCCCGGAGGCGGGGGCCGACGACTCCCTCAAGAGCATCGGCACCGCCAGCGGCGACTACGACGGCGACGGTCTCCCCGACATCTACTGCGCCAACATCGGCGGGCCCAATCGCCTCTATCGGAACCAGGGAGGAATGCTCTTCGAGGAGACCGCCGCCGCAGCCGGGGTGGTCTTTCCGGTCGAGGGAGGCTACATCTGTTTCTTCCTGGACTTCGACAACGACGGCCTCCTCGACCTCTTCGTCTCGACCATGAGCGCCTTCGACGATGTCCTCCACAGCGCCGTGAACGGCCGGGCGGTGGAGCCCAACCGGCCCTTCCTCTATCGCAACGAGGGAGACGGCACCTTCACGGACGTGGCCCGGCCCGCCGGCCTCGGACGTTCCTTCGGCTCCATGGGGGCCGGCGTGGGCGACGTCGACAACGACGGGTTTCCCGACCTCTACCTGGCCAACGGGGGGCCGGAGATGTTCCGGCTGGAGCCCAACGTGATGTTCCTGAACCGGGGAGACGGGACCTTCGCCGACATCTCCCGGGCCGCCGGGGTGGCCAACCTGGGCAAGGGCCACGGCGCCACCTTCGCCGACTACGACGAGGATGGGGACCAGGACCTCTATGCCGGCCTCGGCGGGCACTACGACGCCGATCTCTGGGCCAACGCCCTGTACCGCAACGACGGCCCCGCGGGGCGCTCGATTTCCGTACGCGCCCTGTCGGGGCCGCGTGACGCCCCGGGGGCCCGGATCCTGGTCGAAGCCGGCGGCTCCCGGGTCCACGCGCAGGTGGCCAGCGGCTTCGGCTTCGGCTCCTCCAACGCCGCTGCCGTCACCGTCGGCCTGGGCACGGCGGAAGAGGTGGACCGCCTGGAGGTCGTATGGCCCGGCGGCCAGCGCCAGAGCTGGGGGACCCTGCCGGCCGGCGCGCAGGTGCTGGTTCGCCAGGGGCGGGCCGAGGCGGAGATCGGCCGAGCCGGCTCCGGACCGCCTTGACAGACCGGAGGGCCCTTCACTAAATCTCGCCCTGATCCGCCCTCGCAGCGGTAGACCCGCGGCCCCGAGACGGCCGCAGAGACGACCGATGCCAGCGCCTGATTCCCGCCCCCACTCTCTCGCCCCCTGGCTGCTCATCGCGGCCATCGCCTGGGCCCTGATCCCACCCGATCCCGCCCAGGCCCAGCGTCGTACGGGCTACCGGCTCACCCCCGACGCCATCGTCGTCGACAGCCATCGGCACTGGCAGCGTTGGAGCGTGCCCGTTCACGCCGTCGACCTGGACCGCGATGGCACCGCGAGGCCCCACCGGTTCCGCGACCGCTTCAACATCCTCGACGACCGCGAGACCTTCACCCGCACCCTGCCCGGGCTGAAGAGGAAGAAGGGCGAGACGGCGATCCTGAACGTGGACAGCACCGAGACCCTCGACGTGCGCGGCGAGATCATCCTCGACCGCAAGGACAACCCGATCTACACCTACTTCCTGCGTCCCGGGATCAGCCGCGTCGGCTCGAACCCGGAGGCCGCCGCCAATGTCCTCGACGGCGATCCGAGCACCTACTGGGAGCCCGACCCCCGCGACCCCGTCGACGACTGGTGGCTGGAGATCGACCTGGGGCGGGTCGTCCCCGTGGACACGTTGCGGCTCCACTTCGTCGAGGAGGACCTCGGCGATCCCTTCCGCCAGTTCCGCCTCCTCGCCGCCCCCGATCAGGAACCCGTCACCCAGGACGCCGACCGCATCGACTTCTTTCGCGTCGGGGGCACCGCGGCGCCGAACGAGAGCCGGCGCACCTTCTCCTTCGACTTCCCGCGGGACAGGTCCAGCGCCGAGTGGACGGGACGGATGGTGCAGACGATACGGGTCGTGGTCACCGATTCGCGTCAGGGGCGCGGCCAGCTCCTCGACGGCGAGGAGGCCTGGCTCGCCCTCGACCCGGGGGACCGCGGCGACATCCTCTACTACATCCGTGACCTGGCCGGCACGGAGGAGCCGGTGGAGAGGGAGGTCTACGAGTCCCTCGGCACCGACCGCCAGGGGCGCCGCGACTACTACCGGCGTGAACGCCCCCGCCTGGCCGACATCGAGATCTGGGGAGCGGGGGACAACATCAGCCCCGGCATCATCGAGGGCGGCGGCAGCATCTTCCTCACGGGCGGCACCTTCGCGCCCGGCCCGGGCTTCGACGGCGATTACTCCACCAATTTCCTGCACCTCGTCTGGTCGCCCACGATCGACCGCGGGGTCCTGACCGTCGACCTGGCCGCCACCTTCTGGCTCGACGCCATGCGCATATCCACCTCCCGCCCGCGGCCCTACATCGACGGCTACATCGTGCGCGCGTCGGACGGCTCTCTCGACGCCAACGGCCGGATCAAATGGACGCGGATCAGCCCGCGCAGCCGGGAGGACAACAGCGTCTCCGGCTTCCGGAATCTCCTCGACCCGTACGACCTGCCGCCGCTGCGCTTCCTGGAGGTGAGCATCGTCTCCGTCGACCCGAGGCGGCGCGGAGGCTACAACACCGGCCCCACCATCGCCGAGTACCAGCTCTACTCGAAGGGACATCCCGCGGAGGTCCTGTTGACCTCCGACCTCATCGAGCTGCCCGGGCCGCGCCACTTCGGCGCCATCACCTGGGATGGCGACGTGCCCCCCGGCACCGGCATGGAGATCCGCACCCGATCCGGCGACCTGCTGGGCCGTATCGTGCGCTACTTCGACAAACAGGGACAGGAGATCGCCTTCACCGCCTGGAAGAACCTCATCGGCAGCTTCAAGGGCCCGGTGGACACAACCCTCGTGCCCACCGCCGGGTGGTCCTCCTGGAGCCGGGCCTATGAGCGCCAGGGAGACCGCGTGACCTCGCCGGGGCTGCGCCGCTTCGCCCAGATCCAGGTGCGCCTGACCACGACCGACCGGGACCTCGCCTCCGCCATCCGCTCGATCCGCATCGAGCTCCTCGACCCGGTGGCCGAGCGCATCCTGGCGGAAATCACGCCGACGGAGGTCCCCGCCGTGGGTGTCCTCGACACCTTCGACGTCTTCATGCAACCGACCTTCATCTCGAGGCCGGAGGCCAGCCTGGGCTTTGACGAGGTCCTGCTGGCCATGCCCGCCTCCGGCCGCATGGAGCTGATCGAGGTCGAGGTCGACGGCGGCCGGGAGGGAGGTCGGCGCCTCTTCCGCCGCGGGGGCGACGGCGGCTACGCCGACGGCGACGGGAGTCGCCTGACCGTTTTCCGGCAGCAGGCCGACTCGATCTGGGTGCGCCTGCCCGAGGCGGTGACGCTGCTGCCCGACACCAGCCGGGCCTACTACCGGATTACCGCCGACAGCACCCAGGTCCCGGTGACCCAGGACGGCATCCCCCTGTCGGCCGCCTCGTGGGGACTGCTCGACGACGACGAGCAGGGGAGAGTCCTCTACTTCAGGAGGCTCGAGTCCGGGGAGCTGGAGGAGACCGACCAGCGATCATGGGAGGAACTGGACGAGAGCGAGCGGCTGGCGCGCTACTTCCGCGTGCTGGAGGGAGACGGCGCCCAGTACCCCTTCGACGAACGCGGCGACTCCCTGGACGCCAGCGACTACTCCCGTCTCTCCAGCCAGGAGCGCGGCCGCGTCGTCGGCCCGGGCCCCCGGGTGCGGGTCCGCTTCCAGGCCCCCGTGCTCCTCAACGGCACCACCCTCGGCCTGGCGGTGCGCAACGCGGGGGTGGACCCGGACGCGAGTTGGCAGAGCGTGGAGGCCGGCGATGCGGTTCCGGAGATGGAGTCGAATACCCTGACCCTCTCGGTCCCCCTGGACGGCAAGGCGGTGGAAGACGTGAGGATCTCACCGAATCCCTTCTCGCCGAATGGGGATCTGATCAACGACCGCACCGAGATCGGCCTGTCCGTCTTCCGCATCACCGATGAGCGCAGCCTGCGGGTGAGCATCCACACCCTGGCCGGCCGCCGGGTCTGGCAGCAGGAGCAGACCGTCACCCCCGGATTGCGGTCCATCTCGTGGGATGGACGCGACGACAGGGGGAACCTCGTTCCCCCGGGGATCTACCTGGTCAAGCTGCACCTCGACATCGACAGCAGAGACTCGGGCAGATCCGTGGTGCGCACCCTGGCCGTCGCCTATTGAAGGCCCAGGCCTCTTGAAGCCAAATCAGGAGAGACCCGTGTCCCCAAGGAAGACCCTGATCCACCTGGCCACCCTCGGCGCCCTCGGCCTCCTGGCGCCGGCAGCGCCCGCCGCAGCCCAGGACTACGGCGCACGCATGGGAGACATCCAGCGCGGCGGCGAGGTCTCCTTCCAGCCCCAGGGTCCGGGTGTGCTCCACGGCGCCCTCGACCCGGCCGTCCGCAGGTGGTACGTCCCCCAGGAGCTGTTCAACGAGTACCGCTGGCGGCAGTGGGATTACTCGAACTACGCCCGCGACCACTACCAGCGGTACGTCAGCGTCACCCGCGAGGGCGACTTCTACTACGATCTCTACGGCAACTTCGTCACCAAGGGCTGGCTGATCTTCAACAACTCCCAGACCCAGCCCAAGCAGTTCGGCTCGTCGGTGCTCAAGAGCGCCAACTTCAGCCGCTGGTTCGACGGCGTCCTGATCTCGAGCGACTCCAAGGGGCAGCACCACTACGCCCTGACCATGGGCGCCAAGATCCGCACGACCCTGACGCCCATGACCTTCTCCAAGCCCCAGTGGGACGGCGTGCAGTTCGACTATGCCTCCGACAAGTACCAGGGCACGGTCCTCTACTCCCGCCTCAGCCGCACCGGCGGCAGCAGCACGAACGACCAGGAGTCGCTGGTGACCAACCTCACCTCCCTCGTCGGCGGCCGCGGCACGGTGCAGGTGGGCGACTTCGCCACCCTGGGACTGACAGCCGTCAACTCGCACCAGTCCAACACCCTCATCGACGGCTTCACCGGCAACCCCATCAGCGGCGAGCTCACCGTCGACCAGAACAAGACCCTGTCCCTCATCGAGGTGATCCTGCGCGACGACTCCCCCGAGGACGGCGGCGGCGCATCCTTCTTCCCCGCCGGTTCGGACATCATCATCACCTTCGACGACGGCAGCGTCGACCGGGGCAAGCAGATCGGCTTCGCGCCGGTCATCGAGGGCGGCTTCGAGCGCGACGGCTACCTGGCCGCCGACGGCCCCGAGGAGATCCGTCTGCGCTACAACTTCGACAGCCCCGGCTTCGTCAACCACGCCAGCGGCTCGAAGGAGGAGATCGTCGGTATCGAGTTCCGCTATGTCCTGGGCAACGACTACCAGGTGTGGATGACCTCCGACAACCAGCTCAACCAGTCGGAGGGCAACGTGGCGCTCCTGGTGACCCAGGCGGAGGGCAACGTCCAGGACAACACCAACCTGCGTATCGTCTCCTTCGAGTACGGACTGCCCACGGCCACCCAGATCTGGGGCGCCACCCTGGAGTTGAAGAAGGTCGCCGGTTTCGACGTCTACGGCGAGTACGACCTCAGCTACAACTACCGCAAGTACCCGAGCGTGGTGAGGAAGGGCCACCGCACCGCCTCCGGAATCCGCGGCGACCGCGCTGCCGAGGCCTGGATGGTCAACATCTCCCGCAACCGCTACCCGTGGTTCGCCTGGGGAGAGCTCTACAGCATGCACCCGCGCTACTCGACCAGCACCTACGTCGCCCAAGGCGACGGCTTCATCGATTACGAGGACAAGCGCATCCACGTAGTCGAGCTGGTGGAGGACAACGACGACCAGGACCAGTTCCCGGACACGGTGCGCAAGGACTGGCAGGCCGGCGATCCCACGGTCTTTCCCGGCTGGGACGAAAACAATGACTTCATCTCGGACTTCAACCAGAACGACAACCGCTTCATCAGCAACTCGATCCCCGACTACGACGAGCCCTTCCTGCGCCACAACGTGGACCGCCCCGAGTTCCTGTACGGGGTAGACCTGAACAACAACTTCTGGATCGACCGCTTCGAGAACGACGAGGAGCCCGACTATCCGTACCGGCGAGACCATCAGGGCTTCAACCTCTACGGGGGCGTGAACGTCACTCCCGACGTCCGAGTCAGCGTCGGCATCCTGCGCGAAGGGCTGATCTCCTCGAACCAGCGGAACAACGCCGACTACGCCCTCCTCAGCATCGACCGGGACATCGCCGGCTGGGGCCGGTTTCGCCTCTTCGACATGATCAAGTCGGTGAAGGACGACATCCC
>JAJDTN010000056.1 GCA_022827165.1 Candidatus Latescibacterota bacterium
GGATGGTGATGCTCGCCATGCTCATGCTCCGTGGGTTCGGCTCGAGCCCAAGTTACACGGTGATTGCGATGCAATCAATGTGGCCCAAGTCAGCGGATCAGCATGCAGCGCCGGGTCTCGATCAGGTCGGCCGTGGTGAGCCGGTAGAAGTAGAGGCCGCTGGCGACCGGGGCTCCCCGGTCGTCGGTGCCCGTCCAGCGCACCCGGTGCAGGCCCGGGGCGCGCGGCTCGTCGAGGAGCCGGCGGACCCGCTGCCCGAGGAGGTTGTAGATGTCGATGCGCACCCTTCCGGCGGTCCCCAGCCGGAAGGGGATGACCGTGCCGGCGTTGAAGGGATTGGGGTAGCTCCGCATCAGCTCCGTGGTGCGCGGCACAGCGGAATCCAGGGCCACCGACGTGGGCGGGGATTCCATGGAGAACAGGCCGGCGCTCGTGGCCACGTAGAGGGTCGACGGGTCGAGCGGGTCGACGGCCACGTCGTTGATCCACGGGACCCCGGGATAGCCGGTGTCGAGGGCCCGCCAAGTGGCGCCGCGGTCGGGGCTGTGGTACAGCTCGCGGTCGGCCGCCAGGTAGAGGGAATTGGGTTCCCGCGGGTGGCCGCGGAGGCGAGCCGTCCTCCACGATCCCGACCGGGGCTCCAGGACCCGGCGCCAGGTCCGCCCGGCGTCGGCGGAGACGAAGCACCCCGCGTCCGCCGCTGCGTAGAGGACGCCCGGCTCCTCCGGGTGCCGGGCCAGGTCCAGCCCCGAAGTCCCCGGCTCGAGGCGGCCGATAGCCCTCCACCCCGTGCCCGAGGTGTGTCCCACCCAGACGGAGTCGCCGAAGACGACCGTGAGCGAGTCCCGCGGGCTCAGCAAGGCTCCGCCCGCCAGCCTGTGCGCGCGCTCTCTGCGCGGGAGATCCCGGAAGGGTCCGATCCTCTCCCAGCTCTCGCCGTGGTCCCCGCTTCGCCACACACCGGCGCCGGCCAGGAAGTACTGGCCTTCTCTGCGAGTGTGGGCGATGTACGTGGCACGGGGAGGGACCCGGGGGTGCCAGTAGTACTCGCTGACGTCAAGGGACTCCCAACTGGCGCCGCCGGTGGTGCTCCGCGTGAACGACTGCAGGAAGGAGTAGCCGGTGAACTGGCCGTACCCGGCGATCCCGCCGGCCTCCACGCCGTGGGCCAGGAACAAACCCTCCACCGCGGGATCCTCCACGATCACGTCGAAGAGCGGCCAGCCCCTGGACGGGAGACCGGTCCAGCTCCAGGTCGCCCCGTCCTTCCTGTAGATCCCGATGGAGCGCTGGCCGCGCTCCGCCGACCACGCGGTGGACATGCCGAGGCGCCCTGCATCGTCGAACCACAACGCCCCGGCCATCGCCGGCGCCTCCGCCCGGGCCGGCCCGGACGTCCGGCCCTGATCCCTGGAGACGAAGATCTCCCTCTGGGTCTGGATGAGGACATCGGATGGATGGGCGGCATCGGCGCTGACGCTCTGGATCCCGACGTACTCCGTCGGGGTCAGGTCCCAGGAGGCGCCGCCGTCCTCGCTGCGGCGCACGCGGACCGGGCTGTGGGCGTAGATCAGGCCGGGTACCGAGGCGGAGACGGCAAGCCCCTCTGCGTGGCCGCCGACATCCCCCCGCAGCTCCCAGGTCCGGCCCTCGTCGCGGCTGTGGGAGAGCGTGCCCCCTTCGACGGTGTAGAAGCCACCCGGGGTCCACGGGTCGGCGGCAAAGGCATCCGGGTAGCCGAAGTCGCCGACGGGGTACGTGCCGGCGTGGCCGACCCGCCAGAGGCTTGAATCACGCTTGGCGAAGGATGCCCACGCGTAGGTGCGTCCTGGGTCCGCCGGATGGGAAGAGGCCCATACGGCCTCCGGCACGGGGAAGTCCGTCCAGTTCCGTCCGCGGTTCTCGCTGAGGAAGACCGCCTCCGGCGCCAGGCCGTAGAGCCTGTCCGGGAGATGGGGATCGACGTGGACCGCGTAGACCCCCCCCGGCACCGGGACCGGGGTCCAGGTGCCGCCGCCGTCACGGGTGATGGAGGCGCCGCCGAAGTGCGGGGACAAGGGGTGCCCGTTCTCGATGACATACGCGATCAGCGGGTCGTCGGGGTCGCCGTAGATCACGCCGGGGCCGGCGTGCGGGAGCATGAGGGCCGTGGGCCGCCAGGACGCCCCGCGGTCGTCGGAGCGCCAGACCTGGCCGTCCGTCAGGCCGTACCAAGTCGCGGCCCCCGCGTGGATCCGCCGCATGGCGGCCCGTGTGACCGTATCCGGTCCCGCCGCCCACCAGTCCCCGGCCGGCACCGTCCCGCCCGGAACCTCACCGGCCGGCGCCTCCCAGGCCGGGACCTCCGACGGCTCGGCGATCCGGATGGACAAGGGCGCGTTCACGCCGAGGTTCCCTTCCTCGTCCTCGACGGCGACGGTGACGGAGTACGAAGCGACGGGGCCCTTCCACTCGACCTCGTACACGCCGTCCCCCTCGGCCATGGGCACCTCGGCGGCGAGGCTGGAATCGGGCAGGGAGTGGATCCTGGCCGTCACCCGCGAGATCGGGCTTCCGTCGAGGATCCATCGATTGTGCACCTGCACCCTGATCCCGCCTTGCACGGGGGATACGCGGGCGCCGGTCACCCGGGGCGGGGTCAGGTCGCGGGACCGGCTGACCCGGAAGGCCGCGGTGTCCGTCCACACCTGGAAGGGGGTGCCCACCTCCAGCACGAACTCGACCTCTTGCCCGGCGGACTCGGCGAGGGCCAGGAACTCGGGCGAGCGCGAGCTGCGCGCGCCGGAGGCGCCATCGCCGCCGAACTCGACGGTCCCGGCGGACACCCTTCTCATACCGGCGCTCGCGCTGGTCAGGTACCACCTGAGGCCGGAGAGCAGGGCGGGAGCGGCCGAGGCCAGCTCCAGCTCGAGGTGGAAGAAGCCGCCCGGGTCGATGCGGCCGGTTCCGCGCGCGTCCCTCAGGCGCCACTGCAGGCCCTCCTGGCGCGCACTGATCAGGGGAACCTCGAGGAGGTGGCGACCGATGGTATCGCCGTCGGCCTCGGCGGTCAGGCGCAGCCGCGTCACCCGGGAGGAGGTGAAGTCGGTGGAGACCCGCAGCCGCGGCGGGTCGCGGACTGCACCCCCGAGAATGTGCTCGTCGGGCGGCATGTCGGGCAGCGGCAGGCGCCCCCCGGTCACCGTCGCCAGGTCGTCCAGCGGCTGCAGTGTCAGGACCGCCCCACGGGTGGTCCGCCCTCCCCGGTTCACGGGGTCGAATTGCAGCACCCCTTCCTCGCCGGCCACGAGGACACCGTCGCCGGTCTGGTCGCGCACCTTCACGACCCCGAACTCGATCCGCGGTCCATCGATCTCGACCCGGGCCTCGAGCCCTCTCTCCGTCACCTCGATGCCGGTGACGCTGAACGTGCTCCGGCCCTCCCCGTCGGCGGAGCTCGGGTTCGTGTGGGCGGTGAACTGCGTGCGCCCGCCGGGTCCGAAGACGTCGGTGGCGTCGCCGAGGTTGCCTCCGTGGGCCTCGGCATACGCCTCGTCCCCGGCCCAGAAGTCGAGGTTGTCGCCGCCGTGGAGCGGGTCCGGCGTGCGGCCCATGGGGAACCCGCCCTCCTGCCAGCGGCCGTCGGCGCACTCCAGATCGACGACCCAGTGAGACTGGGAGACGTCGCCGGTGCGGTTGCCGGTGACGTGCCAGATGAGCAGGCCCTCGGCCGGGATCCCCCGGTCGTACCAGGAGGAGCGGGTCCGGTACTCCAGCAGGAAGTACTCCTCCCCGCCGGCGGGGATGCGGACCAGGTCTCCGGTCCTCGCCACGTCCCGCAGGACGATCCGCTGCGACGGTTGGTCGACCTCGGTGATGGCGGACCATCCGAGGCGGAGACGGCTCCACGCGGAGAAGCCGACGGGGCCGTCGCCGCCCCCCCAGCCGAGGGCCCCCCAGCCCATGAGGCCCCAGTTGCCGATGCCCGCCGAATCGTCGGCCGGGTCCCGCGGCTCCTCCCGGCTGAGATAGGCCACGTTGTAGAGGTCCTTCAGCCCGAAGAGGGTGTGCCCCAGCTCGTGGGCGACGGTGCCCGCCGCCTCCGGGAAGGAGCGGCCCTGGGCGACCAGGCCGAGGCGATAGGTGATCGGCTTCCCCGCGAGGTCCGGGTCGGTGGTGGCCGCGGGTTCGAGGAGCCCCAGATCGCCGATCCCGGTGGCCCCCCCGAGGAGGAAATTGCGCGGCAGGGCGGGTGTGAGAAGGACGAGGAGATCGATCTCTCCATCGTCGTCGCCGGAGTCCGGCCGCCCGTCGGGGCCGTCGCTGTCGAACCGGGCGAGGTCCAGGTCCTCGTCCACCTGGCGCAGGATCTCCCGCACGAAGTCCGCATAGCGGCCGGGTTTCGTGGGACCGGCCGCCGCGTAGTCGATGGCGTCGCCCGAGGCGAGGTAGCGCCTCGGCGCCACGACGCCGCGGAGGGTCAGGCTGCCGAAGGACATCTCCCGGTAGAAGTGGCTGACGCTGCCGGGACGGTCCGGGTCGAAGAGGGACTCGGCCCAGGAGGGCACGCCGAGCTGCTGGCCTTTGAAGCCTGCGAAGACCACCAGGGCGGTGACCTGCGACAGGGGGGTGGAGGCAGCGGCCCCGGCCGGTCTCGAGGCGGCGGTCGGGGCCTCGCCCCGGGAGGGCGGGGACGCGGCCCCGGCGGTCTGGGTGGAGACCGCCAGAAGACCTGCCAGCAGCCAGGGGGATCCCCGGCGCCCCCTGCAGCCGGGGATGTCGCCCATGAGGCCCGCTCGGATCAACAGGGTTGCGGTGGGTGGACCGCCCCCCGCCCAAGGCACGATGGACGGGGAGCGGCCCCGGCCATGCGAGGCCCGGTCGCATGGCGCAGGTCGAAGATCCACCCCAAGGAACCTGCAAAGGTGGACCTTGACCAGATCCGGCGACCGGGCCGAGAGGCGGCGGTCCGGTCAGCCGCCGCGCTCTCAGGCGGCGAGGGAGAGGGTGGCGTAGTGGGCGAAGGTGGACAGGCCGGCGAAGCACAGACTGATGGCCACGGGAATGGCGATCTCTGCGGTGGTGCGAAGGATCCTCATGTCGTCCTCCTCGGGCGAAGGGTCGTGAAGCTGACGCCCTCCACCTTTGCAACCGACGTGCCAGGCCCGTTTCTCGGGGTGGCATGCGCCGAGGCGGACTTCACTGGTGACCCGTTTCGCACCAGAGGTGTTCACACGTGAACACCCCTCACGCCCCCGGGCCGGTCGCTGGCCGGCTCCGGCCTGCCCTTTCAGGCCGCCGGCGTCTGAGGTCGCGGGTCAGGGCCCCTTGTGCGGGCGAGCAGGATCCTGCCAGCCCCGGCGACTGGCACAGGCCTTGCACAGACCTGGACGTCTCGAAGAGAAGGAGGAAGGGATGGTACGGACGAAGCTGTTGCAGGACTTGGCGCTGCCAGGTGCCGTGACTCTGAGCTATGCCTACGCCGCCGTCATGGCTTTCACGAGGCTCGGACAGGTGCTCGAGAACCTGGCCTGAACGCGCGGCCCCGGCGCCGCTAGGACTCTTCCAGGATCGCCAGGGCGGCCTCGATCCGGCCCACGGCGGCCCGGTCCGCCTCCAGGGCCTCGGCGATCAGCCGGCGGGCCTCGGCCAGCTCTTCGGGGGTGTACTCCCCGCGGCCGTGAGCGGCATCGACGAGGGCGGACAACTCCACCAGGGCCTGGTGCTCGCGGCCGTAGTCGGCGGCGGCCGCGGCCAGCGGTTCCGCCGCTTCCGGCAGCAGGCCGGTCAGCTCGCGCATGTAGTCAGCCGCAAGCTCCCGCCGCCAAGTGAGGATCCTGGCGTGATGCCGCGTGGGCTGCTTGACCGCGTCCGCGGACTCGAAGGCGGCGCTCCAGGCCTCGTAGGCGGCGAAGCCCTGGGGCCGGGTCTGGGGCCGTCCGGCCTGCTCGAAGCGGGTGCCCGCGGCAAAGGCGGCGGCGTTGCGCAGGGCCATGAGGTGGGTCTCCCGCTCGTCCGCCTCGGTGGGCCCCAAGTGGGCGGTCACGTTGAACCACCCGCCGGGATCACCGGGGCCGAGGGCGTCGTAGCGCACGGCGTAGTCGACCTCGACGAAAGGGTGGCGGATGGTGCAGGTCTCCGCCTCGGGGTCGTAGCCGACGATGAGGCCCCAGCAGTAGGCGTGGTGCGCGGGGTGATCGCTCTGCTTCTGCTCCAGGCTCATGGGCTGCCACACCAGCACCGGGATCCCCCGCTCCAGGCTGGCCACGGCGGCATCCCGGGCCTCGGCCCTCAGCGCCGGCCAGTCGACGCCGACGCTCTTGTTGTTGGCTTCGTAGACGCGGAACCGGGCCAGCTCGGGCAACAGGTCCACGGCCAGGCTCCAGTCGAGGTTGTCGTGATAGACCATGGCGCCGCCTTCCTCCATGGCGAACTGGAAGGCGTGTCCCAGGACGCCCTGGAGGCGCGCCATCGACCACTCGGGGCGGCCGGCGGCCGCCATCAGGGGATGGAGGCAGGAGGCGAGGGTGGTGCCCTTGTGGGGCTGCAGGGGCTTGACGTCGACCATGACGTTCAAGGGCTCGGGCTCCAGGTCCCCCGCGCCGTGGCCGTAACCGATGGAAGCGGCGCCCAGGACGGCGAGGACAACCCCGCCGGCCCGGGCGCAACCCCCATTCATGGGTTCAGCCGCCGAGTCCCCAGGTGACGGCCAGCTTGATCCGCCGGCCCTTGGGGTCGTGGGTGAAGCCGTCGTACGCCTGCTCGATGTTGACCAGGGGCGGCCTCTTGTCGAGCAGGTTCATGCCCGAGAGCACCATGTTGGCGCCCATGGGCAGGCTCCACAGAAAGCTCACGTCCAAGGTGACAAAGGACTCGATGGTGCCGAACAGGTCGCTGACCGCCTCATTGCCGGAGTCCAGCGACCCCCGGTCCTCGTAGGACGAGATGTAGTTGAGGTAGCTCACGAGGCCGTAGGCTTTCCAGTGATAACCGGCGGAGGCCCGCCCCTTCAGCTTGGGGAGGGAAGTGGCGATCGGGTTGCCGAAGTTCAGGTAGCCGGCCGCGTCGGCGCCCTCCTGCAACACCAGGTCGCCCAGCATCAGGGCCTTCGTCTCGTACTCGAGGATGTAGCTGCCGTCCAGGCTGGCGGAGAGTTGCCCCGGGCCCGCGGGGCTCCGCGTCCCCAGGTGCATGTCGAAGCCCGAGGTCTTCACCCCCGGCCAGTTGACGATGTCGACCTGCACCCGCTCGAGTGCGGAGGCCGCGCAGGTCCCCGTCCCGACCCCGTCCGGGCAGACGATGAACCCCTTCAGGGCCTCCTTGTTCGCCTCGTCGGCATAGAGCTCTGTGATTCTCCCGTGCGGCATGGCACCGATGACATCGCTGAAGTCGTAGCTCCAGTAGTCGAAGGTCGCATCGAGACCGGCCTCCGTGGCAAAGACGAGGCCCGCGTTGTAGGTGAAGGCCCGCTCGGGCTTGAGGTCCTTGCTGCCGAACCGGTCCACCGTCTGGTAGGCGCCCGTCTCGTTGATCCACTCGAGCGTCGACAGGGGGTTCTCGTTCACGTCGTCCAGCGACGGCGTGCGGAACGTCGTCTGCACCGAGCCGCGCAGGAACAGGGACTGGGTGGAGGACTCGGCCAACTGAAGGCGCCAGCCGAGCTTGGGATCGAAGCTGCTCGCCACGTCGTGGAACTCGTAGTTGGCGGCCAGCTGCGTGTCGATGCGCGGACCCAGGCTCAGGGGAATCTCCGCGAAGAGGCGGTGCACCGTCTGCGATACGTCATAGGGATTGTTGACGTTGGTGAACGCGTAGGGACCGAACCTGTCCTCCTCTGAACACCCGTCATCGCCCACGACCGGGCAGGGGTTGATGGTCACGTCGCCCGCGTCGTTGGGATCGCCGCTGGCATTCAGCAGGCGGAACTGGTAGCCCGTAGCGTAGCTGGCCACGTCCTCGATCCAGGTTCCGGTCAGCGTGGCATCGGCAACCAGCATGTCCGCCGTGCTCTGCAGATCGACTTCATTGTCTGCCAGCCAGTGCCGCAACTCGGCGCTGTTGGCGAGATCCTCCCGGTAACCGGGGTTCGGCTCGGTCGCATATGCCGAGCCGTGCTGATCGGTGTTCTTGATGGCATTGCCGAAGGGGTTGTAGTACTGGCAGTTGCCCTGGCCGGCCACCTGGCCGTTGAGCGGACCGAGCCGCATCCCCGCCAGGGACGTGTTGTCCGCCTCCACGCCGACGCCGCAGTCGGGTCCTCCGAAGCCGCGGAAGCCGAGGAAGAGCCGCTCGATGTACACGCCCGGAAGGTTGTAGTTGCCCTCGGTGCGGGAGTAGGAGAGGCCCAGGTCGAAGTTGGCCTCGCGGCCTCCCAAGGAGAGGTCGCGATTCGCCGAGGCCGCCAGGCGCATCGTGCTGGAATCGCGGCCCAGGATGCGGCCGGGACCCGAGTTGCCGAAGGGGCGGCCGTTGAAATACCAGTTCTCGCCGGCCTGGCACTCGGCGTGGTACAGGTCTCCGTCCGACGCCCCGTACTCCTCGCAGAAG
>JAJDTN010000229.1 GCA_022827165.1 Candidatus Latescibacterota bacterium
CATGATCGTCAACGGCTTCTGCAAGGAAGTCCTCGCCGAGCTGCCCATGGAGTTCGCCGTGGAAGCCACCAAGCTGCTGGGGATCAGCCTCGAGGGCAGCGTAGGCTGAGGCGCTGCCGTGGGTGCTCCACAGGCGTCTTGGGCCGCCGCTGCCAGACCCGGCGCCGTGAGCGCAGCGAACCGGCGCCAAGCAGATCCCGCAGAGGAGGCAGCCGCTGTTCCCCTCCTCGAAGCCGGGACCGGCGTGAGGCCCTTCGCGGAGTGGCTACCCGCGGCCGAGGCGCGGAGTCCGGGTCTCCGATGGCGTCGGGCGTGGGCCCGCAGGCGCATTACGCCGGCAGACCCACGCACCCAGGTTTGAAGGACCCCGAGACTCGCCGCAGGCGAGGCTCGCAAGAGCTACAGAACGACTGAACACAAAGCACCACTGACCTCAACCGGCGTACCGCGCCGAAGGGCCCACGCCCGACGCCCACCAGGAGAACAACCAATTGCTCGAAATCACCAACCTCCACGCCGCCGTAGAAGAGACCCCCATCCTCAAGGGGGTGGACCTCACCGTCGGCCCCGGCGAGATCCATGCCGTCATGGGTCCCAACGGCTCGGGCAAGTCCACCCTCGCCCAGGTCCTGGCCGGCCACGAGGCCTTCGACGTCACCGGCGGCGCCGTGAGCTACGAGGGCCGGGACCTGCTCGACATGGACCCGGAGGACCGGGCCCGCGAAGGCCTGTTCCTCGCCTTCCAGTACCCCGTGGAGATCCCCGGGGTCAACACCACCTACTTCCTGCGCACCGGCCTCAACGAGATCCGCCGGCACCGCGGCGAGGAGGAGGTCGACGCCATCGACTTCCTGGCCCTCATCCGCGAGAAGCTGGAGCTGGTGGAGATGGACGAGAGCTTCCTCCGGCGCTCGGTGAACGAGGGGTTCTCCGGCGGCGAGAAGAAGCGCCACGAGATCCTGCAGATGGCCGTCCTCGAGCCGCGCCTGGCGATCCTCGACGAGACCGACTCCGGCCTCGACATCGACGCCCTGCGGGTGGTCGCCGACGGCGTCAACAAGCTGCGGGGGCCCGACAAGAGCGCCGTCGTCGTCACCCACTACCAGCGGCTGCTCAACTACATCGTGCCCGACTACGTGCACGTCCTCCTCGACGGCCGCATCGTCCGCTCCGGCGGCGCCGACCTGGCCCTGCGGCTCGAGGAGCAGGGCTACGACTGGATCCGCGAGGAGGCCGCCGAGACGGCGGGCTGAGCCGATGAGCGCAGAGGATACCCGCCGCGGCCCCGGGGCCGTCGTCGACCGCTACCTGGCCGCCTTCGAGGGCTTCGAGCGTTCCCTGAACGGCGCCGCCGCCGGCCGGCTGCACGCCCGCCGCCGGGCGGCGATCGCCCGCGTCGCCGACATCGGCCTGCCGACCTCCCGCTACGAGGCCTGGTCGCACACCAACCCGGCGCCCCTGACCCACACCTTCTTCGCCCCGGTGGCCGAGCCCGGACCGCTGACCGCCGCCGAGGTGCGGCCCCTGCTGGCCGCCGGCGTCGACGGCCCGGTGCTCGTCTTCGTCGACGGCTGCTTCGCCCCGGACCTGTCCCGGGCCGGCGACCTTCCCGGCGGGGTGCAGGTGCGCTCCCTCGGAGAGCTGGGGCCCGGGGAGTGGGACGGGCTCGACGACCTGGGGGCCCACACCCTCGACCTCGACGAGAGCTTCGCCGCCCTCGGCACCGCCTTCGTGCGCGACGGCGCCTTCATCTGCGTGCCGGCGGATACCGCCGTGGAGGCGCCGATCCAGGTCCTGCACGCGGCCAGCGGCCAGGGCCTGACGACACCGCGCACCATCGTGGCCACCGGCGCCAACAGCCGGGTCACCCTGATCGAGACCTTCGCCGGCACCGGCGGCGGCGACGGCCGCCTGGCGGCCCCGGTGACCGAGATCTCCGTCGGCCGCGGCGCCGCCGTCGAGTACGGCCGGGTCCATCTCCACGGCCCGTCGGCCTGCCACGCCGGCACCCTCCACGTCAAGGAGGCCGCCGAGGCCCGCTTCACGGCCCACACCCTCTGCCTCAGCGGGCGGGCCGTGCGCGAGGACGTGACCACCCTCATCGACGGCGAGGGCATCGACTCGACCCTCAACGGCCTGTTCCTGCCCCGCGGCCGGGAGTTGGTGGACAACTACACCACCATCGAGCACGCCGCCCCGAACTGCAGCAGCCACGAGCTCTACAAGGGGATCCTCGGCGGCCGGGCGCAGGGCGTCTTCCGCGGCAAGATCCACGTCCACCAGGCCGCCCAGAAGACCGACGCCTTCCAGTCCAACCAGAACCTGCTGCTCTCCGACGACGCCCAGGTGACCTCCAAGCCGCAGCTGGAGATCTACGCCGACGACGTCCGCTGCAGCCACGGATCGACGACGGGTCAGCTCGACGCGGGGGCCCTGTTCTACCTGCGCTCCCGCGGCGTGGGACTGGCCGAGGCCCGGCGCGTCCTCACCCGCGCCTTCGCCGGCGAGCTGGTGGAGCGGGTCACCCACGAGGGGTTGCGGGCCCACGTGGAGGCCCTGGTCTCCCGGCGCGTGGACGAGGTCCTGGCCGAGGAGGAGACCCTGTGACCGCCCCCCAGCCGGTGATGCCCCCGCAAGTGAGCGACGAGGGGGGCCTCGACGTCGACGCGGTCCGGCGGGACTTCCCGATCCTCGGGCGGGCGGTGCGCGGCCGGGCGCTGGTCTACCTCGACAACGCCGCCACCACCCAGAAGCCGAGGCCGGTGATCGACGCGGTGGAGCGCTACTACGAGGAGGAGAACGCCAACATCCACCGCGGCGTCCACTTCCTCAGCCAGCAGGCCACGTTCTCCTACGAGCGCGCCCGCGGCCGGCTGGCCACCTTCGTCAACGCCGCCGAGAGCGCCGAGGTCGTGTTCTGCCGGGGCACGACGGAGGCCGCCAACCTCGTCGCCCACGGGTACGGCAGGTCCCGGGTGGGCGCGGGCGACGAGATCCTCGTGACCCACATGGAGCACCACTCCAACATCGTCCCCTGGCAGATGCTCTGCGAGGCCACGGGGGCCCGCCTGAAGGTGGCGCCCGTCACCGACGACGGCGAGCTCGACCTGGCCGCCTTCGCCGACCGCCTGTCGCCGCGCACCCGCCTCGTGGCCGTGACCCACGCCTCCAATGTCCTCGGCACCGTCAACCCCGTGCGCCGCATCTGCGACCTGGCCCGCGAGTACGGCGCCGTGGTCTTCGTCGACGGGGCCCAGGGCGCGCCCCACCTGCCGGTGGACGTGCAGGCCCTGGGCTGCGACTTCTACGCCCTCTCGGGGCACAAGCTGTTCGCGCCCACGGGGATCGGCATCCTCTACGGCCGCCGCGAGCTGCTCGAGGGCATGGATCCCTACGAGGGCGGCGGCTCCATGATCCGGTCCGTCTCCTTCGAGGGCACGACCTGGGCCGAGCCGCCGGCCCGCTTCGAGGCCGGTACCCCGAACATCGCCGGCGCCGTGGGCCTGGCCGCCGCCGTGGACTACCTCAACGGCCTCGGCATGGAGCGCGTCTCCGCGTACGAGGAGGACCTGCTCGCCCACGCTTCGGAACAGCTCGCCGAGGTCGAGGGCCTGCGCCTCTTCGGCGAGGCCCGGCCCAAGGTCCCGGTCCTCTCCTTCGCCCTCGACGGCGCCCACCCCCACGACATCGGCACCATCCTCGACGCCGAGGGAGTGGCCGTGCGCACCGGTCACCACTGCGCCCAGCCCCTCATGGCCCGCTTCGGCGTGCCCGCCATGACCCGGGCCTCCCTGGCCTTCTACAACACCCCCGGCGAGATCGACCTGCTGGTCGAGGCCCTGCGCCAGGTGGATGCGGTGATGGGAGGCGCGTCGTGACCGAGCTGCGCGAGCTGTATCAGCAGGTCATCCTCGACCACAACCGCAGCCCGCGGAACTTCGGCCCCCTGCAGAACGCCAACCGCCGCCAGGAGGGCTACAACCCGCTCTGCGGAGACCACCTCCATGTGCATCTCCTCCTCGGCGACGAGGGGGTGATCGAGGAGATCCGCTTCGAAGGCTACGGGTGCGCCATCTCCAAGGCCTCGGCCTCGCTCATGACCCAGCAGTTGAAGGGCCGCAGCGTCGAGGAGGCGAAGGCCGCCTTCGCGAGCTTTCTCGAGCTGGTCACGGCGGACGTCTCCGAGCCTGTCGATCCGGTGAAGGCCGGCAAGCTCGCCGTCTTCGCCGGCGTCCGCGAGTTCCCCATGCGGGTCAAGTGCGCCACCCTGGCCTGGCATGCCATGAAATCCGCCCTCGACGGCGACGCCGCCGAGCCGGTCACGACGGAGTGAGCAACGTGGAACCGACCGAACCCCAGGAACACCCGCCCGGCAGTGTCGAGGCCAAGGTCGTCGACGTCCTCAAGACCTGCTACGACCCCGAGATCCCCGTCGACATCTACGAGCTCGGCCTGATCTACGCCGTCGACGTGGAGGAGGAGGAGGAAGGGGGCCGCAAGGTCCACGTCACCATGACCCTCACCTCGCCGGCCTGCCCGGTGGCCGGCACCCTGCCCGGCGAGGTGCAGCGCAAGGTGCTGGAGGAGGTGCCGGAGGTGGACGACTCCCAGGTCGACGTCACCTGGGACCCGCCGTGGAGCATCGACCGCATGTCCGAGGCGGCCAAGCTGCAGCTCGGGATGATGTAGGATGAAACTGAGCGCCCAGGAGGAGTACGGACTGCGCTGCCTGCTGCAGGTGGCCCGCCGCCCCCCCGGCCGCAGCGCCACGATCCCGGAGATCGCCGAGGCCGAGGGCCTGTCGCCCCACAACGCCGCCCGCTACCTCGCCACCCTCCGGCGCAGCGGCCTCGTCGACAGCGAGCGCGGCCAGCACGGCGGCTACAGCCTGGTCCGCCCGGCCTCGCAGATCGCCGTGGCCGAGGTCGTGGCCGCCCTCGGCGGGCCCCTCTACGACCCTACCTTCTGCGACCACTTCACCGGCGCCGAGGAGAGTTGCTGCCACACCCCCGTGGACTGCTCGATCCGCGGCCTGTGGATGCGGGTGCAGGAGGCGGTGGACGGCGTCCTGTCGCGCACCAGCCTGCAGGACCTGCTCGATGCGGCCCACGGCGTGGAG